>NZ_JBJDNK010000004.1:0-441759 GCF_044900175.1 Pseudomonas sp. NPDC088444
CAGCTTACGATACATGTCGCGACCCAGCGGGTTCTTAGGCAGCATGCCTTTGACCGCGGTCTCGATCACGCGCTCAGGAGCTTTGGCGATCAGCTTTTCAAAGTTGATCGACTTGATCCCGCCCGGGAAACCGGAGTGAGAGTAGTAGATCTTGTCGGAGGTCTTGGCGCCAGTAACACGGATTTGCTCAGCGTTGATCACGACGATGTAGTCGCCAGTGTCGACGTGCGGAGTATATTCCGGCTTGTGTTTGCCACGCAGACGGCTCGCGATTTCAGTGGCCAAACGACCCAGGGTCTGGCCAGCAGCGTCGACGACGTACCAGTCGCGCTTTACTGTTTCCGGTTTAGCGGTAAAAGTTTTCATTCTTTATAGCCTCAAAGGCCGCCCTGAAAAATAGACGGCGGAGCATACTCGTTAGTACGGTCTTTGACAAGTCAAAGGCCGCCGGGCACGAACGCTATAGGGGGCTCGGGTCAGCGCGTTCGATCGCAGCGGTGTCTTGTATCGCGGGGCATCACTCCCACGACGAAGAGCTGCGGAATTATCCAGATTGCGAAAAAAATTTCAACCTGCTTTTATGGGTCTTTTGATCGGGAGAGCTGTATGGATTACCGCCAACTGGGCAGAACAGACCTCAATGTCAGCGCCATCTGTCTCGGCACCATGACCTGGGGCGAACAGAACACCGAGTCCGAAGCCTTCGCCCAGATCGAACGCGCCAAGGCAGCGGGCATCAATTTCATGGATACCGCCGAGATGTATCCAGTCCCGCCGAAGAAAGACACCTACGCCGCCACCGAAACCATCATTGGCAACTGGTTCAAGAAAAGCGGCGACCGCGCCGACTGGATTCTCGCCAGCAAGATCGCCGGTCCCGGCAACGGCATCGACTATATCCGCGACGCCCAACTGAAATTCAACCGCGATCACATCGTTGCCGCCGTGGACGCCAGCCTCAAGCGCCTGCAAACCGATTACATCGACCTGTATCAACTGCACTGGCCGGAACGCAGCACCAACTTCTTCGGCAAACTGGGTTATACCCACAGTGACGAACAATTCACGCCACTGCTGGAAACCCTTGAAGCGCTGAACGAACAGGTCAAGGCAGGCAAGATTCGCCACGTCGGCCTGTCCAACGAAAGCGCCTGGGGCACGATGAAATACTTGGCCGAATCAGAGACTCACGGCTTGGTGCGCCCGGTGTCGATCCAGAACCCGTACAACCTCCTGAACCGCAGTTTTGAGGTGGGTTTGGCGGAAGTCGCCATTCGCGAACAGTGCGGTCTGTTGGCGTACTCGCCGATGGCGTTCGGGTTGCTGTCAGGCAAATACGCCAACGGCGCTCGCCCACCGAAAGGCCGTCTGAGCCTGTACAGCCGTTTCACCCGCTACTTCAACCCGCAGTCGGAAGCGGCCTGCGCCCGCTATGTGGCACTGGCCCGAGAACACGGCCTGGACCCGGCGCAAATGGCGCTGGCGTTCGTCACCAGCCGCGCGTTCGTGACCAGTAACATCATTGGCGCCACGACGCTTGAGCAACTGGACAGCAACCTGGCCAGCGCTGAGCTGGTGCTGTCCGAGGAAGTGCTGGCGGGGATCGAGGCGATTCACAAGGATCAGCCCAATCCTGCTCCGTAACGCATACCTCTTGTAGGAGTGAGCTTGCTCGCGATTGCGGTGTGTCATTCACCAATGCGGCGTCTGAATTGATGCTATCGCGAGCAAGCTCACGCCTACAGGGTCCATGTTCGGCTCAGAGTGAGCGCGCAATGATCTCCTTCATAATCTCGTTAGTCCCCGCATAAATCCGCTGCACCCGTGCATCCGCCCAGGCCCGTGCAATCGAGTATTCCCACATGAAGCCGTAGCCACCATGCAGTTGCACGCATTCGTCGAGCACCTTGCATTGCAGGTCAGTGGCCCAGTATTTGGCCATCGCCGCCGTCGGCACATCCAGCTTGCCCTCCAGATGCAACTCCAGACAGCGATCGACAAACACCCGTCCGATCTGCACTTCGGTAGCGATCTCCGCCAGCTTGAACCGGGTGTTCTGAAAATCGGCGATCGCCTGCCCAAACGCCTTGCGTTCGCGGGTGTAGTCCAGCGTCCATTGCAACGCAGCTTCAGCCGACGCAATGGCGCCAATGGCAACGGTCAATCGCTCTTGCGGCAATTCCTGCATCAAATAGGCGAAGCCCATGCCCGCCTGCCCCAACAGATTCGCCTTCGGCACACGGACGTCCTGAAAAAACAATTCGGAGGTGTCTTGCGCCTTCATCCCGACCTTTTCCAGACGCTTGCCCTTCTCGAAGCCCGGCGTGCCCGCCTCCACCAGAAACAGACTTGTGCCTTTGGCGCCTGCTTTGGGGTCGGTTTTGGCGACCACGATCACCAGCTCCGCGAGAAAGCCGTTGGTGATGAAGGTTTTCGAGCCATTGATGACGTACTCATCCCCATCCAGCACGGCCGTGGTCTTCACCCCCTGGAGGTCCGAGCCCGCCCCCGGCTCGGTCATGGCAATGGCCGTGACCAATTCACCCGACACCATCTTCGGCAGGTACTTCTGCTTCAGGGCTTCGCTGCCGTAATGCAGGATATAGGGCGCGACGATGTCCGAGTGCAGCGAAAAACCGATACCGGTCAGGCCCAGCCGATAAATCTCTTCGATCACCACCGTGGTGTAGAGGAAGTCCGCCGCCATGCCACCGTAGGCTTCAGGCAGATGCGAACACAACATGCCCTGCTCGCCCGCACGGTTCCACAGCGTGCGATCAACATGCCCCTGCTTTTCCCACGCAGCATGAAAAGGCGCGGCCTCCTGTTCGAGAAACTTGCGAACACTGTCACGGAAAAGCTCGTGTTCCGGGCTGAAAAGAGTTCTTGGGAGCATGGGACACCTTGTCGTGAGGGATCGTCGGACATCGTTGCGAACAGAGCGTATTCCGAGGGATTTAACGACGACACTGGACACATCCGACAAAAAATAAGACGATCACGCCGTTGCTTGACCACTTTCCCTTATAAGAACAACAGATTATGTCTACTCAACACACCGTGCCGTTGCGGCGCGTCAGCATCCTTGCGATCGATGGAATTTTCGCTTCCACCCTGACCCAGGCCAAGGACTTCTTCCATCTGGCCAGCCTGCGCTACGGCAAACAGCTGGGCCACGGCCTAAAAGCCGCCTTTGAAACCCGACTGGTCAGCCCAGATGGCCAGCAGGTGCGCAGTTTCAGTGAAGTCATGTTGCCGGTCGATGGCACGCTGGAAAACGCCGATATCATCATCCTCCCTGCCTTCGTCGATAACTTCGACACCTTGCGCGCCCGCTATCCGCAAATCCTGCCGTGGCTGCGCGAGCAGCACGCCCGAGGCGCCGTGTTGTGCGGCGAAGCCAGCGGCGTGTTCTGGCTGGCGGAAGCAGGCTTGCTCGACGGCAAAGAGGCCACCACCTACTGGCGCTTCTTCAACGACTTCGCTGAACGCTTCCCCAACGTGCTGCTCAATCAGGAAAAGCACCTGACCGACGCTGACAATCTGTATTGCGCAGGCGGGACGATCTCAGCCTGTGACTTGTACATCTACTTGATCGAACGCTTCTGCGGCGCCAACGTGGCGCAGACCGTGGCGCGGGACATTTTGTATGAAGTGCAACGGAGCTACTCGCCAGGCCGTATGGGCTTCGGCGGGCAGAAACTGCACCAGGACGTGATCATTCTGCAGATTCAGCATTGGCTCGAAGAGCACTTCGCTGACAAGTTTCGCTTTGAGGATGTGGCGCGAGAGCACGGCATGAGCATTCGCAACTTCATGCGCCGCTTTCAGACGGCCACGGGGGACAAGCCGCTGCATTACCTGCAACGCTTGCGTATCGAGACCGCCAAAGGACTGCTGTCGGGGTCCCGCAAGAGCATCAAGACCATCAGTTACGAAGTCGGCTACGACGACGCGAGCTTCTTTGCCCGCCTGTTCCGCCAGCACACAGAATTGTCGCCGAACCAGTATCGGCAGCAGTTCCAGCAGGCCGCCTGAAATGAAAAACGCCCCGCTACAATTCGGGGCGTTTTCATTAGCTGCCTGACACTACAGCGATCCTGTGGGAGCCGGCTTGCTGGCGAAAGGTCGAGTCAGCCGACACGATATCGACTGCCAATTCGTCTTCGCCAGCATGCCGGCTCCCACAATGATCAGCGATCAGCGCGTTACGGCTTGTGCGCGCGAGACAGGAACTCGTGGGACTGCATTTCCAGCAACCGGCTCAAGGTGCGCTGGAATTCGAAGTTCAGGCGACCACCGGAATACAGATCCTTCAACTCGACCTCCGCCGAGATGATCAGCTTCACGTTACGGTCGTAGAACTCGTCGACCATGTTGATGAAACGACGGGCGATGTCGTCGGTGGTGACACTCATCTGCTCCACGCCGCTGAGCAGCACAGCGTGGAAAATCTTGCCCAACTCGATGTAGTCGTTCTGGCTACGCGGGCCGTCGCACAGCTCACGGAATTCGAACCACGCCACGTCGTCACAGGTGCGCAACGCCTTGATCGGACGATTCTCGATCATCAGCACGTCGTTTTCGGTGGCCTTGGTGCATTCCGGCGTCAAGGCACGGAAGCTCTGGCGCAGGCTTTCGTGGGCCGCTTCGTTCAGCGGGAAGTGGAACAGCTCGGCTTGCTCCAGATGGCGCAGCCGATAGTCCACGCCGCTGTCGACGTTGACGATGTCGGTGTTCTGTTTGATCAGCGCAATCGCAGGCAGGAAGCGCGCGCGTTGCAGGCCGTCTTTATACAGGCCGTCCGGCACGATGTTCGAGGTGGCGACAAGCGTCACGCCGTTCTTGAACAGCTCTTCCATCAGCGTGCCCAGGATCATGGCGTCGGTGATGTCGGACACGAAGAATTCGTCGAAGCAGATCACTCGGGCTTCCTGAGCGAAGCGCTTGGCGATCGCCTTCAACGGGTCTTTCTCACCTTTGAGGGTCTTCATTTCCTCATGCACGCGCTTCATGAAACGGTGGAAGTGCGTGCGCATCTTGTCTTCGAACGGCAGCGCTTCGAAGAAGGTGTCGACCAGATAGGTCTTGCCACGGCCTACCCCGCCCCAGAAATACAGGCCCTTGACCACCGAGACCTCTTTCTTGCCGAACAGCTTGCCGAACAGGCCTGGCTTGCTCTCATGGGCCGCGATCAGATCGTCGTACAGACGCTGCAGATGACGCACAGCGTTTTCCTGAGCGGCGTCATGGAAGAACTCGGGTTTCTTAAGGTCGTTCTGGTAGCTTTCTAGAGGCGTCATAATTTCGTTAGCGAGGTAACAAAAACGGGCCGCCACTGTAGCGATGGCCCGTTGTAATGGCAATTAATCCTGTTGTGGCGACAAGGCCAGCTTCAGGGCTTCGATAGCAGCGTCACGGGCCGCCGTGTCGGCGAACGCCGGGCTGTCTGCCACACAGGCGCCGCCCAGCCAGACCGTGAATGCCTCGCCTTCCGAACGAATGTCCAGCGCGCCGCCTTGCTGCAACTGTTTGGTCACGGCCCCGGCCGCCTTGCCGTCGGCAAAAGTGCGCGACAACAGCAGTTGCTCACCGTCCGCCGCCAGCAGGCGGAAGCGGAAGCTGCCGTCGTCCTCGCGGAAGCTGACGAAGCGCGCCCCCTTGGCGGCTTTTTTCTTGGTGGCGGCGACGGCTTGTGTGGTCTCGCGGAAGGAGCGCAGCCCCACCGCCTCCCGCAACTCGCCCAAGAACGGCGTGGCGATACGACGAGCTTTTTGCGCACCGGCCAGCAGAATGTCCTCCAGATCGGCCGGACGTTCAATCAGACGATGGTAGTTCTCGCGGGCTTCACCCAATTCGCTGTCCAGCAGTTGGAATAGACGCTGTTTAGCATTGCCCCAGCCCAGGCCTTGCAGAAGGTCCGCGCGGAACTCGTCGCTCTGCGCTTTGGTGGCGAACGCCTGATACAGAGTGAACAGGTGCGAGTTGTCCGGATCTTTCGCTTCGCCCGGCAGACGCGAATCGGTGACGATGCGCGAAATCGCGTCCTTCATCTCCCTGGCGCTGCTGAACAGCGGGATCGTGTTGTCGTAGCTCTTCGACATCTTGCGACCGTCGAGGCCCGGCAGGGTCGCCACGCTCTCCTCGATCAACGCTTCGGGCATGACGAAAAATTCCTTGCCCTGACCGAACAAGTGGTTGAAGCGCTGGCCAATGTCACGGGCCATTTCGACGTGCTGAATCTGGTCACGACCGACCGGCACTTGGTGAGCGTTGAACATCAGAATGTCCGCCGCCATCAGCACCGGGTAGCTGAACAGGCCCATGGTCACGCCCGCATCCGGGTCTTCACCGGCTTCGACGTTCTTGTCCACCGACGCCTTGTAGGCATGGGCGCGATTGAGCAGGCCCTTGCCCGCAACGCAAGTCAGCAGCCAGGTCAGCTCAGGAATTTCCGGGATGTCAGACTGGCGATAGAAAGTGACGCGGTCTACGTCCAGACCGGCAGCCAGCCAGGTCGCGGCGATTTCCAGACGCGAACGCTGAATGCGCAACGGGTCATCGCACTTGATCAGCGCATGATAGTCGGCCAGGAAGTAGAACGAATCGGCGTCGCTCTGGCGGCTGGCGACGATGGCCGGGCGAATGGCACCGGCATAGTTGCCCAAATGGGGCGTACCGGTGGTGGTGATACCGGTCAGGATACGAGTGGTCATGGCGGGTCGCTTATTCTGGGTACGGCGATCGATTCAAAGGCGCGGCACGACCAGATCCTTGAGATCGGTCAGCTTGCCGTGAAAAAAGTGTCCGCATTCTGCCACTTTCAGCAGCTCATGGGGGCGCGAGAGTGCGTCAGACCAGGCATATACCCGTTGTGGGTCCACCACTTCGTCGGTTTCTGGCTGGATCAGGGTCAGCGGGCCGTTTTGTGGCAGTGCGCTCGGGTCTGCGATGCGCATCACTGCCGGTGCAACCATGAACAGGTGACTCAGGGTTTCGCCCTTGGCTTCAAGACGTCCGCCGAGTGTCGCAGCCACGAAACCACCGAATGAGAAGCCGAACAGCGTCATCGGCAGATCCGGGTGTTTGTCACGCAGCCAGGCAGCCGCCGCTTCGGCATCATCGACCTCGCCCTGCCCCATGTCCGAACTGCCCGCACTTTCACCAACGCCCCGGTAATTGAAACGCAACGTGATGTATCCTGCGTCCCGCGCGGTACGTTGCAGGGTCGAGATGACTTTATTGAGCATCGTGCCGCCCTGAACCGGGTTAGGATGGCAGATCAGCGCCAGGCCCTTGGCCCCTTCCAGGTCAAGGTACAGGGCTTCGAGTTGGCCCACCGGGCCGTCGATGAATACAGGGGTTTCACGCATGAGCAAGAATGAACTCCGTGACCTTCAATTGGGTCGACTCGTCTAGCTGATTGTCTGTGGCTGGCATGTCGGCGACGCGTCGCCGCTATACAGCGCAGGTTCGAGCCGTTAACGTAAAGCAAAGCCGTTTATAGAGGAAGGACTCGTGGATTACTCGCTCTTAGTTTGGTTGCTGCCGACTATTGCCCTGGTTGCCGGTGTCGCCATCGGTTTCTTCGTGGCACGTGCGCTGCCCAATGCCGCGCCTAACAGCACTCAGCGCCAGCTGGATGACGTTCAGGAGCGTTTCGACAGATATCAGAACGAGGTGGTCACTCACTTCAACAGCACGGCTAATCTGGTCCAGAAGCTGACTCAGAGCTATCAGGAAGTCCAGGAACATCTGGCCGAAAGCGCCAATCGCCTGGCCACCGACGAACTCACCCGCCAACGCCTGCTGGCCGCTTTGCATCCGGATTCGGTGCAGACCCCACGCGACCGCCTGACCCCACCGCGCACCGCCGCCGAGCCGCCGCGGGACTACGCGCCAAAAGCGCCGAACACGCCGGGTATGCTGGATGAGCATTACGGGTTGAAGAAGTAACTCCCGAGCGCATCAAAGAAAGCCCGCCCCTGAGGTGATCAGGGGCGGGCTTTTTTGTGTGTTTCGACTTTACAGAAACATCCTACGGGTCTATCAGACGCCGCCATCTACGCGCCAGTAAAGCGACCTAATAGGATCTCCAAAAAACTGGAGCCACCATGAAAACGATCACTGCCCTGCTTTGCTGCTTGCCCCTGATAGGCTGCGTCTCTGCCGATTGCGTGAAAGACTGCTATATCGTCGAGCTCAGAAAGTACGATCTGGATCTTGATTACAAGTGTTCGACCGGATCTGTCGATCCAAGATGTGAAGGGCGCGAGGCCACGATGAAAATCGGCTACTGACCCACCTATGAAATACTTCCTTGCTGCCCCTACCGTCAGAACCGCCGCCCTGTGTATCGCACTGAGTGGATGCGTATCCGCAGATTGCGTCGAAAACTGCTACATCACCGAACAACAGGCATACGAATCGCGGTGGGAGCAACTGTGCGAGAAGCACACGTTTGATCAGCGTTGTGAGGGACGCTCGCCATTGCCGGTTTTGTGAGCTTTGGATTCTGGCCGCAGGCAGGGATCAACGGATGCATCTGCGACATCACTAAAATCTGACCTGACGCGGGACTATTGTGGGAGCGAATTCATTCGCGATGCGGTGGTACATCCGACAGACATGTGTTGGATGTACCGGCCAATCGCGAATAAATTCGCCCATAGAGAAATGTGTTGCTGCGGGGCCGGCACCAACAAGAAACCCGCCATTGCTGGCGGGTTTCTTGTACATCAAACATCGCTTAGATCGCGCCGCGCGCTCGCAGCAGGTCCAGCACTTGTTTGACGCTGTCTTCAACGTTCAACGACTGGGTGTCGATCACCAGATCGGCGTCCAGCGGCACGTCGTACGGGAAAGACTCACCGGGGATGTTGTCCTTGCCAGCCGCGTACAGGCCCTGAGGATCGCGTTCCCGGCACGCTTGCGGCGATGCCTGAACGTAAACGGTGATCAGGCGATCATCGCCGATCAGCGCCTTGGCGTTCGAGCGACCCGCCGCATCCGGCGCAACGAAGGCGGCCAGGGTCAGCAGGCCTGCTTCGTTGAACTGACGCGCCACATGCGCGGCACGACGCCAGTTTTCGGTACGCCCTGCACGATCCTGTGGCAGACCTTTGTTCAGGTCGTGACGCAGGTTCTGGCCATCGAGGACAAACACCGCACGGCCCATGTCGAACAGCTTGCGCTCGACGGCATACGCCAGGGTGCTCTTGCCCGCGCCCGACAAGCCGCTGAACAGCACAGTGGCGGGCTTCTGGCCGAAACGCTGAGCGCGCTCTTCAACCGATACGTGGGCCAGCGCGCCGTGATGGGTGTCATGGCCCGCCGCAACCGGTTTGGCGATGATCATGCCCGCCGCGACGGTGCCGTTGGTCAAACGGTCAATGACGATGAACGCGCCAGTGGTGCGGTTGGTGTCGTAACCATCCAGCGCAATCGGTGCGTCGAGGCTGACCTTCACGCGGCCGATTTCGTTCAGTTGCAGCGCGCTGGCTGGGCCTTCTTCCAGAGTGTTCACATCGACCCGGTGGGTGATGCTGGCAATCGAGCCTGGCACATAGGACGTAGCGCGTTTGATGTCGTACTTCTTGCCCGGCAGCATCGGCTCTTCGGCCATCCACACCAGCATGGCATCGAACGCATCTGCCACTTGCGGCACGTTGTCGGCATGAACCAAAAGGTCGCCACGGGAGATATCGATTTCGTCTTCCATGGTCAGGGTCACGGCCTGACCGGGGCCTGCGTGCTCCAGCTCACCTTCGAAGGTGACGATGGACTTCACGCGACTGCCCTTGCCTGATGGCAGCACCACGACTTCGTCACCCTTGCGCACGATGCCGCTGGCCAGCGTACCGGCGAAGCCACGGAAGTTCAGGTTCGGACGGTTGACGTATTGCACAGGGAAGCGCAGGTCGTCGAGGTTGCGGTCGTTGGAAATCTCGACGGTTTCGAGGATTTCCATCAGCGACTTGCCGGTGTACCACGGCGAACGCTCGCTCTTGTTCACCACGTTGTCGCCCTTGAGCGCCGACATCGGAACAAATTCCATGGTCGTCGGCTTCAGGGAAATACGCTCGGCGAACTTCAGATAATCCGCTTTGATCTGCTCGAAAGTGGTTTCGTCGAAGCCATTGAGGTCCATCTTGTTGATGGCGACCACGATGTGCTTGATGCCCAGCAGCGAGGCGATGTAGCTGTGGCGGCGGGTCTGGGTCTGCACGCCATAACGGGCGTCGACCAGAATGATCGCAAGGTCACAGGTGGAAGCACCGGTGGCCATGTTGCGGGTGTACTGCTCATGGCCGGGGGTATCGGCGATGATGAATTTGCGTTTGGCCGTCGAGAAATATCGGTAGGCCACATCGATGGTGATGCCCTGCTCGCGCTCGGCTTGCAGACCATCCACCAGCAGCGCCAGGTCGACGTCATCGCCCGTGGTACCGGACTTCTTGGAGTCGCGAGTGATGGCTTCCAGGTGATCTTCGTAGATCATTTTGGAATCGTGCAGCAAGCGGCCGATCAACGTACTCTTGCCGTCGTCGACGTTGCCACAGGTCAGAAAGCGCAGCATCTCTTTACGCTCGTGCTGGCCCAGATAGGCGAGGATGTCCTCGCTGATCAAATCAGATTGATGCGACATGACAACCCCTTAGAAATAACCTTGACGTTTTTTATCTTCCATCGAGCCCGCCCCATCGTGGTCGATGACTCGGCCTTGGCGCTCGGAAGTTCGCGTCAGGAGCATTTCCTGAATGATGTCCGTCAGGGTTTCGGCCTCCGACTCGACAGCGCCCGTCAACGGGTAGCAGCCCAGGGTACGGAAACGTACTTTCTTCTTGACGATGCGCGCCTTTTCCTCGTCGGTGAGGTGTTCGAGGATGCGGTCGTCATCGATCATGATCAGCGTGCCGTTCTTCTCGATGACTTCGCGTTCGGCGGCGAAATACAGCGGGACGATCGGGATGCCTTCAAGGTAGATGTACTGCCAGATGTCCAGCTCGGTCCAGTTGGAGAGTGGGAATACGCGGATCGACTCGCCTTTGTTGACGTTGCCGTTGTACACGTTCCACAACTCGGGACGCTGGTTCTTCGGGTCCCAACGGTGTTTGCTGTCGCGGAAGGAGTAGACGCGTTCTTTAGCGCGGGATTTCTCTTCGTCGCGGCGAGCACCACCGAAAGCGGCGTCGAAACCGTGCTTGTCCAGCGCCTGTTTCAGGCCCTGGGTTTTCATGATGTCGGTGTGCTTGGAGCTGCCGTGGGTGAACGGGTTGATGTCCTGCGCCACGCCTTCCGGGTTGATGTGGGTGATCAGCTCAAGGCCCATCTCCTCGACCATCTTGTCGCGGAAGCGGTACATCTCCTGGAATTTCCAACGCGTGTCGACGTGCATCACCGGGAAAGGCAGCTTGCCCGGAAAGAACGCCTTGCGCGCCAGGTGCAGCATCACGGCGGAGTCCTTGCCGATCGAGTACAGCATCACCGGGTTATCGAACTCGGCGGCGACCTCACGGATGATGTGGATGCTTTCCGCCTCCAGCTGTTTCAGATGCGTCAGTTTGTCGACCATGGTTACTCACGGGATAACGTACTTTTATGGAGAGCCTGCGGGCTCTATCGAGCGAGGCACTTTATCATGGGGCCTGATTCTAATCAGTGGAGCTTATAGATCGAAAGGATATAACCATATAGCTCAGGATTTGGACGAATGAAGGTCACCTCTGTTCCACGGGAAATTCCATGTTGACTGGTCAACTGCATTCGCCACCAAGGCGGCTCCCACAGAATCAGCGCCGATCATAAATGCGATACTCGACGCGCATCGCTGTGGGAGCCGGCTTGCTGGCGAAGGCGTCAGTTCAGGTACCGATGTGTTGAATGACAAAACGCTTTCACCAGCAAGCCGGCTCCCACAGAGGGGATCGGCGGTTGCGGGCGGCAATTTCAAATCGGATTCGGGCAATCAATGAACAAATGTTCCAACGCAAAGCGCCTCGCCAGGTAATCACCCAGCGCCTGCACGCCATAGCGCTCAGTCGCGTGATGCCCGGCGGCAATGAAGCTGATGTCATTTTCCCGCGCGCTGTGGAAGGTCTGCTCCGACGCCTCACCGCTCAAGTACAGATCGACGCCCGCCAATACGGCCTGATCGATATAACCCTGTCCACCTCCGGTGCACCAGCCCACGCGGCGAATCATTCCACTGCCCTCTATCAGTAGCGGTTCACGCCCCAGCGCGCTCTGCACCCGATGGGCGAAGTCTCGCGGCGTCATGGGTTCCGACAGCGAGCCAACCAGCCCCACCACCCGCGGGTTCTCGGGATCGAGCGGGCCTTCGACGGTAATGTCCAGTTGCCGTGCCAGTTGCACGTTATTGCCCACCTCCGGATGCAGGTCCAAGGGCAGATGGTAGGCGAGCAAGCTGATGTCGTGCTTGAGCAACGTCTTCAGGCGGCGCTGTTTCATGCCAGTAATGCGCGCGTCTTCGCCCTTCCAGAAATAGCCGTGATGCACCAGGATCAAATCGGCGTCCGCATCGACCGCCGCATCCAGTAACGCCTGACTGGCCGTGACGCCGGAGATGATCCGACTGACGTGCGGGCGCCCTTCGACCTGAAGGCCATTGGGGCAGTAATCCTGAACCCGCGCGCTGCCCAGATAGCGGTCCGCCTCCTCGACGAGAGTGTTCAGAGAAACAGCCATAAAAGTCTCCTAAATAGGCATTTCAGACCGTGCCGGTCCTCGTATAATGCCCGCCATTATGGCGCAGGTACGCTGCGTTTTTCCTTTCAGGACCTTGTTCAATGTTCAAAGCGCTGCGTTTTCTCGGCTGGCCGTTGCTCGCTGGTGTGCTTATCGCTTTATTGATTATTCAGCGCTATCCACAGTGGGTCGGCCTGCCCAGCCAGGACGTCAACCTGCAACAAGCCCCGCAAACCGCCTTCATTCAACCGGGGCCGGTGTCCTATGCCGACGCGGTGAGCAGCGCCGCGCCTGCGGTAGCCAACCTGTACACGACCAAGATGGTCAACAACAAGCCCAATCACCCGTTATTCGAAGACCCGCAGTTCCGCCGCTTCTTCGGTGACAACCTGCCCAAACAGCGGCGCATGGAATCCAGCCTCGGCTCGGCGGTGATCATGAGCCCCGAAGGCTATCTGCTGACCAACAACCACGTCACCTCGGGTGCTGACCAGATCGTCGTGGCGTTGAAGGATGGCCGCGAAACCATCGCCCGAGTGATCGGCAGCGATCCGGAAACCGACCTGGCCGTGTTGAAGATCGACCTGAAAAACCTGCCCTCCATTACCCTTGGCAGCTCCGACAGCATTCGCATCGGTGACGTCGCACTGGCGATCGGTAACCCATTCGGCGTGGGTCAGACGGTCACCATGGGCATCATCAGCGCCACAGGCCGTAATCAACTGGGCCTGAACACCTATGAGGACTTCATCCAGACCGACGCCGCGATCAACCCCGGCAACTCGGGCGGCGCGCTGGTAGATGCTAACGGCAACCTGACCGGGATCAACACGGCGATTTTCTCCAAATCCGGCGGCTCGCAAGGCATCGGTTTTGCGATCCCGACCAAACTGGCGCTGGAGGTGATGAAGTCGATCATCGAGCACGGCCAGGTGATTCGTGGCTGGCTGGGGATCGAGGTTCAGCCTCTGACGCAAGAACTGGCCGAATCCTTTGGCCTGAAAGACCGTCCTGGCATCGTGGTGGCCGGCATTTTCCGCGACGGGCCTGCGCAGAAGGCCGGTCTTCAATTGGGTGACGTGATCCTGAGTATCAATGGCGAGCCTGCGGGCGATGGGCGTAAATCGATGAATCAGGTGGCGCGCACCAAGCCGTCGGAGAAGATCGCGATTCAGGTCATGCGCAATGGCAAGGAATTGAAGCTGATGGCGGAGGTGGGACTGCGTCCGCCGCAGACGCCGCAGCCTGCGGCAGAGGATTGAGCCTCTCGACAAACCTGTGGGAGCCGGCTTGCTGGCGAAGCCGTCAATTCAGTCACAGACGTTTTGGACGACACACCGCTTTCGCCACCAAGGCGGCTCCCACAAGGTGCGCCAGTATTTCTTCCATAAAAAACCGCCGAATTCGGCGGTTTTTTATGGAAGGCGGAAAGACTTACAACTCGCCCAACGCCTCCACCAGCGCCTGATTTTGCTCCGGCGTGCCGATGGTGATGCGCAGGAATTGCGCAATGCGCTCCTGCCTGAAGTGACGCACGATCACGCCCTGCTCGCGCACCTTGGCTGCCAGACCCGCTGCGTCGTGTTTCGGGTGACGAGCGAAGATGAAGTTGGCCGCCGACGGCAGCACTTCAAAACCTTTGCCTTCCAGTTGCTCGACCAGCTTTTCACGGCTGTCGATGACCAGATTGCAAGTCTTCTCGAAATATTCGCGATCGTCGAACGCCGCCGCTGCACCGACGATGGCCATGCGGTCCAGCGGGTACGAGTTGAAGCTGTTCTTGACCCGTTCCAGCGCCTCGATCAGATCCGGATGACCGACGGCCAACCCGACACGCAGCCCCGCCAGCGAACGGGACTTGGACAGGGTCTGTGTGACCAGCAGGTTCGGGTAACGCCCCACCAGCGCAATCGCGCTTTCGCCACCGAAATCGATGTAAGCCTCATCGACGATCACCACCGACTCAGGGTTGGCTTGAAGAATCTGCTCGACCGCCTCGAGTGCCAGCAGGCAGCCCGTCGGTGCATTGGGGTTCGGGAAGATGATCCCGCCGTTTGGACGGTTGTAATCCTCAACGCGAATCTGGAACTGCGCGTCCAGCGGAACGGCTTCGTACTCGACGCCATACAGGCCGCAATAGACCGGATAGAAGCTGTAGCTGATGTCCGGGAACAGCAGCGGTTTTTCCCGCAGGAAAAACGCGTGATACGCGTGGGCCAGCACCTCATCGGAACCATTACCCAGAAAAACATGGCTGGTCTCGACGCCGTAGTAGCGCGCGACGGCCTGCTTCAGCAGGTCGCTGTTCGGATCCGGGTACAGACGCAGATTGTCGTTGACCTCGGCGCGCATAGCTTCGATGGCTTTCGGCGACGGGCCATAAGGGTTTTCGTTGGTGTTCAGCTTGACCAGTTTGGTCAGCTTCGGTTGTTCGCCCGGCACGTAAGGCACGAGATCACGGACAAACGGACTCCAGAACTTGCTCATGCTCACTGGCCTTCTTGTGGGTTATCAACGATTCGGTATTCAGCGCTGCGGGCGTGGGCGGTCAACGATTCACCACGAGCCAGTACCGATGCAGTCTTGCCCAGCTCCGATGCACCTTGCTCCGAGCAGAAGATGATCGAGGAACGCTTCTGGAAGTCATACACGCCCAGTGGCGAGGAGAAACGCGCCGTGCCGGAGGTCGGCAAGACGTGGTTCGGGCCTGCGCAGTAGTCGCCCAGCGCCTCAGAGGTGTGACGGCCCATGAAGATCGCGCCTGCGTGGCGAATCTGCGGCAACCAAGCTTGCGGATCTGCCACGGACAGCTCCAGGTGTTCAGGCGCAATACGATTGGCCACTTCGATGGCCTGGCTCATGTCGGCGACCTTGATCAACGCACCACGGCCATTGATCGAGGTGTTGATGATTTCAGCGCGCTCCATGGTCGGCATCAGTTTGGCGATGCTGGTGGCCACCTGATCGAGAAACTCGGCATTCGGGCTGACCAGAATCGCCTGAGCGTCCTCATCGTGCTCAGCCTGGGAAAACAGGTCCATGGCAATCCAGTCCGGGTCCGTCTGACCATCACACACCACCAGAATTTCCGAAGGACCTGCGATCATGTCGATGCCGACCTGACCGAACACGTGACGCTTGGCAGTGGCGACATAGATGTTGCCCGGACCCACAACTTTATCGACTTGCGGAACGCTTTCAGTGCCATAAGCCAACGCCGCAACCGCCTGAGCGCCACCGATGGTGAACACGCGGTCGACACCGGCGATGCAGGCCGCCGCCAGCACCAGTTCGTTGACCTCGCCACGCGGGGTCGGCACGACCATCACCACCTCGCCAACGCCTGCCACTTTGGCCGGGATGGCGTTCATGAGCACCGAAGACGGATAAGACGCCTTGCCGCCCGGCACGTACAGACCTGCGCGATCCAGCGGCGTGACCTTCTGACCCAGCACCGTGCCGTCAGCTTCGGTGTAGCTCCAGGAATCCTGCTTCTGCCGCTCATGGTAACTGCGCACACGCTCAGCGGCTTTTTCCAGCGCCTGACGCTGAACAGGTGTGATGCGAGTCAACGCCAGTTCCAGACGCTCGCGCGGCAGAATCAAGTCGGCCATCGACTTGGCATCCAGCCCGTCGAAGCGTTGGGTGTACTCCACCACGGCCGCATCACCACGTTCGCGTACGTTCTTGATGATGTCGAGCACACGCTGGTTGACCGAATCGTCGGACACACTTTCCCAGCTCAGCAGATGAGCCAGATGTCGAGCGAAATCCGGATCAGCAGCGTCGAGTCGGCGAATGGTGTTGGAAGTGGTCATAGCGTGAGCCTCTATAAATGGCGTTTTCTCAGGAGCCTGAATGCGAAGGCAGGAGCCTAAGCTACCAAGCCATCCGCGCAGGCACCTGAGAAATTTGGCTATGACACGGATAGCTGGGCGCCATTTCAGGTTGAAATGGCGCGAAACAGTCAGCCGCGGTGTCGCGACTCCACCGCGGTGCGCAGGGTGTCAATCAGCGACTGAATACGGGCGTGCTGCATTTTCATCGATGCCTTATTCACCACCAGACGCGAACTGATGGTTGCAATCAGTTCCTGAGGTTCAAGACCGTTGGCACGCAGCGTGTTGCCGGTGTCGACGACGTCGATGATCTTGTCGGCCAACCCCACCAAGGGTGCCAGCTCCATGGAACCGTACAGCTTGATGATATCGACCTGACGACCTTGCTCGGCGTAGTAACGCTTGGCCACGTTGACGAACTTGGTTGCCACGCGCAGTCGGCCCTTTGGCTCGGCTGCACCGACGGCACCCGCCGTCATCAACTTGCATTTGGCAATTTGCAGATCCAGCGGCTCGTAAAGGCCCTGACCGCCGTACTCCATCAGCACATCCTTGCCTGCAACGCCCAAATCAGCTGCGCCATGCTCGACATAGGTCGGCACATCGGTCGCCCGGACGATCAGCAGGCGCACGTCATCCTGGGTCGTCGGGATGATCAGCTTGCGGCTCTTGTCCGGATTCTCGGTCGGCACGATGCCCGCAGCAGCGAGAAGCGGCAGGGTGTCGTCAAGGATTCGGCCCTTGGACAGTGCGATGGTCAACATGGGAAACGTCAGTCCTTATCAGCAGGCGCATGCCGGGTCGCAAACGGCGCCCGGTAACCTTCGAGCCGATGAAACCTGGCTCGAAGTGAAACGATTCAAAAGGTCAAACTTTCATTGCGTCACCTCGCGACCCACTGTGGGCAGGCCGCGAAGCGCCAGAGGCTGTTAGCCCGGAACGCGACGAATCTTCGCGCCGAGCATTTGCAGCTTCTCTTCGATGCACTCGTAACCACGGTCGATGTGGTAGATGCGGTCGATCAGCGTATCGCCCTGGGCCACCAGCGCCGACAGCACCAGACTGGCCGAAGCGCGCAGGTCGGTTGCCATGACGGGTGCGCCTTTGAGCTTCTCGCAGCCGGTCACGATGGCAGTGTTGCCCTCGACCTGAATCTGCGCGCCCATACGATGCATTTCGTAGACGTGCATGAAGCGGTTTTCGAAAATCGTTTCGATGATCGCGCCCGTGCCTTCGGCGATGGCGTTCAGCGAAATGAACTGTGCCTGCATGTCGGTCGGGAACGCCGGGTACGGAGCGGTACGCAGGTTTACGGCCTTTGGACGCTTGCCGTGCATGTTCAGCTCGATCCAGTCTTCACCCGTGGTGATTTCTGCACCGGCTTCACGCAGCTTTTCGAGAACGGCTTCCAGGATGGTCGGATCGGTGTCCTTGACCTTGACGCGGCCACCGGTCACGGCAGCAGCGACCAGGTAGGTGCCGGTCTCGATACGGTCAGGCATGACGCGATAGGTCGCCTTGCCAAGACGCTCGACGCCTTCGATGGTGATGGTGTCGGTGCCCGCACCGGATACTTTGCCGCCCATGGCATTGATGAAGTTAGCCAGATCGACGACTTCCGGCTCGCGCGCGGCGTTCTGCAGGACGCTGCGGCCTTTGGCCAGAGCGGCAGCCATCATGATGTTTTCTGTACCGGTCACGCTCACGGTATCGAAGAAGAAGTGAGCACCACGCAGACCGCCTTCCGGCGCCTTGGCCTTGATGTAACCGCCTTCGACTTCAATGATCGCGCCCATGGCTTCAAGGCCACGGATGTGCAGATCGACCGGACGCGAGCCGATGGCGCAACCGCCTGGCAGTGCGACTTCAGCCTCGCCGAAACGCGCCACCATCGGACCCAGTACCAGAATCGACGCACGCATGGTTTTCACCAGTTCGTACGGGGCGACCAGGGTCTTGATGGTGCGCGGGTCGATTTCAACGCTGAGCTTTTCGTCGATGATAGGTTCGATACCCATGCGACCGAACAGCTCGATCATGGTGGTGATGTCGTGCAGGTGCGGCAAGTTGGCGACGGTCACAGGACCGTCAGCCAGCAACGTGGCTGCGAGAATCGGCAGGGCAGAGTTTTTCGCCCCGGAGATGCGGATTTCGCCATCAAGACGACTGCCGCCAGTAATAATCAGTTTGTCCATTGGGATCTCGACGCCAATTTGGCTCAGGTGCGCTCGGCCCAAGCCGCGCGGCTGAAAAATTTCATGGTGACCGCGTGGATGCTGCCATCAGCGATCCAAGGGTTCAAATGCGTGTAGATCTGCTGCTGGCGCTTGACTGGACTCAGTGTAGCCAGTTCGTCGCTGATCACGTTCAGCTGGAAGTTGCAGCCTTCGCCTTCAACTTCGACCTGGACCTCTGGCAGCTTACCTTCAAGGAAGCTTTTAACTTCTACGGCCTGCATGCTTAACCTCAATCGGCGCCCTACGCGCGCGGGTCGGCCATCATACAAAAAAGCCCTCTCGTTGCGAACCCTGCTTTGCAGGAGACGGACGAGGGGCTTGATCGATGACAGCAATCAATGTTGTTCGAACAGTTCGGTGACGCCCGATACCTGTGCGATTTCTTTCATGTCTTCGGGCAATGCGCGAACGCTCACCGATTTACCGGCCGCCGTGGCATCGCGCATGAACGCCAGCAGCAGAGCCAGCCCAACGCTGCTGGACTTCACGACCGCCGAGCAATCCAGCACAAGAGAAGGCGAATCGCTGGATTTGATCAGCTCAGCCCCCTGTTTACGCAACTCAGGCCCCGTTCGGTAATCGAGCACACCGAACAGTTTCAGCTCGCCGCCACCTACCGCCGTGACACATGCCTCATTCATTTGACGACCTTGTCAGGCGAGTTTTCGGTCTCTTGCTTGGCCTTGGCGACCTCACCGGCCCAACCATCGATGGTCTTGTCCAGGTTGTTGCCATTGCGCTGCATGGCGTCGGCGAACTGATCGCGGAACAGCTTGCCAATGTTGATGCCATTGATGATCACGTTACGCACTTTCCAGTCGTCGTTGATCTTCACAAGGGTGTACGACACAGGGTAAACCGCGCCGTTATTGCCCTTGACGGACATGTCGACAGAGGCGCGGTCAGAGCCATCATCACGGGCCGAACCCACGGTGATGCCCTGGTTGTTGTACTCCAGCAACGCATTGCCATAGAACTGGATCAGGCTGCGCTTGAAGTTTTCCTGAAACCGTTGCATCTGCGCCGGGGTGGCGTTGCGCGAATACTTGACGGTCATGATGCTCTTGGAAATACCGTCGGCATCGATCACGGGGCCGACAATGCCATTGAGCGCATCGTAGAACGCCTGCGGATTGGTTTTGTACGTTTCCTTGTTGGCTGCCAGGTCCGCCAGCAATTGCTTGGTGGTGTTGTCCACCAGGTCATGCGCGGACGACATGGTGGCCGCCGCATTGGCGAACAGAGGCAGAGCAGCCAGCAGCACCAGAAGGCCACGGCGCAGAATCGAGATCATGAAAAAACTCCTCATTTGGCGTCTTTACCCACGGAATTGAGCAGGAATTTGCCGATCAGGTCCTCAAGTACCAACGACGACTGGGTGTCATGAATCGTACCGCCATCCTTCAGCAGCTTGTCGTCCCCACCCACGCTGATGCCGACATATTTCTCGCCCAGCAAGCCTGCGGTGAGGATCGAAGCGGTGGAGTCGGACGGCAGGTTGTTGACCCGCTTGTCGACTTCCATGGTCACACGGCCTGTGAAGGTATCGTGGTCCAGATCGATCGCAGTGACCTTGCCGATGGTCACACCGGCCATGGTCACCTTCGCTCTGACAGTCAAACCGGCGATATTGTCGAAGTTTGCATAAAGTTTATAGCTGTCAGTGGTCGTACTGGCGCTCAGACCACTGACGCGCAGGGCCAGCAGGAGCAAAGCCAGAATACCGGCCAGCAGGAACAGGCCGACACCGGTTTCGAGGGCGCGGTTTTGCATCAGAAGTCTCCAAACATCAAGGCGGTCAAAATAAAGTCCAGGCCCAGTACGGCCAAAGAGGCATAGACCACGGTCTTGGTCGTGGCGCGACTGATCCCCTCTGAGGTGGGTTCGCAGTCATAACCTTGGAATACGGCAATCCAGGTGACCACAAAAGCGAAGACGACGCTTTTGATGACACCGTTAATGACGTCGTTGGGGAAGGAAACGCTGTTCTGCATGTTGGCCCAGAACGAACCTTCGTAGACACCCAGCCAGTCGACGGCCACCCACGAACCACCCCAGATGCCGACCACACTGAAAATGATGGCCAGCACCGGCAGAGAAATGAAACCTGCCCACAGGCGCGGGGCAACAATGTATTTCAGCGGATCGACACCGATCATCTCAAGGCTGGACAACTGCTCGGTGGATTTCATGTTGCCGATTTCCGCAGTCAGCGCCGAGCCGGCACGACCGGCAAACAGCAAGGCTGTCACGACAGGCCCCAGTTCACGCAGCAATGTCAGCGCAACCATCTGGCCGACGGCCTGTTCGGAACCGTATTTGGCGAGGATGCTGAAACCCTGTAGCGCCAGAACCATGCCAATGAAAATCCCGGACACGACGATAATCGCCAGCGACATCACGCCGACCGAATACAGCTGGCGAACCAGCAACTGGAAACCACCACCGATACCGCCTCGCCCGAGCAAGGCATGCACCAGAAAAAGCCCCGAACGCCCCAAAACTGCAACAATGTCGATCGCGGATCGCCCCATCAGGCGAACACGATCCATCAACGACTTTCTGCGCATCAGCGCTTCCCCAAAAGATCTTCGCGAAAATCCGGTGCCGGATAGTGAAAAGGCACGGGGCCGTCTGGATCCCCTGTCATGAACTGCCGAATGCGTGGGTTATCCGACTGCATCAGTTCCTGCGGCGTGCCCTGCCCCAGTACCTGACCGTCGCCGACGACGTAGAGATAGTCGGCAATGCTGGCGGTCTCGGCCAGATCATGAGACACCACGACGCTGGTGATACCCAGCGCATCGTTGAGCAAACGGATCAGACGCACCAAAACCCCCATGGCGATCGGGTCCTGCCCCACGAAAGGCTCGTCGTACATCAAAATCTGCGGGTCCAGCGCGATGGCTCGCGCCAGTGCGACGCGACGCTTCATCCCGCCAGACAGCTCGTCCGGCATCAACTCGACAGCGCCACGCAGCCCCACGGCCTGCAACTTGAGCAGGACGATGTCGCGAATCATGTCTTCAGGCAACTGGGTATGCACACGCAGCGGAAATGCCACGTTTTCGAAAACATCCAGATCGGTGAACAGCGCACCGCTCTGAAACAGGACACCCATCTGCTTGCGTGCATCGAACAAATCGCTGCGCGACAGCTGTGGCAGGTTCTGGCCATTGACCCAGACCTCGCCGCTGCTCGGGCGCAGCTGTGCACCCATCAGTCGCAGCAGAGTGGTTTTCCCACTGCCCGACGGCCCCATGATGCCGGTGACTTTGCCCCGGGGTATGCGGATGTCTACATTATTGAAGATGCTGCGCGTACCGCGCTTGAAGGACACACCCTTCAGCTCGACCGCGTAGGCGTTATCGGCGCTCATCTAAACTCCTTGCGATGCAGCCTGCCTCTCAGATGCCGCGTCCTTTTCGAACGACACACTGTCTGGAGGGGCCGAACAAGCGGCGAACTATAACACCGCTGTCGCACGCCGCCCAAGGGCCAAACAGGTCAGTTGTATCTTCAGAGAAATATTTCGAGGCAGCAGGAAATTTCCTGCACACGTTGCGGCTGTTACTGCACAGAAGCTGAAGGAACTGCCGTTTCTATAAACAAACAACTGCGATGATGCGTGAGGCTTTTCAACATTGCCGCTATAATCGCCGCCTTTTCACCCGACCGACCCTCTTCAGACATGACCAACGCTCGCGACCTGATTCAATCCGCACAGTGCACCATCCGCCTTGAGATCGAAGCGGTTGAAGGCCTGCTCGCGCACATCGACGCAGACTTCGTCAGTGCCTGCGAGATGATTCTCGCCAGCAAGGGGCGTGTCGTCGTCGTCGGCATGGGCAAATCCGGCCATATAGGCAAGAAAATCGCTGCCACCCTGGCCAGCACCGGCACCCCCGCTTTCTTTGTGCATCCTGCCGAAGCCAGCCACGGCGACATGGGCATGATTACCGGCGACGACATCATTCTCGCCCTGTCCAACTCAGGCACAACCGCTGAAATCGTCACCCTGCTGCCTTTGATCAAGCGTCTGGGCATCAAGCTCATCAGCCTTACCGGCAATCCCGAATCAGCGCTGGCCAAGGCCGCCAACGTCAACCTCAACGCGCGCGTAGAAAAAGAAGCCTGCCCGTTGAATCTGGCACCGACCTCATCGACCACAGCAGCATTGGTCATGGGTGACGCCCTGGCCGTTGCACTGCTCGATGCCCGCGGGTTCACCGCCGAAGATTTCGCATTCTCCCATCCGGGCGGCGCACTGGGCCGTCGGCTGCTGCTGAAGGTCGAGCACGTCATGCACACCGGCGACGAACTGCCGAAGGTCGCCCGCGGCACCCCACTGCGCGACTCGCTGATGGAAATGACCCGAAAGGGCCTGGGCATGACCGCTATTCTTGAAGCAGATGGCCGACTGGCCGGAATCTTTACCGACGGCGACCTGCGCCGCACGTTGGATCGCGACATCGACATTCGCCAGGCCTCCATCGACGACGTGATGACCGCGCACGGAAAAACCGTACGCCCGGAGATGCTGGCCGCCGAGGCTTTGAAAATCATGGAAGACAACAAGATTGGCGCACTGATCGTGGTCGACCAGAACGACCACCCTATTGGCGCCTTCAACCTCGGTGACCTTCTTCGCGCAGGAGTCATGTAAGTGAGTGGCGATATGAACGAACTGATGCAACGCGGCAAACAGATCAAACTGGCGGTCTTTGACGTTGATGGCGTTCTGACCGATGGCCGTCTGTACTTTCTCGAAGATGGTAGCGAGTTCAAGACGTTCAATACGCTGGACGGTCAAGGCATCAAGATGCTGATCAATTCGGGCGTGACTACCGCTATCATCAGTGGTCGCAAGACGCCTGTCGTCGAGCGCCGTGCCAAAAATCTGGGCATCGCGCACCTGTACCAGGGGCGCGAAGACAAGCTGGTCGTACTCGACGAATTGCTCAAGCAATTGAACCTGGGCTACGAGCAGGTCGCCTATCTGGGCGACGATCTGCCGGATCTGCCGGTGATTCGCCGGGTGGGCCTGGGCATGGCTGTCGCCAACGCGGCGGGGTTCGTGCGCGAACACGCCCACGGCGTCACCCAGGCACGTGGTGGCGAAGGTGCAGCCCGAGAGTTTTGCGAGTTGATCCTGAACGCTCAGGGCAATCTCGAAGCGGCCCATGCCGCCTACTTATAGAAGTGCATTTATGCTGAGCAAACGAATTCGTACATTTCTGATCTTCGGTGTACTCGCCGCACTGCTTGCAGCGGCCGGGTACTGGAACATCAGCCCGGAAAGCTTCATGGATCAGCCCAAGGCGGCCGTGGACGAGAGCGCAATCGATTACTATGCGACGAACGCCCACAGCATCCAGTACCTTGAAGACGGCTCGGTGCAATACGACCTGACGTCCGACAAGGTCGAACACTTGAAGGCCACCGACGTGACCCTGATGACGACACCCGTTCTGGTGATGTATCGCGGCACCGAATTCCCGTGGCACGTCAAGAGCGTGCGTGCGGAAGTGTCGCCGGGAGGCGATCATGTCGAGCTGATCGACGATGTCCGCATCAATCGCACCGACGAAAAGAACCGCACCACGATCATCACCAGCACCCGCATGACTGTCTTCCCTCAGAAGCAATATGCGGAAACCGCGCAACCCGTTAGAATCGACGGCTTTAACGGCGTGAGCACCGGTACGGGTATGAAGGCCTATCTAAAAGAAAGCAGGATTCACCTGCTATCGAACGCAAGAGGACAGTATGAGGCTCCTTAAAACCCTCCCTATTTTGCTCGGCTTGGGCGCAGCACTGGGAAGCGTGAGCGCCTGGGCTCTGCCGAACGATCAGGATCAGCCTATCCGTGTTCAGGCCGACGATGCTCAGCTGGATGACAAACAAGGCATCGCCACCTACACCGGTAACGTGATCATTACCCAGGGTTCGATGAAGGTGACCGGCAACAAGGTGACCATGACCCGTACCCCGGCCGGTGATATCGACGTTGTGACCTCGGTAGGCAATCTGGCCTATTTCGAGCAGCTGCAAACCGCTGGCGACCCGAAACCCGTTCAGGGCTGGGGCGTGACGATCCAGTACCATGCGCCGCAAAACCGCATTGTGCTGATCGACAAGGCCAAGGTTGTCGACAAGGACAACAACACCACGCAGGGTGAGAAGATCGTCTATGACACGGTCCGTAAACTCGCCAGTGCTGGCCGCGCCACCGGCAGCAAGGTCACCGAAGCTCGCCCTCGCGTCGACATGGTGATCCAGCCGAAAAAGAAAACCGACCAGCAGAAGGCCCAGTAATGGCAACGCTGAAAGCCCAACACCTGGCCAAGGCATATAAGGCTCGCCAGGTCGTACGTGACGTCAGCCTGTCCATCGACAGCGGTCAGATCGTCGGTCTACTAGGCCCCAACGGCGCAGGCAAGACGACGTGCTTCTACATGATCGTCGGCCTGGTGCAGGCCGATCAGGGGCGCGTGCTGATCGACGATCAGGATGTCAGCCACCAGCCCATGCATGGCCGCGCCCGTGCCGGTATCGGTTATCTGCCGCAAGAAGCTTCGATCTTCCGCAAGCTGTCGGTGTCGGACAACATCATGGCCATCCTTGAAACCCGCAAGGACCTCGATCGCGCCGGACGTCGCAAGGAGCTGGAAAGCCTGCTTCAGGAATTCCACATCACGCACATTCGCGACAACCTGGGCATGAGCCTTTCGGGTGGTGAGCGTCGCCGTGTGGAAATCGCTCGCGCCCTGGCCACCTCGCCCAAATTCATTCTGCTGGACGAACCGTTCGCCGGTGTCGACCCCATCTCCGTGGGCGACATCAAGCAGATCATCTACCATCTCAAGGCAAAGGGCATCGGCGTTCTGATCACCGACCACAACGTCCGCGAGACCCTCGACATCTGCGAAACCGCTTACATCGTCAACGATGGGCAACTGATCGCAGAAGGCGATGCTGAAACCATCCTCGCCAACCAGTTGGTGAAGGAAGTGTACCTCGGCCACGAGTTCCGCCTCTAAGCGGGCGATGGCGAGTGGTTGACGACGGAACGCGGCATGCGGCTCATCGCCAACCTCGCATTAATTGCCATCACACCCTAGGCAAACACTCCGGTTTCAGGCATATAATTTGCTTAAGTTGGCGCCACGGCGCCCTAGTAGTGGATGGCGCGAGTGCGCCGGCGAATAAGGTGTTAAGCCCCTGCCATGAAACCTTCGCTAGTCTTGAGAATGGGCCAGCAGCTGACGATGACACCGCAGCTGCAACAGGCCATCCGCTTACTCCAACTGTCGACGCTGGATCTCCAACAGGAAATCCAGGAGGCACTGGAGTCCAACCCCATGCTGGAACGCCAGGAAGAAGGCGACGATTTCGATAACGCCGACCCGATGGCCGACAACATCGAAACAAAACCTGCTGCTGACGTTCAGGAACCGACTTACCAGGAATCCACGCCCACCGTCGACAACCTCGAAGACGGCGAATGGAGCGACAGCGAGCGCATCCCCAACGAGCTGCCCGTCGACACCGCCTGGGAAGACATCTACCAGACCAGTGCCAGCAGCCTGCCCAGCAACGACGACGATGAATGGGATTTCACCACCCGCACGTCCGCTGGCGAGAGCCTGCAAAGCCACCTGCTGTGGCAATTGAATCTGGCGCCGATGTCTGACACGGATCGCCTGATTGCCGTGACGCTGATCGACTGCATCAACAACCAGGGCTACTTGGACGAATCCCTCGAAGAACTGCTGGATGCGTTCGATCCCGAACTCGACATCGAGCTGGATGAAATCGAAGCGGTCCTTCACCGCATTCAGCAATTCGAACCGGCTGGCGTCGGCGCCCGCACACTGAGCGAGTGTCTGCTGCTGCAACTGCGTCAGCTTCCGGCGAAAACCAAATGGCTCGCCGAAGCCCAGCGTCTGGTCAGCGACTACATCGATTTGCTCGGTAGCCGCGACTACGCGCAACTGATGCGCCGCATGAAGATCAAGGAAGACGACCTGCGCCAGGTCATCGAACTGGTCCAGAGTCTCAACCCGCGCCCCGGCTCGCAGATCGAATCCACTGAAGCCGAATACGTCGTCCCGGATGTCATCGTGCGCAAGGACAACGAACGCTGGCTGGTCGAGCTCAACCAGGAAGCGGTGCCACGACTGCGTGTGAATCCGCAGTACGCCGGTTTCGTGCGCCGTGCCGATACCAGCGCCGACAACACCTTCATGCGCAATCAGTTGCAAGAGGCGCGTTGGTTCATCAAGAGCCTGCAAAGCCGCAACGAGACGCTGATGAAGGTCGCCACCCAGATCGTCGAGCACCAGCGAGGCTTTCTTGAATACGGCGACGAGGCGATGAAACCGCTGGTTCTGCATGACATCGCCGAAGCGGTGGGCATGCACGAATCGACGATTTCCCGCGTGACCACGCAAAAATTCATGCATACGCCCCGTGGCATTTACGAACTGAAGTATTTCTTTTCCAGCCACGTCAGCACCTCCGAAGGCGGCGAATGCTCGTCCACGGCGATCCGCGCGATCATCAAAAAACTGGTTGCTGCGGAAAATCAGAAAAAGCCGTTGAGCGACAGCAAGATCGCTGGTTTACTGGAGGCACAAGGCATTCAAGTGGCCCGCCGCACGGTCGCCAAGTACCGCGAATCCCTGGGGATAGCGCCTTCGAGCGAACGCAAGCGGCTGATGTAGAGGTCACAGGCCACAGCGTTCCAGTGGCAGGCCCCAAGGTCTGCCTCTTAATGCACTGGCAACGAAGGAGAAGCTGTATGCAAGTCAACATCAGTGGACACCAACTGGAAGTCACCAAGCCCCTGCGCGAATACGTCGAGCTGAAGCTGAAAAAGCTCGAAGGGCACTTTGACAAGATTACGAATGTGCAAGTGACGATGGCCGTCGAGAAACTCAAACAGAAGATCGAGGCCACTCTGCATATCCACGGTGGAGAGGTGGTTGCCAATGCGGAGCATGACGACATGTATGCGGCAATCGACCTGCTCACTGACAAGCTCGACAGACAATTGCTCAAGCATAAGGAAAAGCAGCAAAGCATCCTCAAAGGTGCGGCAGCTCGCTGATACTCCCCATCCATGATTCGACTTGAAAATATCCTGACCCCTGGCCGTTCCCTCGTGAACGTGCCAGGTGGCAGCAAAAAAGCCGTACTCGAACAGATCGCCAGAATGATCGGGCAACAGGTGCCTGAATTCGACTGGGAAACTGTCTACGAAAGCCTCATTGCCCGTGAAAAACTGGGATCTACCGGTTTCGGCAATGGCATCGCGATTCCTCATTGCCGACTCAAGGGTTGTACTGCCCCAGTGAGCGCGGTATTGCACCTTGAACGCCCTGTCGATTTCGACGCGATTGACGGCGCCCCGGTGGACCTGTTGTTTGTGCTGCTGGTGCCCGAAGCCGCTACCGATGCTCATCTTGAGCTGCTGCGCCAAATCGCCAGCATGCTTGATCGTGCGGATGTCCGCGCCAGCCTGCGCGCGGCGAAAAGCAGTGATGAGCTCTACAACGTCGTGCTTCACGTCCAGAACGGCCACTGATCATGCGCATGATCATCGTCAGCGGTCGCTCCGGCTCCGGCAAGAGCACGGCCCTCGATGTTCTCGAAGACAGCGGTTTTTACTGCGTCGACAACCTGCCGGCGGGCCTGCTGCCCGAACTCGCCGAGCGCGCTCTGATCAACACCGAACTGGCCGAGCCGCTGCTGGCGGTTTCGATCGACGCACGCAATCTGCCCAGTCATCTGACTCGCTTTCCGCGCATGCTCGAAGAGGTGCGCGCCCGGCATATCCGCTGTGATGTGCTGTTCCTGGACGCCGAAGAGTCCACATTGCTCAAACGCTTCTCGGAAACCCGTCGCCGCCACCCGCTGAGCACCGCCACACGCTCGCTGGCGGAAGCGATTCGTGACGAAAAGACGTTGTTGGGGCCGATCATCGATCTGGCCGACCTGACCATCGACACGACCCACCTGAATCTGTACCAGTTGCGTGACACGCTCAAACTGCGGCTGCTGAACAAGCCAGAACCCGGCACCGCTTTCCTGATCGAGTCGTTCGGGTTCAAGCGCGGCATGCCGGTGGACGCAGATCTGGTGTTTGATGTGCGCTGCCTGCCGAATCCTTACTGGAAGCCGGAGCTGCGCGAGCAATCCGGGCTGGATCAACCCGTCGCCGAATACCTGGCGGCGCAACCGGATGTCGAAGAGATGTTTCAGGACATCTCTTCCTACCTGATCAAGTGGTTGCCGCGCTTCGCCGCCAGCAACCGCGCTTACGTCACCATTGCCATTGGCTGCACTGGCGGGCATCACCGCTCCGTCTATCTGACCGAACGTCTGGGTCAGGTCCTGCAGCAATCGCTCAAGAATGTTCAGGTCCGCCACCGCGACCTCAGCTGAAAGGACCCCTTACGCGATGCCCGCTCACCAGATCACCATCATCAACAAGCTGGGCTTGCACGCCCGCGCGGCCGCCAAGTTCGTCGGCGTTGCCGGTAAATACCCGTGCCAGATCCGCGTCGGTCGCTCTCCCGACAGCATGGTCGACGGCAAAAGCATCATGGCCGTCATGATGCTCGCCGCCGGAAAAGGCACCGAAATCCACCTGCTGACCGAAGGCGACGACGAACATGCGGCACTGGAAGGTCTGATCGAGCTGATCAACAACAAGTTTGACGAGGGCGAGTAATCGCCCCGCTTACCAATGCATTCCTTTGAAGTCCTCGGCGCTCGTCAGTTCGAAAAATTCTGGGTTTTTGATCTGCCCGTCGGGGAAGGTCGCAACAATCTCCAGATCCCCCCGCCCTCACCCAACCCTCGGAATCATCCGACTTGATCATTCTCGGCGATGGATCTTTAATTCACCGCTTTGAAACACCTCATTGCTCATCATCCACTCTCAATCGTTCATCAGCCTGAGTGGCGACTGAGGTCCATACTCAAGCGTGACGGGTTTTCGGGTGTACCTTCACAGAGTTGATCGATGACACTGTCCGCAGCGTTGGCGCTTCACGGGGCTTGGTCCCGCTCGGAAAAAATGTTGATGACCGGCAGCGTACTGGCGGTGTTGGCGATTGTGCTGATCGTCACGTCACTGCTTGCTCGCGAGTACGGCAACGCTACCGATACTGCGGTGCGTTCGGCGAACAACGTGGTGCAGTTGATCGACGCCGACGTGCAACGCAGCGCAGACCTCTACGACACATCGCTTCAGGGCATGATCGCCACCTGGCGGCAGCCGGAGGTGATGTCGATTTCCGCACAGTTACGTCAGCAGGTGCTGTTCGACCGCTCAACCGCTGCCCCTTACAAAGGCGATCTGGTGGTGCTGGACGAAACCGGCACCATCGTTGCCGATTCAGTTTCAGCCATCCCTCGCGAAGACAACTTCTCCGACCGCGCCAGTTTCGCCTGGCACCGGGATAACCCTTCTCTGGCCTTGCAGGTTGCTGGCCCTTTCAAGTCGCGCTGGGGGTTCAAGGATTGGTGTATCAGCTTCAGCCGCCGGATCCCCTCGCCTGACGGAAGGTTCGTCGGCGTGGTAGCCGCATCGATGCGTCTGGCGTATTTCAACCGCCTGTTTCGCGGACTGGACGTCGGCCAGCACGGCACCATCAATCTGATCAACGCCGACGGCATAATGCTCGCCAGGGAACCGGAGGAAACCGAGCGTACCTTCATCGGGCAGGATTTCAGTCAGCGACCCAATTTCCAGCGCATTCTCAAGGAGGTCAACGGCAGCTTCACCGCCGTCTCGGAACTGGATGGCGAACGCAGGCTCTACACATTCTCGCGGGTGGGCGACCTACCCCTGATCGTGGTGGTCGCACAGTCGCGGGACGAGGTGTACGCGGTCTGGAAGCGCAATGCGCTGCTGGTAGCGAGCGCAACCGGCCTGTTGTGCCTGGGCATCCTGTGGCTGTCCTACCTGCTGGGCCAACAATTGAAGTTACGGCACCGGGCGGAACGGGAGCTGGCCGAACTGGCGGCAACGGATGGCCTGACAGGACTTGCCAACCGTCGTCGGCTGGACATGGTCCTGCGGCAAGAATGGGCGCGCAGCATGCGTTCAGGCACCCCGCTCTCGCTGCTGATGATCGATGTGGATCACTTCAAGGCGTTCAACGACCGACACGGCCATCACGGCGGCGACGTCGCGCTGCGCAATGTGGCCAAAACCCTGGCCGCCAACATCCGTCGCCCGGGCGATCTCGCGGCTCGCTATGGCGGAGAAGAGTTCATGGTCGTATTGCCGGAAACCGATCTGCGAGGCGCCTATGCACTGGCAGAAAAGATCAGAATCGCCATAGAGTCCCTGCCGCCCTATGCCAGCGAAACTCATCCCGTCACAGTTAGCATTGGTGTCGCCTCACAGCGGCCACGATCAGGAGACAAGCAACCGCAACTGCTGGCCGATGCCGACACAGCGTTGTACCAAGCCAAACGAAACGGTCGTAACAGGGTCGAACCGCGCCCATAAAAAAACGCCAGTCAGGCTGGCGTTTTTCGATCACTCTGGCGATTAGCTCGCTCTGCGAACAGAGTCGCGCAGCGCCTTCACTTTGTCGTGGTTGGCTTGCACACCTGCCAATTGACGCTGAATAAGGCTGACCACATTGGTTGGAAATGCTTTTTCCACAGCCTTTTGCTGAGCCTCTTTATAGGCTTTCAGTGCATGGTCTTCACCACGTTCCACTTCATTAAGCACGGCTTCATCGCTTTTGCCAGTGACTGCCGATTTCAGCTCGACCCACAGACGGTGCACAGTACCTGCAGCGCTGGAGGAATTTTCTGGATCGCCACCGAGCGCACGAACTTCGGCTTGAAGCTCACGCACGGCCGACGCGCATTCCGAAGCGCGAGAAAGGAAGTAGGCTTTAATCTCTGGGTTTTTCAGGTCTTCGGCGCTGGTGTGAAAACCTTTTTCGCCATCCTTACTGGTTTCGATCAGATCATTCAGGACCGAAATCGCTTCTTTGTTGATGTCTGTCATTTTGCAGTTCCTTTCTGGCAGGTTAATCGAAGGGTTGATGTGTCCACACTCGATAACACTGTTATTGCAGCGTGCGTGCCAGATAATCTGATAAATATTTCTACCCTATTTTCAATGACTTACAACATTCAACATTATGTTCAACCTCGCGTTCTGCATGATGAGTGCATTGGCGGACTTGCAGAATGCACGTATCGTCCAAGTTCATTGAAAACGATAAACGGAGTCGGCATGAATCCCGAAAAACTCAAACTGCTGGTGACCCGGGAAATGCCCTACGGCAAATACAAAGGTCGCCTCCTGGCGGACCTGCCCGGTGACTATTTGAACTGGTTCGCCCGCAAAGGATTTCCTGCCGGGGAACTGGGCAGCTTGCTGGCCTTGATGCACGAGATCGACCACAACGGGCTGTCCGCCCTCCTCGATCCTTTGCGCACACGCCCTCGCGAGCCGTTACGCGAAAGCCCGCTGAAGACACCGATCCGCTTCACCTGAACGCGTTGATCTGCGCCCACCAAAAATCGGGCAAAAAAAAGCGGCAACCGCAGACGAATACGGTGCCGCCAAAGAGCTTCATGGAAAAACAACTACAAAGGAGTGCTAAAGATACGAAAGCGCTTGAGGTCGAGTGCGGTACATATTTATAGCGTCTGTTTTTTCTGAAAATCAGGCAAAAAAAACGGCGCTCCTGACCAAAGGAACACCGTTAAACAGCCATGCAACAACGACTCCTGTAGCAGCGCCCCAGCGCTCGAACGCATTCAATGCTCTCGATTAGAACAGCTCACGCATGAACGGGAGCTGTCGAAGATCAATCAACGGGGCGCCTGACGCCTGCGTCAGCCGAACAGCGCAACCGCTTCGGCCGTCGCCTCAGTGATGCGCCCCCAGTCACCGTTCTTGACCCAGGCGTTGTCGATCATCCATGTGCCGCCGACGCACATCACGTTCGGCAACGCCATGTAGTTTTTCAGGTTGGCCGCGCTGACGCCGCCAGTCGGGCAGAAGCGGACTTCCGGGAACGGACCGCCCAAAGCCTTGAGCGCACCAACACCGCCGCTGATTTCAGCCGGGAACAGCTTGAAGCGACGATAGCCCAGCGCGTAACCGATCATGATTTCCGACGCACTGGCAACGCCCGGCAGCAGCGGCAATTCGCTCTGCGCACCGGCTTCCAGCAGGTCTTGCGTGCTGCCAGGCGTGACTATGAACTGCGAACCGGCCTCTTCAGATGCCTTCAGCATGTGTCGATCCAGCACAGTGCCCGCGCCAACGCACAGCTCAGGACGAGCGTCGCGCAGCATGCGAATGGCCTTGAGGCCGAATTCGGAACGTAGGGTAATTTCCAGCGCGGTCAGGCCGCCTGCTGCCAGCGCATCGGCCAGCGGCAGCACGTCCTGTTCACGCGCAATGGTGATGACCGGCAGAATCTTCGCTTTCGCGCAGAGTTCATCGATCTGGGCAACTTTGCTCGCCATGCTGTTCAACGGTTGTGTCATTTGGGTTTTCTCCATGGCGGCTGATCCATCGCTTATGGGCACCAGTAAATCTCTAGAGACGAATTGAGGAACGCGCGAACCGGCATTTCGGCAAGATCATCGCCTGCCAGCGCGGTGCGCAGTGTTTCCAGTTTTGCCTGCCCGGAAACGGACAGGATTGGCGTCGTTGCCGACGCCAACAGGGAGCGCGTCATGGTTAGACGCTGATGGGGGATGCTCGGGGCCAGCATCGGCAGACAGCGTTTGTTGCTGTTCAGATCCAGCGCCTCGGCGAGGTTAGGGCTGCCCGGGAACAGCGACGCGGTATGACCGTCATCGCCCATGCCCAGAATCAGCACGTCAATTTTCGGCAATTCTTTCAGCGCTTCATCCGTAGCCGCTGCCGCTTCGTCCAAGGTCGTCGTCGGGCGATACAGGCTGAAGAAACCTGCTTCGGCCGCCGGTCCTTGAAACAGAAAGCGCTTGAGCAGACCGGCATTGCTGTCGGCGTGCTCGGTCGGTACCCAGCGCTCGTCGGCGAGCGTGATAACCACTTTCGACCACTGGATCGGCTTTTGCGCCAATGCCTGGAAGAACGCCACCGGACTCTTGCCACCTGACACCGCCAAGGTCGCGATGCCATGCGGATTGCTGGAAATGGCCGCCGTCAGACGCTCGGCCACGTGATCGGCCAGCGCGCTGGCCAGTTGTTCGGGGTTATCGAATTCGTTGGCTTTCAGGCCAGCCGGAAATTGAAGTTCACATATCGCCATACCAGGACCTCCCGTCACGAGTAATGAGCGCAATGGAACTCATCGGCCCCCAAGAGCCTGCCGCATAAGGCTTGGGCGCATCGCCCGCCTTCTTCCAGCCTGCGATCAACTGGTCGCACCATTGCCACGCATACTCGATCTCATCTTTGCGGACAAACAGGTTCTGATTGCCGCGCATGACCTCCAACAGCAACCGCTCATAGGCGTCCGGGACTCGGGCGCTGTGGTATGCGTCGGAGAAGCTCAGTTGCAAAGGATTGCTGCGCAATTGCATGCCTTTGTCCAGCCCCTGATCCTTGGTCATCACTTGCAGCGAGATACCCTCATCAGGCTGCAGGCGGATGATCAGGCGGTTGCTGATCTGCATTCGCTGTTCCGGGGCGAAGATGTAGTGCGGCGGTTCCTTGAAGTGAATCACGATCTGCGACAGCTTTTGCGGCATGCGCTTGCCGGTACGCAGATAGAACGGAACCCCGGCCCAACGCCAGTTACGGATGTCGGCACGAATGGCAACGAACGTTTCGGTGTCGCTCGCGGTGTTGGAGTTTTCCTCTTCCAGATAACCGGGTACCGGTTTGCCTTCGCTGTAACCGGCGATGTATTGCCCACGCACCACTTGGGTCGCCAGGCGCTCCGGGGTGAACGGTGCCAGTGCCTTGAGCACTTTTACCTTTTCATCGCGGATGCTGTCGGCGGACAGGTCGCTCGGCGGGTCCATCGCAATCAGACACAGTAGTTGCAACAGGTGGTTCTGGATCATGTCGCGCAACTGACCAGCCTGATCGAAGTAACCCCAACGGCCCTCGATCCCTACTTTCTCCGCCACAGTAATCTCGACGTGGGAAATGTAGTTCTGGTTCCATTGGGTTTCGAACAGGCTGTTGGCGAAACGCAGCGCGATGAGGTTTTGTACGGTGTCTTTGCCCAGATAGTGGTCGATGCGATAAACGCGATTCTCGGGTAGGAATTTGGCCACCGCATCGTTGACCCGACGGGACGATGCGAGATCATGGCCGATCGGTTTTTCCAGCACGGCCCGGGTGCGATCGGTCAGGCCGACCAACGCCAGATTCTCGCAAATCGCTCCGTATACCGAAGCGGGCGTTGCGAAGTAAGCGATCATGGTTTGCGCATCGCCGACTTTCTCGGCCAGCGCGGCGTAGTCTTCGCCCTTCAAAAAATCCACGTGCAGGTAGCTCAGGCGCGCCTGAAAACGCTCCACATGTTCACGCTCAAGCTGCGATTCGGGGACGAAACGGCGCAGGCTCTTGTCGATATACGCCAGATGCTCTTCAGGCGTGCCCGCCTCACGGGCCAGAGCGAAAATTCGGGTCTCGGCATGCAGCAGTCCAGCACGGTCCAGCTGGTACAACGCAGGGAACAGCTTGCGCACTGCCAGGTCGCCCAAGGCGCCGAACAAGGCGAAAGTGCACGGTTCAACCGTAATCGAGAGCATAATGTTGGTTCTTTTATCAAGTTAAGCTACAAATACCTTTTTTAAAGGCGTTACTCAAGGCCAAATGTAGTAATAACCACAACATTTATCCAAAAAGCACATTAGAGTGGTGATCACTACAGGCCCCCAGTACGATAGGCCACCTTTGCTACAGGCTAAAGGCCCTGTTGAGCACCTTTTGCAAACCATTTGCACATTGCCTCACAGATCAGCCTGTTACAGCGTCACAAGAAGGACTTTGAATGGAACGGGTACGCAATCTTCTGGAGCAGATCCAGAGCCGTCTTGAAGAACTGAACAAGGCCGAGCGCAAGGTCGCCGAGGTCATTCTGAGCAACCCTCAGCAAGCCACGCGCTTCAGCATCGCGGCGCTCGCCCAGGCGGCCAAGGTCAGTGAGCCAACTGTCAACCGCTTCTGCCGCTCTTTCGATGTCAGCGGCTATCCCGAGCTGAAACTGCAACTGGCGCAAAGCCTGGCCAGTGGTGCGGCTTATGTCAGTCGGGCGGTGGAAGCCGACGACAATCCCGAAGCCTACACCCGCAAGATTTTCGCCAGCGCCATTGCATCCCTCGACAGTGTTTGCCAGGTGCTCGATCCAAATCTGATCAGCAAGGCCGTCGACCTGTTGATTCAGGCCCGGCAGATCCACTTCTTTGGCCTCGGTGCTTCGGCCCCTGTCGCGCTGGATGCGCAGCATAAATTCTTCCGCTTCAATCTGGCGGTGACCGCCCACGCTGACGTGCTGATGCAACGCATGCTGGCGTCGGTGGCCCACACGGGCGAGTTGTTCGTGATCATTTCCTACACCGGCCGCACCCGCGAGCTGGTGGAAGTGGCACGCATCGCGCGGGAGAACGGCGCATCGGTGCTCGGCCTGACCGCCGCCCATTCGCCGCTGGCCAAAGCCAGTTCGCTGAGCCTGAACATTCCGCTGCCGGAAGACACCGACATTTATATGCCGATGACGTCACGCATCATCCAACTGACGGTGCTCGATGTATTGGCCACCGGCATGACCCTGCGCCGAGGCGTGGATTTCCAGCCGCATCTGCGCAAAATCAAGGAAAGCCTCAATGCCAGCCGGTATCCGGTGGATGACGGGTTGGATTGAATAGCGTTTCCGGACAGAGCGCAGAACCCGTGGGAGCGAATTCATTCTGGGCGGCATTCCGACGAGGCGGTGTCAGTCAATATTTTCTGACCCGACGCATTCGCCACCCTAGAATCTCCCACAGGATTCCCCCCAACCACAGATCAACCCGCCAAACTCGCTTGCAGGCTCAACCGGACTTGCTGACCGGGCGCCAGGCTCAGGCAATCATCAGCACCTGAAGCCGCTTCGACTCGCACAAAACCCGCAGCCTCATGACCTGTGACACCCAGCAGCGGTCGACTGCCGGGATGCCACACAGCGGTGCTGGCACTGTCGCGGGTGTCGATGTTCAAACGGCGCTGCCAGTTATCGTCATGAAGCTCCAGCCCCCCTTCCAGACCTTCCAACGCGATGTCGGCGATGTCGCTGATTCGCCAGTACGCATGCAGGGCGTGGCCGAATTGACAGGGCTCGCTGTCCTCATGCCGGGTTTCCAGACGCAAGTCCATGCCGTGCCCAAGCTCCGCATAAAGATCAGCCTGCCAATCCCACAGACTCAGGCGCCAGTGCAACGACACGCCTTCGTCATGCTCATGGCTGTCGATCAGCTTCCAGTCGAGCAGCCGCCCCCAACCATTGGCAGGCCAGCCGCCCTCTTCCGGGTGACGGCCCACCCAAGGCCAGCACACCGGTACGCCACCGCGAATCGCACCGACTTGCGGCCAATGTGAGGAGCACCACAACCAAGGTTTCTGACCGGCTGGCTGGAAATGCACGAGCTGCGCACCTTGGCGACTGAAAACCGCTTGGCATTGCGGATGAGTGATCACCAAGACGTCGCGCTGCTGATGGCGCTCCCATTGGAAGGTGGGTTGCGGTCTTACGCTGGTGAAGAAGCGTTGCAGAGGATGTTCAAGCGAACCGGCTTCTTTGCTGGACATTGTTTCCCACTACGAATCCCCCCTTGTAGGCCTTCGCTTGCTCGCGATGGCGGCGTATCAACCTGCATGTAGTCGGCTGACCCACTGCAATGACGAGCAAGCTCACTCTTACAGGTTCGGCGAAAATCCCAGAAATGGCGTTGTTTGACCGTACAAAAAATGCTCCTGGAAACGGAGCTATCATCCATAAAAAAACGGGCAGCCAAGCTGCCCGCAAAGCACACACGACCCTTGATCGTTTGTGAAGCACATCAGAGAGCGCCACGCGGAGGAGCGGGTCCGCGCGGCGATGAAGCGATTTAGAACTTGGACTGAATCTTCAGACCCGCAACCAGCGCGTTGTCCGCGTCGGTCACACCACCTGGGCTCTTCACGTATTGCAGGTTCGGACGCACGGTCAGCCAGTCGGTCACGTGGAAGCCGTAGTAGATTTCCGAGTTGTACTCGCTGGTCTGCACCGGCTGGAACAGAGGATTGTCGTAATCGCTCACGCCGTTGAAGGCATTGAGTTCACGCTGAGCGTCACGGACGTCGTCGTTCACGTGAATGCGCGCGATGCCAATACCGATGTCATCCTTCGGACGCGCATCGAACGGGCCTTTGTACACAAAGCCGATCTGCTGATAGTTGTCGACGAAGTTGGTCGCCTTGTCATGCACCGTGGCGTTGGCAAAAATGCTCAAGCCGCGGGAAGCGTCGCCGTTGTGAGTGGTCAGTTGTTGCTGCGCTACGATCCACCAGCCGTGCTTGTCTTTGTGGGACTTGAAGTCACCGCCAAAGATACGCTGGTTCTGGCCATCGACGTTTTCAGCAACGTCATCAGCGCTTGGCGAGCTGAGGTAGTAACCGACGCGGTACTCGCCTGGCAAGGAGTTCACGTTAGGCGACCAAACCAGTTCGACCGGGACCACGGTGCCTTTCGCGCCGCTGCCGCTGAGTTTGAAGCTGTTGCCGGTTTCCAGATAGGACGGGTTCTGCTCGTACACACCGATCTGGGCGAAGACTTCCGGCGTGATGTTGTACTTCACGCGCAAGGCCCACTGGCTGACTGGCCAGTTGTACCAGGTGTTCACGTAGTTACCCACTTGCGAGCCGCAGAACGACAGGTTCTGGAAGTCGCACGGGAAGCTGTTGAAGTCCTCGCCTTCACCGAAGCGACCGACCTTGATATCCAGCGCGCCGTCGAAATACTTCTGCTTGACCCACATCTGCGTCAGACGCCAGGTCTGACCACGGCCCCAGACTTCTTGCGAGGAGCTGAGGGTGCCCGCGCGCGGATCGCTGATACGGTCGTTGGAAATGTTGTTTCCGCTACGCTCGGTGATCGCCAGCTTGAATTCCGCATCATGCCAACCGAGGATTTTCTGCAGGTCCATCTGCACGCCGAATGCGAACTGGTCGCTGTAACGGCCTGTCGTGTCGTGGTTGTAGCCGCCAGCCAGGTTGGAGCCTGCCTCGCCCACGTACTCGATCGGGAAATCGTAGCCTTTGTCGTACAGTTCCTGGCGCAGACCGCCCCAGTCACCGGTCAGGTGTTCACTCGCTTTGAACGGTTCCATCGCAGAGGCCGTTCCGGACAGCGACAAAGCGCCCAAGACCGACAAGCCACCGATAAGCTGAAACTGGTTAAGCGATTTGCCTTTTACCTTCTTCATCCCTTAAATCCTCGTTTTATTGTTATTAGCTTTGAACAGCGTTGTAACCACTTGCCTCGTGTGCCTGACAGGGCGCTTTTTACGGCAGAAAGTGCCCTGCCAGTGTGCTCGTTGACGCAGTGCTCCTGCGTGTGAAGTCAGTTGCGGCTCAGTTTCGGTTGAGCCGCGTAACGTTACTCATGCCCTCATTCGGTTTTGCCTTTCCCAGCACGCCCAGACGCTCCCCGGTGGCAGCATCGAACAACAACACCTTGGACGGATCGAATTGCAGGGTCAGGGTCTCACCCACGGCAGGTGCGACATCCGGTGCCAGACGGCAGCACACCTTGCTCTCGTTGAGGGTGACGAAAACCAGCGTATCGGGACCGGTCGGTTCGGTGACTTGCACCTCGGCGCGAATGGTCGGCAGACCCGCACCTTCACCGGACGCTAACATGATCTGCTCAGGGCGAAGGCCCAGAATCACCTCACGGTCTTCAAGGCCGGCGTCGCTCATGCTCATCGGCAATTCACAGCGCGCCTGACCGCTGTCCAGCAAGGCCACCAGACGACCATCCTTGCGTTGCAGGCGCAGCGGAATGAAGTTCATCGGCGGTGAACCAATGAAGCTGGCGACGAACTGGTTGGCCGGGTCGTTGTAGATTTCTTTGGGGGTGCCGAACTGTTGAATGATGCCGTCCTTCATGACCGCCACTTTGTCCCCCAGGGTCATCGCTTCGATCTGGTCATGGGTCACGTAGACCGTGGTGGTTTTCAGGCGCTGGTGCATCAGTTTCATTTCGGTGCGCATTTCGACCCGCAGCTTGGCGTCGAGGTTGGACAACGGTTCGTCGAACAGATAAATCTTCGGCCGACGGGCCAACGCACGGCCCATGGCCACACGCTGTTGCTGACCACCGGAAAGCTGGCCCGGTTTGCGATTGAGCAGGTGCTCGATCTGCAGGAGCTTGGCGACCCGCGCCACTTCCGCGTCGATGTCCGACTGATTCATCTTGCGAATCTTCAGACCGAATTCGATGTTCTCGCGCACGCTCATGGTCGGGTACAGCGCGTAGGACTGAAACACCATGGCGATGTCACGGTCCTTCGGGCTCATGCCACTGACGTCCTGATCGCCGATCATGATCGCGCCACCGGTGATGTTTTCCAGACCGGCGATGCAGTTCATCAGGGTCGACTTACCGCAGCCGGAAGGGCCCACCAGAATCAGGAATTCGCCATCCTTGATCGACAGTTCGATGTTCTTCAGGGTGTCTGGCAGACCGGCCCCGTAAGTCTTGTTTACATTGCGAAGTTCGAGCGTTGCCATGATTACCCCTTGACTGCGCCGGCCGTCAGCCCGCGCACGAAATACTTGCCTGCCAGCACATAGACCAGCAGCGTCGGCAGCCCGGCGATCATCGCCGCTGCCATGTCCACGTTGTATTCCTTGACCCCGGTGCTGGTGTTGACCAGGTTGTTCAGCGCTACGGTAATGGGCTGCGAATCACCGCTGGAAAACACCACGCCGAACAGGAAGTCGTTCCAGATCTGAGTGAACTGCCAGATCAGGCAGACCATGATGATCGGGGTCGACATCGGCAGAATGATCCGACGAAAAATCGTGAAAAATCCGGCGCCATCCAGACGCGCGGCTTTCACCAGCGCATCCGGGATGCTCACGTAGTAGTTACGGAAAAACAGCGTGGTAAAGGCCAAGCCGTAAACCACATGGACGAACACCAAACCCGTGGTCGTGCTGGCCAGGCCCATCTTGCCGAGCGTGAACGACGCGGGCAGCAGCACGGTCTGGAACGGCAGGAAGCAACCGAACAACAACAGACCGAAGAACATCTGCGAACCGCGGAAGCGCCACATTGACAGCACGTAGCCGTTCAACGCACCGATGGCGGTAGAGATCAGCACCGCCGGAACGGTGATCATGATCGAGTTCCAGAAGTAGCCCTTGACCGTCGCCCAGGCCTTGACCCAGCCAATGGCGGTGACTTCGGCAGGCCAGCTCAGCAGGTTGCCGGTGCCGATGTCTTCCGGGGTTTTGAAACTGGTCAGCAGCATGACCACCAGCGGGATCAGGTAGATCAGCACGGCACCGATCAGCACCGCGTAGATCGCGATGCGGCTCAGGCTCAGTGAAGGTTTGTCGGCCAGACTAGTCATTGCGCTTGGTCCTCAGCTCGGAATACAGGTAGGGCACGAGGATCGCGAGAATCGCACCGAGCATCAGAATCGCACTGGCCGAGCCCATGCCCATCTGGCCACGGCTGAAGGTGAACGAGTACATGAACATCGCAGGCAAGTCAGACGAATAACCCGGACCACCGGCGGTCATCGCGGCCACAAGGTCGAAGCTCTTGATCGCGATGTGCGCCAGGATCATCACCGAGCTGAAGAACACCGGACGCAGGCTCGGCAGCACCACTTTCCAGTAGATCTTCGGCATGCTCGCGCCGTCGATTTGCGCAGCACGGATGATCGATTGATCGACGCCCCGCAGACCCGCCAGAAACATCGCCATGATGAAGCCTGAGGCCTGCCACACAGCGGCGATGACCAGGCAGTAGACGACGCGATCCGGGTCGATCAGCCAGTCCAGACGCAAGCCTTCCCAGCCCCAGTCACGCAGCAGCTTGTCCAGGCCCATGCCAGGGTTGAGCAGCCATTTCCAGGCCGTACCGGTGACGATCATCGAGAGCGCCATCGGGTACAGGTAAATCGTGCGGATGAACCCTTCGCGGCGAATGCGCTGGTCGAGGAACACCGCCAGCAGCACGCCGACCACCAGACTGATGCCGATGAACATGCCACCGAAAACGGCCAGGTTCTTGCTCGCAACCCACCAGCGGTCGTTGTCGAACAACCGGGCGTACTGCGCCAGCCCTACGAACTTGTAGGACGGCAGGAATGTGGAATTGGTGAACGACAGAACGAACGTCCACAGGATGTAGCCGTAGAAGCCCACCAGAACGATGAACATGCTGGGCGCCAGCACCAGTTTGGGTAGCCAGCGCTGCAGTGCATCGAACGGCGAGGCTTTGCTGAACACAGCAACAGAACTCATGGTGAAATCCAGTACAGAAAAATGAAATGCGAAGTCAGTTTCTGTAGGAGCGCGCTTGGTCTGGGCCGCACCCGGACGATTGCGGTGTGTCATTAAACGATCAGGGCCTGATCTGACGCATCGCGGGCAAGCGCGCTCCTACAAAGCTGTGGCTTATTTAGCCGCCTTGATCGCAGCACCCAACTTCTTCGCCGCATCAGCCGGATCGGCTTTCGGGTCGTTGATGTAGTTGGTCACGACGTCAAAGAACGCACCTTGAACCGCCAGCGTGGTGGCCATGTTGTGCGCCATGCTCGGTTGCAGGCCGCCGTTCTTGGCGTCCGCCAGGAAGTCCTTGGCGGCGGTCTGGGCGCAGGAGTCAAAGCCGTACTTGTTCATGTCGGCCAGCATGTCGTTGCGCACCGGGATCGAACCCTTGTTGATGCTGAAGACCTTCTGGAAGTTTTCACCCAATACGACCTTGGCGATGTCCTGTTGACCGGCAGCAGTGCCTTTGTCTTTCTGCTTGAACACAGCGAGGGAGTCGATGTTGTAGGTGAACGCCTTGTCAGTACCTGGGAAAGCTACGCACTCGTAGTCCTTGCCGGCGATCTTCTTGGCCGCGGTCCATTCGGACTTGGCCCAGTCACCCATGATCTGCATGCCGGCCTTGCCGTTGATGACCTTGGCGGCTTCCAGGTTCCAGTCCTGACCTTTGCCGTCCGGGTCCATGTAGGTCGCGACTTTCTTCAGCTCGGTGAGTGCCTTGACCATGTCAGGGCCGGTCAACGCGCCGTTGTCCAGATCGACCAGGGCCTTCTTGTAACCATCAGCGCCCATGACGGAGAGCACGACGGCTTCAAATACGGTGCTGTCCTGCCAAGGCTGGCCACCGTGGGCCAGCGGGATGAAACCGGCTTTCTTCAGCTTGTCGCCTGCAGCGTAGAATTCTTCGAGGGTGGTAGGCGCTTTATCGATACCGGCTTTCTTGAAGACTTCCGGGTTGATCCACAGCCAGTTCACGCGGTGAATGTTCACCGGCACGGCCACGTAATCGCCGTCGTACTTCACGGTATCGGAGACTTTCTTGTCGAGGACGCTGTCCCACTTTTCTTCTTTGGCCGTGTCTTTCAAGACATCGGTGTCGAGCAGGCCGGTGGATGCCCACTCCTGAATGTCCGGGCCTTTGATCTGGGCGACGCCTGGCGGGTTACCGGCCACGGCGCGGCTCTTCAGAACGGTCATGGCGGTAGAACCACCACCACCGGCGACGGCGCCGTCCTTCCAGGTGAAACCGTCTTTTTCGACTTGGGCTTTAAGCACATCGACAGCCGCTTTTTCACCGCCAGAGGTCCACCAGTGGACAACTTCGACGGTGCCTTTGGAATCAGCGGCCATGGCGCTCAGAGGGAACAACGAGGCGAGAGAAATGAGTGCTGCGAGACGGGAGATCGAATTCATCTATTTGACCTTTATTGTTGTTATGCATGAGCAAGTCGTAGTGCTTGCGCTGCATGGATTCTAAACAACGGGCTAGAGCGGACGGTAACGAAGGGATGCGCGAGTGTCACAGGATGGTGACATTCGCTGTATTCCGTTGTAGAAGCGCGCTTGCCCGCGACCGCGGTGGGTCGGCACCGAGTGAGATGGCTGACCCACCGCTATCGCGGGCAAGCGCGCTCCTACAGTGGCCGCGTTCAGTTTGGGCTACGCGGCAAATACAGCGTCACCCGCAACCCACCTTCACGCAGGTTCTGCAAGCTCACCTCGCCGCCATGGCTGTGGGCGATGTTGCGGGCGATGCCCAGCCCCAGGCCGTAGCCCTGTTGCTGTTTGCCCGCCAAGCGAAAATGTGGCTCGAATACTTGCTCAAGCCGCTGCTCGGGTACGCCAGGTCCTTCATCTTCGACGTGTAGAACAAAGGCCTCAGCATCGTCCTCGACGATTAAATGCGCCTTGTCGCCATACTTGATCGCATTGTCGATCAAGTTGCCCATGCAGCGCCGCAACGCCAGCGGCTTGCCGTAAAACATCGACATCGCCTTGCCCTTGAGCGTGACACGGCCGTCGCCGTTGGCGCCCAGATACGGCTCGATCAGGCAATCCAGCGCATGGTTCAAATCCACCGGTTCGATGTTCTCGTGGATGTCGGTGTCCTTCACGCATTGCAGCGCGCCTTTGACCAGCAGCTCCAGCTCGTCGAGGTCCCGGGTGAATTTGGTCTGCATCGCTTCATCTTCCAGCAACTCGACGCGCAGCCGAAGGCGGGTGATGGGCGTGCGCAGGTCGTGGGAGATGGCGCTGAACAACTGCCCGCGCTCGGTCAAGTAACGGCTGATGCGGTCGCGCATGGTGTTGAACGCGCGCATCACCTCGACCACCTCACTGCCGCCGCCTTCGACCACCGGCTCTACGTCCGCCCCCAGCGACAGGTCCCGCGCCGCCCGGGCCAGACGCTTGAGCGGGCCGCTCTGCCAGTGCACCAGCAGGCCGATGAACACCAGCAGAAACATACTAGTCAACGCGATGAACCAGACTTGTTGCGAAGGCAAACCTTCCTCTTCGAGCATGGTGTACGGCTCGGGCAAGAGCGAGGCGATGTACAGCCATTCGCCGGGTGACAGCTCGATTTGCGTCACCAGCACCGGAGGGTTTACCGGCTCGAGTGTCAGCGCGTAATGCGCCCAGGAGCGCGGCAGTTCGTCGAGTTTCAGGCCACTGTTGAAGATGCGCAGGTCTTCGGGGCGCACAAAGCGCACGAGGATGTCTGGGTCGGCGCCGAGATTCTGCCGCAGCACCTGACCGACGACGTCGATCACCGCCGTTTTGCGCACCGTCGGCTCCAGCACCTGCATGTCCAGCGGACGATCGTTGAGGGACACGAAAAAGCGCGTACCGCCCATGCTCCGCAATTGATCAAGGACCAGCGGGCGAAACGCCACGGGTAACGAACGGAAGTAACTCACGCTTGCGGCCATGGAAAATCCAAGGCTACGCGCGCTAGTGATCAGGCCCTCCATCTGCGTGGCACGCAGTTGCGATAGCCAGATAAGGCTGGACAGCGTTTGCGCCAGCAACACCGCGAGCAGGGTCAGCAACAGCATGCGCCCCAGCAATGAACGCGGCACCGGGACGCGACGCTTTTTCTCGTTGCCCATCGGCGATCAGTAGCCGTTGCTGGCTTGCGGCAGCACGTTGGCCGCCAGCAGGTAACCACTGCCGCGCACGGTTCGAATCAGCCTTGGCGCCTTGCCGGTATCACGCAAACGCTGACGCAAGCGGCTCACGGCCATGTCGACGATGCGCTCCAGCGGCATCAATTCGCGCCCTCGGGTGGCGTTGCCGATGGTGTCGCGGTCGAGGATCTGTTGCGGGTTGTCGAGAAACAGTTTGAGCAGCGCGAAATCGGCACCGGACAGGATCACTTCTTCCCCATCGTTGTGAAAGAGGCGATGGCTGACCATGTCCAGACGCCACTCATCGAACACCAGCACTTCACCACCGGCGCGCTCCTGCCCGAATTGGGCACGACGCAAGAGGGCCTTGATACGGGCCTGAAGTTCGCGGGGGGAAAACGGCTTGGCCATATAGTCGTCGGCGCCTAGCTCCAGACCGATCACGCGATCCGCCTCATCGGAGCTGGCCGTGAGCATGATGATCGGAACATGGGGCTGGCGCGGATGCTGACGAACCCAGCGACAGAGGCTGAAGCCGTCTTCGTCGGGCAACATGACATCAAGAATCAGCAGGTCGCTGGGCTCGTCGTTGAACGCCTGACGAAACTCGGCGCCGTCACCGACGGTACGCACCTGAAAGCCGGAACGGCTCAGGTAGGCCTGCAGCAATTCCCGAATCTCCTGGTCGTCATCGACCACCAGAATCGATTTACTGACAGCGTTCAATTGGGTCGTCCTTGTAAGCACTGAAATTGTTGTTATGGGGTCTAGCGGGTGACACATTTCTTGTGAGAGCCGGCTTGCTGGCGAAAGCGGTGTTTCATTCGACACTGTGTTGTCTGACACTCCGCATTCGCCAGCAAGCCAGCTACCACAGGTATTGCGTTCGGCATCAGCCCTGGGCAATCAGCGCCTGATCGAGGGCCACACCAGCGCCCATCAGCCCTGGGTACTCAGCCGTCACCAGCCACACCGGCACGTCCTTGAAGTAGTCCTTCATCAGCCCTTTTTCCGCAAACGCCCTGCTGAAGCCGCTCTGCGTGAAGAAGTCGACGAAACGCGGGATCACCCCACCAGCGATGTATACACCGCCCCGGCCACCGACGGTCAACACGTTGTTGCCCGCCACGCGTCCCAGAAATACACAAAACTGCTCAAGCACCGCGCAGGCTACCGGGTCGCCTTTGAGCGCGGCCGAGGTAATCGCTGCCGGAGATTTCAGCTCTGGCTCAATCTCGTCCAGCGCACAACTCACTTGATACAACAGCAACAGACCGGCACCACTGAGAATGGTCTCGGCGCTGACATGTTCGTGGCTGGCCATCAGGCGCATCCACAACAGCGCCTCGCGCGGGCTGCCAATAGGCAAATCAACATGCCCACCTTCGCCTGGCACCGCCGTCCAGTGGCTCTCGCCAGAGCGAATCAGCGTACCGACACCCAACCCGGTGCCCGGACCGATCACCACGCGAGCGGCTTTGGGATCGCCCTTGCCGTGACGCACGGTCAGGTATTCGTCATCGCGCAGGCGGGTCATGCCAAGCGCCATCGCGGTGAAATCGTTGACCATGATCAGGTTGTCGATCTTCAGCGCCGCGCAGAACGCCTGACGATTGATCTTCCAGTGGCTGTTGGTGAAGTGAAAATCGTCGCCGGTCACAGGGCCTGCGACCGCCAGACAGATGGAACCGACGTCGCCCAGCTGCAGCTCCAGATCCTGTAGATAGACCAGCAGGGCCTTTTCGGGGCTGGCGTAATCCACCGTCGGGAAGACCCGGATCGAATGCAACTGATCGTCTTCCCAAATGGCAAAACGCGCATTCGTGCCGCCGATATCACCCACCATCGCCAATGTCACTTGAGCGTCTCCAGATTAGCCGTGAAGGCGCTGGCGCCCTTCTCTGCCGAGCTGAAGGCCATGCGCATGAAACCGAACAGCTCACGGCCGGTGCCCACGTTGTGGGACAAACGTCCGATTGCCGGTTCTCTGGACGCCAATTCTGCCGGTTCGACCAGAACTTGCAACGTTCCTTTGACCCCATCCACACGGATGAGATCCCCATCACGCACCAGCGCCAAAGGACCACCATCGCTGGCTTCCGGGCACACATGGATCGCCGCCGGAATTTTCCCCGAAGCCCCAGACATGCGCCCGTCGGTGATCAACGCCACTTTGAAGCCACGATCCTGCAGCACGCCCAGGAACGGCGTCATTTTGTGCAACTCAGGCATGCCGTTGGAGCGCGGCCCCTGAAAACGCATTACGGCGACGAAGTCCCGCTCCAGCTCGCCCGCCTTGAAGGCGTCGGCCAGGTCCTGCTGATCTTCGAACACACGCGCCGGGGCTTCGACGATCTGATGCTCCAGCGCCACCGCCGAAACCTTCATCACACCACGGCCCAAATTGCCTTCCATCACTCTCAAGCCGCCTTCCGGCGAGAACGGGCGAGCCACCGGACGCAGAATGTTCTCGTCCAGGCTTTCAATCGGGCCATCGCGCCAAACCAGCTTGCCATCTTCAAGGAACGGCTCCTGGGTATAGCGACGCAGGCCACGGCCCATCACGGTGTTCACGTCTTCATGCAACAAACCGGCGTCCAGCAGCTCGCGAATGAGGAACGACATGCCGCCCGCCGCCTGGAAATGGTTGATGTCGGCCTTGCCGTTTGGATAGACGTGGGTCAGGGTCGGCACGACTTCCGACAGATCAGCCATGTCCTGCCAGGTCAGTTGAATGCCTGCGCACTGAGCGATGGCGGGCATGTGCAGCGTGTGGTTGGTGGAACCGCCCGTCGCGTTTAATGCAACGATCGAGTTGACCAGCGCACGCTCGTCCACAATCTCTCCCAGAGGGATGAAATCGCCGCTCTGCTTAGTCAGGCGCGTGACCTGAAACGCCGCTTCGCGGGTCAGGGCATCGCGCAGCGGTGTGTAGGGATTGACGAAGGAGGCGCCCGGCAAGTGCAGTCCCATGACTTCCATCAGCAACTGGTTGGTGTTGGCGGTGCCATAGAAGGTGCAAGTACCCGGACCGTGGTAGGACTTCATTTCCGAGTCCAGCAGCTGTTCGCGGGTCGCCTTGCCTTCGGCGTAGCGTTGCCGCACGTCGGCTTTTTCCTTGTTGGAAATACCCGACACCATCGGCCCACCCGGCACGAAGATCATCGGCAGGTGACCAAAACGCAACGCCCCCATCATCAGGCCCGGCACGATCTTGTCGCAGATGCCCAGCATCAGAGCGGCATCGAACATGTTGTGGGACAGCGCCACCGCCGTGGCCATCGCGATGACCTCACGGCTGGCGATACTCAATTCCATGCCCGGCTCACCCTGAGTGACGCCATCGCACATGGCAGGCACACCGCCCGCAAATTGGCCGACAGAGCCAATCTCACGCAAGGCCTTTTTGATCTGCTCAGGAAAATGTTCGTACGGCTGGTGCGCAGAGAGCATGTCGTTGTACGCCGACACGATGGCGACGTTGGCCGCGTTCATCATGCGCAGGCTGTGCTTGTCTTCGCTGCCACAGGCCGCGACGCCATGGGCAAAGTTGGCGCATTGCAGCTTGCCGCGCATCGGCCCGTCGCTCGCCGCGCCCCGGATCAGTTGCAGATAGCGCTGACGGGTGTCACGGCTGCGAGCGATCAGCCGTTCGGTTACCTCAAGGACGCGGGGATGCATTGTCATGAACTCCAGGCTAACGGATGGGGTCACCCGTTTCAGGCGCTTACAAAATCTGACAATCATGATGGCCCTGAAGAAACGCTTCAGCAACGCATTGATTTTCAGGAAATTGTGCTGGCCCGACGGGCTTCTATTTGTAGATAAAACAAAATACTGCCACTAAAAAGGCTTGTTTTCTATTTTTATGAGAATAATCTTGTAATTCCAACAACAAATTCACAGAGGATGGGTGTATGACTCTCCGCATCGCAATCAATGGCTTTGGCCGCATCGGCCGCAACGTCCTTCGTGCACTCTATACCCAAGGCTATCGCCAGGACCTGCAGGTCGTCGCCATCAACGATCTGGGCGACAGCGAGATCAACGCCCACCTCCTCAAATACGACACCGTTCACGGCCCGTTCGACGCCACTGTCGAGCACGACAAGGAAAGCCTGACGGTCAATGGTGACCGTATTTCGGTCAGCGCCATTCGCAACCCTGCCGAGTTGCCATGGAAGTCGGAAAAGATCGACGTGGTGTTCGAGTGCACCGGCCTGTTCACCGACCGCGCCAAAGCCGCCGCGCACATCACCGCCGGTGCGAAGAAAGTCATCATCTCGGCCCCGGCCAAGGGCGCTGATGCCACCGTGGTATTCGGCGTCAACCATGACGTGCTGCGTCAGTCCCATCAGGTCATCTCCAACGCGTCGTGCACCACCAACTGCCTGGCGCCGGTCGCCCAGGTGCTGAACCGCGAGCTGGGCATTGAAAGCGGCCTGATGACCACCGTTCACGCCTACACCAACGACCAGAACCTGATCGACGTCTACCACACCGACCCGTACCGCGCCCGCTCGGCTACGCAATCAATGATCCCGAGCAAAACCGGCGCCGCTGAGGCCGTTGGCCTGGTGCTGCCGGAACTGGCGGGCAAACTGACCGGCATGGCGGTGCGCGTACCGGTGATCAACGTCTCGCTGGTGGACCTGACCATTCAGTTGAAGCGCGATGCGACTGCCGAAGAAGTCAACGCGATCATGAAAGAAGCCGCCAAACACTCGAAAATTCTCGGCTACAACTCCCTGCCGCTGGTGTCCCACGACTTCAACCACAACCCGCTGTCGTCGATCTTCGACGCCAACCACACCAAAGTCAGCGGCCGTCTGTTGAAAGTGTTGGCCTGGTACGACAACGAATGGGGCTTCTCCAACCGCATGCTGGATAACTGCCTGGCGCTGATGAAGGCGGAGTAAAAGCCTAAGCCTCCTGTGGGAGCCGCCTTGGCGGCTCCCGCAATGTCTATAAGCGCCGACCGATACTGGCGTTTACACATTCTTTGCAATTTTGACCCTTGACCCATACAGCAGATGACAATCATTATCATTCGCTGAATTTCTGGTCGGGTATCCCCGTGAGTCAGTCGCACTTCAACGACGTTTTCCTGGCAAGGCGAACGATTCTGCTGCGCACCCTGCAACGCATGGTTCGCAACCCCAGCACCGCCGAAGATCTCTTGCAGGAAACCTACCTGCGGGTGACCCGTGCACTGGGCGAACGCGCCATCGATCATCTCGAACCCTTCGTATTCCAGACCGCTCGCAACCTGGCGCTGGACCATCTGCGCGCCAAACGCATTCACGCGCGCACCATCGTTGACGACGTCCCACTGGCTGACGTTCACAGTGTCGTCGCGCCCGATGCCACGCTCGAAGATGCCGCCCACGCGGATCGCCTGCTGCACAACCTGAACGCCAGCCTGGAGAAGCTCACGCCGCGCCAGCAGAAGATTTTCACGCTGAGTCGGTTAAACGGTTGCAGCTATCTGGAAATCGCCGAGCAACTGGGTGTTTCCGCCAGCACCGTACAAAAGGAACTCAAGCTGATCATGGCGATTTGCGTCGGGGTTGCAGCCCGGCTCGAACGTTGATGAGAGCAGCCTGATCCATACTTCATAAGAAATCTTGCGGAAGGTCAGCGACCGTAGCGCTAAACTCCCGCCCCACACCCGTGTAGCCGAGGACGCCCCTTGACGGACTCTCACTCACCTGGCCCCAGTCAGGCAGCCCAGCCGCTGAACGGCAGCGCCATGGATCAAGCCCTGAACTGGCTGATCGAACTGGAAGGCGCTGACGCGCAGCAGCGCGCACGCTTTCAGGAATGGCTCGCCGCCGACCCAGTCCATGGCGAAGCCTTTGCCAAGGCCGAGGCCATCTGGAATTCTCAACCGGTATTCGATGCCGCGATGAGTCTTGCCGCGCCGAAAAAACCGTCGATGCTGCGCCGTCTGCGTCCGCACTGGCTACCACTGGCCACTGCCGCCGTTCTGCTGCTGGGCCTGTTCAACTTCAGCGACCTGCCCTTGCGATTGAAAGCCGACCACCTGACGGTCGCCGGAGAGCGCCAGCGCCTTGAGTTGGGGGACGGTTCGAAGGTGTTACTCAATACCCGATCCGCCTTCTCCAGCGAGTTGGATGATCGGCAACGCATCGCCCGGCTTTACGAGGGCGAGGCCTTCTTCGAAGTGCCCGGCGCGAAGGGTTTGCCACTAGAGGTCGAGGCCGGTCCGGTGCGCATGAGCGCCAGTAGCACCTCATTTGCCGTGCGTTATCTGGACGGCGTCGCGCAGATTCAGGTCGAACGTGGCGCGGTCAATGTCCATTCCGCCAAAGGCAATTCCCAGATGAGCCTGAATGCAGGCGACAGTTTGCGCGTCGGCCCCGATGGCTTCGGGCACCGAGAGAAACTCGACCAGAACAAGGATCTGGCCTGGGTCCAGGGCCGCCTGATTTTCGATAATTGCCCGTTGAGCGAAGTCCTGACGGAGCTGCGCCGTTACTACCCAGGCTGGATCGTCAACGCCAATACCAAGCTGGATCAGGTTGCCGTGACTGGAAACTATCGCCTCGACAACCCTATCGACGTGGTCCGCTCACTGGCGCAAATCACCTCCGCACGCCTGCACGAACTGCCTGCGCTGGTGATTTTGAATTGAGAATAATTATTTTTACGCGATAGCCGAGAGTCGTTCGTCTCGTTATAGCCAATGCAAGTGATTCCTATTAATACAGCACTTGCCAACACTGTAACGACCCGCACGACAGGGAGCGCTATCGATGCCGTCCACGTTCACCCCCGCCACTTCCGACTCGCCAAGAGCCACCCGCACCTTCGCCCTTTCTTTGCTGACCGTCGCGGTGTTGACCGCCGGTCTGCACGGCGCCCCCGTTGCAGCCGCTGAACAACCGGCCCGTGTGGCGGGCAGCTATCAGTTCTCGATCAAACAGCAGCCACTGGTGTCGGCACTGAACGAGTTCAGCAAAATCACCGGCTGGCAGGTGGGGATGTCGTCAGATCTGGCACAAAATGTGACCTCGCCAGGCGTCACAGGCTCGATGTCGGCAGAGAAAGCCCTCGATCGTCTGCTGGCAGGCAGCAATCTGAGCTACCGCAACCTGGGCAACAACAACGTCGTGCTGGAAAAACGCAACACCGCGGGCGCCCTGGCACTGGATCAGGTGACTGTCAGCGCCACCCGTCAGGCGCAATCGGTGGATTCGGTCCCCAGCACCGTCACCGTGCACGACCGCGCCGAGCTGGATCGCCAGAACGTCAACAACATTCGCGATCTGGTGCGCTATGAACCGGGCGTTTCGGTAGGCGGCGCCGGCCAGCGTGCAGGCACCAGCGGCTACAACATTCGCGGTATCGACGGTGATCGCATATTGACGCAGGTCGACGGCGTCGAAGTGCCGGACAACTATTTCTCCGGCCCGTACGCCAACACCCATCGCAATTACATCGACCCGGAAATCGTCAAACGCGTGGAGGTCCTGCGCGGCCCGGCGTCGGCCCTGTACGGCAGCAGCGCCATCGGCGGCGCAGTGAGCTACTACACGCTGGACCCGGACGACATCATCAAAGAAGGCAAGGACGTCGGCGCCCGCCTGAAAACCGGTTACAGCTCGGCGGACAATAGCTGGCTGAACTCGGCCACCGTGGCCGGTCGCGAAGGTGATTTCGACGCGTTGCTGCATGTCAGCCAGCGCAACGGTCGCGAAACCGAGTCTTACGGTGAACACGGCGGCACCGGGCTGAATCGCACTGCCGCCAACCCGGAAGACAACCGCGCTACCAACGTGCTGGCCAAACTGGGGTGGAACTATGGCGACGGCGACCGCTTGGCGTTCACCTATGAAAAGTACAAGGATGACACCCACACCAACCAGAAAAGCGCGGTGGGCGGCCCCTTCACGGGGGGGCGTGGTTTCGGCTTCTATCAGGGGCGCGAAGGTAACGACGTCATCACCCGCGAGCGTTTCGGTCTGGAAAACACCTTCGCACTGGACAGCCTGCTGGTCGACAACGTCAAGTGGAGCCTGAACTATCAAATCGCCAAGACCGACCAAAACACCATCGAGCGCTACGTGCCAGGCAGCCGAGATGTCTGGCGGACCCGCGACACCACCTACAAAGAACGCCAGTGGATCTTTGACGCCCAGTTGGACAAGACCTTCAACATCGGCGATACCGAGCACCTGCTGACCTACGGCACGACCCTCAAGCAGCAGAAAGTGACTGGCGAACGCAGCGGAACCGCGACCTGCGCCGCCGTTCTGGGCACTTGCCGCACCATTGGCGCCACCAGCCCTACCGCCTCCGACAGCCTGGCGCCAAACAGCGACTTCCCGGATCCAACCATCAATACCTATGCCCTGTTCGCCCAGGACCAGATCAAATGGGGTGACTGGACCTTTACGCCGGGAGCGCGCTACGACTACACCACGCTCAATCCGCACGTCACGCCAGAGTTCCTGCGTGCCGTCAGCCTGACCAGCGCCGACCAGTTCAATGACAAAGAGAAGAAATGGCATCGCCTGTCGCCGAAACTGGGTGTGACGTACACCATCGACGACGCCTACACCTGGTACGGCCAGTACGCCGAAGGCTTCCGCACGCCGAGCGCCAAGGCGCTGTATGGCCGCTTCGAAAACCTCAACACCGGTTATGTGGTGGAGCCTAACCCGGACCTGGAACCGGAAAAGAGCAAGAGCTACGAAACGGGTCTGCGTGGGCGCTTCGATGAGGGCTCGTTCGACGTTGCGGTGTTCTACAACAAATACCGTGACTTCATTAATGAAGACGCCATTCAACCGGCGACCTCTACCGAAGCGGTGTTCCAGTCCAACAACATCAAGCACGCCACCATCAAGGGTGTGGAGTTGAAGGGCCGTCTGAATCTGGACAGCTTCGGAGCGCCACAAGGCCTCTACACCCAAGGATCGCTGGCCTATGCCTACGGCCGTAACGACGACACGGGTCAACCGATCAACAGCATCAACCCGCTGACCGGCGTGTTCGGTCTGGGCTATGACCAGGACAACTACGGCGGCCTGCTGAGTTGGACGTTGGTCAAGCGCAAAACCCGCGTGGACGACTCCAACTTCCACGCGCCGGACGGCTCTTCGACCCAGTTCAAGACCCCAGGCTTTGGTTTGCTGGACCTGACCGGTTACTACAAAGTTACCGACGATGTGACCGTCAGCGGCGGCGTGTACAACCTGGCCGACAAGAAATACTGGCTGTGGGATGACGTGCGCGGCTACGACGGCGTGGGTGAGGCAGGTGTCACCGCGCCCGCCAACCTTGATCGCCTGACTCAGCCGGGCCGTAACTTCGCCATCAATCTGGTGTGGGATATCTAACCGGCCACTCACCTACTTTTGTGGGAGCCGGCTTGCTGGCGAAAGCGGCGCGTCAGCCACGCCAATGGCAATGACACACCGCATTCGCCAGCAAGGCGGCTCCCACGGAACTCTCTTTGCCCCATCGATTTTTTTACTGTTCTTCGAGACTCACTCGTCTTATTTACAAGGCCTCTTTTTTCCAAGGAAGACACCATGTCTGAAGACTCGATTCGTCGCTCGCAGCGCCTGAACCAGATCACCCATGCCCCGCATGAGAAACTGGACAAGGCCGTCAAGGCCAACGCCCCGTTCGAAACCCTGGCCAGTTACAGTCGTTTTCTGGCCGCCCAATACCTGTTTCAACAGGAATTGAAAGCGCTGTACACCGACCCGCAACTGGTCGACCTGATCGCCGATCTGCCAGAGCGCTGCCGCGCCGAACAAGCCAAGGCTGACCTGAACGACCTCGACACCCCGATCCCGGCTCCCGTGGCGGGCGCCGTCGACAAACCTTCACAAGCCGAAGCCTTGGGCTGGCTGTTCGTGTCGGAGGGTTCGAAGCTGGGCGCTGCTTTTCTGATCAAACGCGCTGTGTCCCTGAACCTGAGCGAGACGTTCGGCGCCCGTCATCTGGGCGAGCCAGTCGGTGGTCGCGCCGACGGCTGGAAACGTTTCACCCGGATCCTCGACGAACTGCCGTTCAGCGAAGAGCAGGAGCGCCAGATCGACAAAGGCGCCATCGCCGCCTTCGAACGCTTCAACGTATTGCTGGAACATGCCTATACGTCGGCTGCCGAAGCTGAACCTGCCTGATGACGCCCCGCAGGCGCCCCGGCTTTGTTAAGCTGGGGGCCTTCGACGGGCCTGCCCCGTGCAACATCTCTTCACCGGTTGTTCCAGGACTCATGACCCACACTCCGCCCGGCAGCAAACTGTCCCGCATCCTGTTTGGCATTCTGGCCTACGTCAGCCTTGCCATCGGCATCATTGCGATCTTCATTCCGGGGCTGCCCACCACCGAATTCATCCTGCTGGCTGCCTGGGCTGCGACCAAAAGCTCGCCCCGCCTGAGTGCCTGGCTGGAAAACCATCGCCTGTTCGGCCCGATGCTGAGCAACTGGCGCAACGGCAAACTCATCGCCCGCAGTGCCAAGATCAGTGCAACCGTCACCATGCTCATCTGTGCCGTCATCATGCTGATCGTGCTGACACCTCACTGGTGGATCTACTTCGCGATCACCGGCATGGTGCTGGTCAATCTGTGGATCTGGTCGCGCCCTGAACCCGGCGCACGCTCCGCCGAGTGCCCGGAGTCTTCCGGTCAGCGCTGAACGTCCAGCGCTGAACCCAGGCCAGCGCACACGGTCTGCTCCTTACGGTCATCGTTTCTTGAGGGAGCAGTCACATGTTCGAACCAGGCCACCTGCACATCGCTCGCCCTGCCCTGCAGCCGGATGACGTCAGTTACGATCTGCACATTCGCTATGAAGTCAGCCAGACCGACTCCGGCCCCGGTATGCATTTCACGCTCAAGGGCGACATCAACGGCACAGCCGTCAACGAAAGCTTCGACCTGCCCAAAGACCTCGCCTACAACTTCGCCAGCGACGTCTCACGTCTTGCCGAGAAGCATGGCCTGCCCAAAAACACCGATCTGCATGAAATGCATGGCCAATACGACGCCATGTTCGAAGACATTCGCGACCAGTTGGACATGAAATCCGGCGATCCGGTGAAGCCTGAGCATTTGGAATAATCACAGGTCTGTCGATCCTCCCCTGAGGGAGCGAATTCATTCGCGAAAATAGTCCGGCCGATAGAGATGTGTCGGATGCACAACCGCATCGCGAATAAATTCGCTCCCACAGGGGCTGCTCCGTGGCACGGAATATGTTCGTTTGCTGGCATAATCGCGCCCATCTTCGGCACGAGCATCCCGACCTCCCCATGCGCATCCACGTCACGTTCATCGACCGCGTCGGCATCACTCAGGAAGTGCTGGCGATTCTCGGCGCGCGGAATCTGAACCTCGACGCCGTGGAAATGGTGCCGCCCAACGTCTACATCGACGCGCCCACCCTAAGCCATGAACTGCTGGAAGAACTGAAAGACCGATTGTTTCGCGTACGCGGGGTGGAAGCGATCAAGGTCGTGGATATCCTTCCCGGCCAGCGTCGGCACTTGCAACTCGATGCTCTGCTCGCGGCCATGGCCGACCCAGTATTGGCGCTGGACAGCGCGGGCCATGTGCTGCTCGCCAACCCTGCGCTGGTAGCGCTGTATGGCCGCGAACCTGCGGGCGAGGCTGTCGGGGACTTGTTTGCCGATGCCGCGCTGCAAACCGCGCTGCTGGAAAATGGCTTTCGACTGCCTTTGCGCGAAGTCACGCTCAATGGCGAAGCATTACTGCTGGACGCCACGCCGATCACGGACGCAGGCGCCCTGATCACGCTGTACCTGCCCAGTCGCATTGGTGAGCGCCTTTCAGCCCTGCATCACGACCACGCCGAAGGGTTCGATTCGTTGCTCGGCGACTCCGCGCCCATTCGAACCCTCAAAGCCCGTGCCCAGCGAGTCGCAGCACTGGATGCGCCGTTATTGATTCAAGGCGAAACCGGCACCGGCAAAGAACTGGTGGCCCGCGCCTGCCACGCCGTGAGCGCCCGCAATGGTGCACCGTTTCTGGCATTGAACTGCGCCGCATTGCCGGAAAGCCTGGCCGAGAGCGAACTGTTCGGTTACGCCCCCGGCGCGTTCACCGGGGCGCAGCGTGGTGGCAAACCGGGTTTGATGGAGCTAGCCAACCAAGGCACGGTGTTTCTCGACGAAATCGGCGAAATGTCGCCCTACCTGCAGGCCAAGTTACTGCGCTTTCTGAATGACGGCAGTTTCCGGCGGGTCGGTGGCGACAAGGAAGTGCAGGTCAACGTGCGCATCGTCAGCGCGACCCACCGCGATCTGGAGAAGATGGTCGCCGAGGGCACGTTTCGTGAAGACCTGTTCTATCGCCTGAACGTGCTCAATCTGGAGGTCCCTCCCCTGCGCGAGCGTGGTCAGGACATCTTGCTGCTGGCGCGCTTTTTCATGGAACAGGCCTGCACCCAGATTCAACGCCCCGTGTGCCGATTGGCGCCAGCGACCTATCCGGCGCTGCTGGGCAACCGCTGGCCGGGCAACGTGCGTCAGTTGCAAAACGTGATCTTCCGCGCGGCGGCCATTTGCGAAAGTGCGCTGGTGGACATTGGCGATCTGGACATCGCCGGTACAGCCGTCGCTCGGGAAAGCGACGGCGAAATCGAGAGCCTGGAAGCGGCGGTCGAGCACTTTGAAAAGTCGCTGCTGGAAAAGCTGTATGGCGAATACCCCTCGACCCGGCAACTGGCTGCCCGACTGCAAACCTCCCACACAGCCATCGCCCATCGGCTGCGCAAGTACGGGATATCCAGCAAAAACTGAATGGCCCAACACAACCCCGCTGATCACGCCGGAACTGTGGGAGATTCTACGGTTGGGTACAAATGCTCTGTGTCCGACTTGCTGACGATGCTGACTGACCTATCGTCTTCGCCACCAAGGCGGCTCCCACAGTAATTACGCCGAATCCAAATCTTTAGTTCGACGCCGAACCTGTGGGAGCCGCCTTGGTGGCGAACGCGGTTGATTAGCCACCATAGAATCTCCTGCAGGTTCGCGCGCCGATCGGAACGAATTCGATACGACGGAACGATATCGTTACGACCTGCGCAACTCCCCAGCCGACAAGGCGTTGATCCCGAAGCACTTTTCAAACCCCGCGAAACTGTAGCGATTTCGCTACAACTACAGATTTCAAAAAATCCCAAAACACCCTGAAACCCCTGATTTACAGGCCTGGCATAAGGTTGGCCGCAAACTTGCTAAGCACCTGCCCATCATGCTCGCGACAACGACGGGCAGTTTTTCACCTTGGGGAGTTTCCATGAGCGAGTTGCGTTTTACCGAAGATCACGAGTGGCTGCGGGCCGAAGCGGATGGCAGCGTCACAGTCGGCATCACGGCTTTCGCGCAAGACGCACTGGGTGACGTGGTCTTCGTTCAACTGCCTGAGCTACAGTCCTACGACAAAGGCGCCGAAGCCGCTACCGTTGAATCGGTCAAAGCGGCCAGCGGCGTTTACATGCCATTGAATGGCGAGGTCGTCGAGATCAACCCGGCACTGGACGCCAACCCCGAGCTGGTCAACGAAGACCCGATGGGCCAAGGCTGGTTCTTCCGTTTTATTCCTTCCGACGCTACCGCTGTCGGCCAACTGCTGGATCAGGACGCTTACGACCGTCTGATCAAAGCCAACGCCGAAGCCTGAGGAACGCGTAATGACTGATCGCATCGAATTGAGCACCGCCAACGAATTCATCGCCCGTCACATCGGCCCGCGTGCCGACGACGAGCAAGCCATGCTCGCCACCCTGGGGTTCGACTCGCTGGAAGCCCTAAGCGCGAGCGTGATCCCCGAATCGATCAAGGGCACCAGCGTACTGGGCCTGTCTACCGGGCAAAGCGAAGCCGACGCACTGGCTGACATCAAAGCCATCGCCGCCAAGAACCAACTGTTCAAGACCTACATCGGTCAGGGGTACTACAACACTCACACCCCGGCGCCGATCCTGCGCAACCTGCTGGAAAACCCGGCCTGGTACACCGCGTACACCCCGTACCAACCTGAAATTTCCCAAGGCCGCCTGGAATCGTTGCTGAACTTCCAGACCCTGATCAGCGACCTGACCGGCCTGCCCATCGCCAACGCCTCGCTGCTGGACGAAGCCACCGCCGCCGCCGAAGCCATGACCTTCTGCAAACGCCTGAGCAAGAACAAAGGCAGCCAAAAGTTCTTCGCCTCGGCCCATTGCCACCCGCAAACCCTCGACGTACTGCGTACCCGTGCCGAGCCATTGGGCATTGAAGTGGTCGTGGCGGACGAAAGCCAACTGGGCGATGTCAGCGAGTTCTTCGGCGCCGTGCTGCAATACCCGGCAAGCAATGGCGATCTGTTCGATTACCGCGAACTGGTCGAGCGCTTCCACGCCGCCAATGCGCTGGTCGCAGTGGCCGCTGACCTGCTGGCCCTGACGCTGCTGACCCCACCAGGCGAATTCGGCGCCGACGTTGCCATCGGCAGCGCGCAACGCTTCGGCGTGCCGCTGGGCTTCGGTGGTCCGCACGCTGCTTATTTCTCCACCAAAGATGCCTACAAGCGCGACATGCCGGGCCGTCTGGTGGGTGTGTCCATCGACCGTTTCGGCAAGACCGCACTGCGTCTTGCCATGCAGACCCGCGAACAGCATATCCGCCGCGAGAAGGCCACCAGCAATATCTGCACCGCGCAGGTTTTGCTCGCCAACATCGCCAGCATGTACGCCGTTTACCACGGCCCGGTCGGCCTGACCCGCATCGCCAACCGCGTGCATCGCCTGACCGCGATCTTCGCCAAAGGCTTGAGCCAGTTGGGTCTGAACGTCGAGCAAGCGTTCTTCTTCGACAGCATCACCCTGAACACCGGCGCGAAAACCGCCGAACTGCACGCCAAGGCACGCGCCCAGCAGATCAATCTGCGGGAAGTGGACGCCGAGCGTCTGGGTCTGTCGCTGGATGAAACCACTCAGCAAGCCGACATCGAAGTGCTGTGGAAACTGTTCGCCACCGACGGTCAGGCACTGCCGGATTTCGCCGCGCTGGCCAACAGCGTTGAATCGCGCCTGCCTGCCGAACTGAAGCGCCAGTCGCCAATCCTCAGCCACCCAGTCTTCAACCGCTACCACTCCGAAACCGAGCTGATGCGCTACCTGCGTCGCCTGGCCGACAAGGACCTGGCGCTGGACCGCACCATGATCCCGCTGGGTTCATGCACCATGAAGCTCAACGCGGCCAGCGAAATGATTCCAGTGACCTGGGCCGAGTTCGGCAACCTGCACCCTTTCGCCCCTGCCGAGCAAAGCGCTGGCTATCAGCAACTGACCGACGAACTGGAAGCGATGCTGTGCGCCGCTACCGGTTACGACGCTATCTCGCTGCAACCGAACGCCGGTTCCCAGGGCGAATACGCGGGTCTCTTGGCCATTCGCGCCTACCATCAAAGCCGTGGCGATGACCGTCGCGACATCTGCCTGATCCCGTCGTCCGCTCACGGCACCAACCCGGCTACCGCTCAAATGGCGGGCATGCGCGTGGTGGTGACCGCCTGCGATGCCCGCGGCAACGTCGACATCGAAGATCTGCGTGCCAAGGCCATCGAGCACCGCGAACACCTCGCCGCGCTGATGATCACCTACCCGTCGACCCACGGCGTGTTCGAAGATGGCATCCGCGAAATCTGCGGCATCATTCACGACAACGGCGGCCAGGTGTATATCGACGGCGCCAACATGAACGCGATGGTCGGCCTCTGTGCACCGGGCAAGTTCGGCGGCGACGTGTCCCACCTGAACCTGCACAAAACCTTCTGCATCCCTCACGGCGGTGGCGGCCCGGGCGTCGGCCCGATTGGCGTGAAGTCGCACCTGGCACCATTCCTGCCGGGCCACGGCAAGATGGAGCGCAAGGAAGGCGCGGTCTGCGCCGCACCATTCGGCAGCGCAAGCATTCTGCCAATCACCTGGATGTACATCCGCATGATGGGCGGCGAAGGTCTGAAGCGCGCGTCGCAATTGGCCATTCTCAACGCCAACTACATCTCCCGTCGCCTGGAAGAGCACTATCCGGTGCTGTACACCGGCACCAGCGGCCTGGTCGCTCACGAATGCATTCTCGATTTGCGCCCATTGAAAGACAGCAGCGGCATCAGCGTCGATGACGTCGCCAAGCGCCTGATCGACTTCGGCTTCCACGCCCCGACCATGTCGTTCCCGGTAGCGGGTACGCTGATGATCGAGCCGACCGAAAGCGAATCCAAAGAAGAACTGGATCGCTTCTGCGACGCCATGATCAAGATCCGCGAAGAAATTCGCGCAGTGGAAAGCGGCGAGCTGAACAAAGACGACAACCCACTGAAAAACGCGCCACACACGGCGGCCGAGCTGGTGGGTGAGTGGAGCCATCCGTACAGCCGCGAGCAAGCGGTGTATCCGGTGGCGTCGTTGATCGAAGGCAAGTACTGGCCACCAGTCGGTCGCGTCGACAACGTGTTCGGTGATCGCAACCTGGTGTGCGCTTGCCCGTCTATCGAAGACTACGCGTAACACGCAATCTGGAGCGCTCCGATGTAATTGCATGGGAGCGCTGAACCTGTGGGAGCCGGCTTGCTGGCTCCCACAAGGCCCGTCCTAGCTACACAATAAGAATCTCCCCAGGAGCCCAATCATGTCCCTGAGCGTGTTTGACCTGTTCAAGATCGGCATTGGCCCCTCCAGCTCCCATACCGTGGGTCCGATGCGTGCCGCTGCGCGGTTCGTCGAAGGTTTGCGCCGCGACGACCTGCTTTCCGCCACGACCCGCGTCAAAGTCGAGCTTTATGGCTCCCTCGGTGCCACCGGCAAAGGTCACGGCAGCGACAAGGCCGTGCTGCTGGGTCTTGAAGGCGAACACCCGGATACCGTCGACACCGCGCACGTTGACGAACGCCTGCAACGCATCCGCAGCAGCAACCGTATCAACCTGCTCGGCGAGCACAGCATCGAGTTCATCGAAAAGCAGCACTTGGCGATGATTCGCAAACCGCTGGCCTATCACCCCAACGGCATGATTTTTCGTGCCTTTGATGACGCAGGTTTGCAGATCCGCAGCCGCGAGTATTACTCGGTCGGTGGCGGGTTCGTGGTGGATGAAGACGCCGCGGGTGCCGACCGTATCGTCGAAGACAGCACCGTTCTGCCCTACCCGTTCAAGACCGGCAAGGAACTGATGGCCCATTGCGCCAACACCGGGATGTCCATCAGTCAGGTCATGCTGGCCAACGAAGCCGCCTGGCGACCTGAAGCCGAAACACGCGCCGGGCTGCTGAAGATCTGGCAGGTGATGCAGGACTGCGTCGAAGCAGGGTGTCGCAACGAAGGCATTCTGGCAGGCGGCCTCAAGGTAAAACGACGTGCTGCCAGGCTGTATCGTCAATTGTGCCAAAACCCGGAAGCCTCGTTGCGCGATGCGCTCTCGGTGCTGGATTGGGTCAACCTGTACGCACTGGCCGTCAACGAAGAAAACGCCAATGGCGGGCGCGTGGTCACTGCACCCACCAACGGCGCAGCGGGCATTGTCCCTGCCGTGCTGCATTACTACATGCGCTTTATCAACAGCGCCAACGAAGACGGCGTCGTGCGTTTTCTGCTGACGGCTGCGGCGATCGGCATTCTCTATAAAGAAAACGCCTCGATTTCCGGGGCCGAAGTCGGCTGTCAGGGCGAAGTTGGTGTGGCGTGCTCGATGGCCGCCGGGGCACTGTGTGAGGTCATGGGTGGCAATGTGCAGCAGGTGGAAAACGCCGCCGAAATCGGCATGGAACACAATCTGGGCCTGACCTGCGATCCCATCGGCGGGCTGGTTCAAGTGCCCTGCATCGAGCGCAACGCCATGGGTTCGGTGAAAGCGATCAACGCGGTACGCATGGCCTTGCGCGGCGATGGCCAGCACTTCGTGTCGCTGGACAAAGTCATCCGCACCATGCGCCAGACAGGCGCCGACATGAAAAGCAAATACAAGGAAACAGCCCGTGGCGGGCTGGCCGTGAACATTATCGAGTGCTGATTTCAGCCCGTTTTTTTCGGGCTTGCGGTGCACAACGCCCAGGCCCCATTCAAGGAGTCATCGATGTCCACTGAACTGTTGAAAACCCCGCTCAACGCGCTGCACCGTGAACTGGGCGCCAAGATGGTCGAGTTCGCGGGCTACGACATGCCCGTGCAATACCCGGCTGGCGTGATGAAAGAACACCTGCACACTCGCGATCAGGCAGGCTTGTTCGACGTGTCGCACATGGGCCAGATCCTGCTCAGCGGCCCGAACGCCGCCAAGGCGCTGGAAACGCTGGTGCCGGTGGACATCATCGACCTGCCCGTCGGCATGCAGCGTTACGCCATGTTCACCAACGAAACGGGCGGCATTCTCGATGACCTGATGGTCGCCAATCTGGGCAACGATCAGTTGATGCTGGTGGTCAACGCAGCCTGCAAGAACGAAGACCTGGCGCATCTGCGCAAACACATCGGCGATCAGTGCGACATCACGCCGCTGTTCGAAGAGCGCGCCCTGCTGGCCCTGCAAGGCCCGCAGGCTGTAACCGCGTTGGCACGCCTCGCGCCGGAAGTCGCGAAGATGATCTTCATGCAATACGTCACCCTGCAAATCGACGGCATCGACTGCTTCGTCAGCCGCTCGGGCTACACCGGGGAAGATGGCTACGAGATTTCGGTTCCGGTTGATCAGGCCGAATCCCTGGCGCGCCGCCTGCTGGCCGAGCCTGAAGTGGCGCCGATTGGCCTCGGCGCTCGCGACTCGCTGCGTCTGGAAGCCGGTTTGTGCCTCTATGGTCACGACATGAATACCGACACCACGCCGATCCAGGCCAGCCTTTTGTGGGCGATTTCCAAAGTCCGCCGAGCCGATGGTGAACGCGCAGGCGGTTTCCCCGGCGCTGAACACGTGTTCGCTCAGCACCAAAGCGGTGCAACTCGCAAGCGCGTTGGCCTGCTGCCACAGGAGCGCAACCCGGTGCGTGAAGGCGCAGAAATCGTCGATGCCGATGACAAAATCATCGGCACGGTGTGCAGTGGCGGCTTCGGCCCGACCCTCGGCGCGCCAGTAGCAATGGGCTACGTGGACGCGGCGTTCACGGCACTTGAGACGCCGGTCTGGGCAATCGTGCGGGGCAAGAAAGTGCCAATGAAAGTCAGCAAAATGCCTTTCGTTGCGCCACGTTACTTCCGCGGCTGACCTTGACGTCAAAAAACTGCGGCACCGCAACAGTGCAAAACACTGTTCGACTGCCGCAGTCTGGCGCTTGAAAAACAGCAATGAAATTGTCAGAAAACTGCACTTTCGGATAGGTTCCAACAGCAAAAACTATCGATTCACGCCACTTGGTTAAAGTTTTCAAAAAGTGGCCGAAAGCCCCTGAAACCGGGCTTATCCGGGGCTTGTTTTTTCTGCGAGAGTTAGCGTAGAGTCTCTTAACTGTGTTTGCATAGGTCGCTGGGATCGTGACCTGGGCAGTAGCGCCAAAAGCAATGCTACATCCCGCTCTACGTTTCTTCTTCCTGCAACCAGCCCAGTACTCTTTCGTGTGAAAGGGGCTGTCATTAATTTATGCTTCAAGGAATAAGAAAATGTCTCAACGTCAGAGCGGTACCGTTAAGTGGTTTAACGACGAGAAAGGTTTTGGTTTTATCACTCCAGAGAGCGGTCCGGATCTGTTCGTCCACTTCCGCGCTATTCAGGGCAACGGCTTCAAGAGCCTGAAAGAAGGCCAGAAAGTGACTTTCATCGCTGTGCAAGGCCAGAAAGGCATGCAAGCTGACGAAGTTATCGCTGAAGCTTGATCGCTGAAAGCTGAAAAGCCCCTGATGGCAACATCAGGGGCTTTTTTATGCCTGCGATTTCCTACACTGCCCGTATCCTCGCGAACAGGCACCGTCCATGTCCAAACATGTGTTACGCCCCCAGGGCGAATTTCCCCCCGCTGGCCTGGGCAGACGTCTGGCTGCGATTTTCTATGACGCGCTGCTGTGCGTGGCGCTGCTGATGGTCACTACCTTTCTCTACAAGCTGGTCTGGCTCGCCATCATAGGTGAAACCAGAATGCGCGCACTGTCTGACGCGGGCGCGCTGGACGGCGACCCCCTGCTGTCGACGATTCTGGTGTTCGCCCTGTTCGCTTTCTTCGCAAAGTTCTGGACACATGCCGGGCAGACGCTGGGCATGCAAGTCTGGGGTATTCGTGTTCAAAACGCGGATGGCACCGGGATCAGCCTGTGGCAGGCACTGCTGCGCTTTGTGGTGGCGATTGCGTCGTGGCTGTGTGTGGGGCTGGGCTTCTTCTGGAGCCTGTTCGACAAGCAGAAACGCAGCTGGCATGACATGTACTCAGAGACGCAGGTGGTGCGGATTCCGAAGCAGAAAAAAAACTAATCGCCGCTATCTCTGCGCAAGATTCCATACTGCCAGGTCAACCGCTTTAGTCGAAACGCCGCCCGGACCAACGCGGCTCCCACAGCGTTCATCTCCAACATGAAAGCGGACCCGGCGTCAGGCACAAAAAAGCCGACCCTGAAGTCGGCTTTTCGTCATACATCCAGCAATCAACCCGCCCGACGCAGCAGCCAGAGGCCAGCCAGCGCACAAATCCCCGCTGGGACCAGCACGGCGAACAATGGCGAGAAGCCAAACACCAGACTCGACGGCCCTAGCAGGTCCTGCGCGATGCGGAAGGTGAACCCCACCAGAACGCCAGTGAACACACGCTGCCCCAGCGTTACCGAGCGCAACGGGCCGAAGATGAACGAAATCGCCATCAACACCAGCGCCACGGTCACCAACGGTTGCAAAATCTTGGTGTAGAACGCCAACCAGTAACGGCCGTTCGCCAACCCTTGATCGGCCAGGTAGTGCGCATAACTGTACAGCCCGGTCATCGACAGCGATTCAGGTGGCAGCACCACCGTGCTCAGCAACTGCGGGCTCAGGGAAATGTTCCAGCGCTCTTCCGGGGTCGTGACGACTTCGGTTCGGCCTTCGTGGAACAGCGTGGTGGAAACATCCTTCAGCAGCCAGTAATCCGTCTTGTAGTTCGCCTGTTTGGCGAAGCTGGCACTGAGCATGTGGCGCTGATCGTCAAAGTGGTATCGCGTCACACCGTACAGCAGGCCGTTGGGTTGCACGGTGTTGATGTGGATGAACTCCTCACCCTGACGATGCCACAGGCCATGACGTGCACTCTGTGCATCGCCAGTACCCTGTGCCAGCGAACGGGCCGCCTGGGCAGAAGCCTCGGTGACCGGCGCAACGTATTCACCAATCAACAGGCCGGCCACCATCAGCACCAGCATCGGCTTCATGACTGCCCAGACGATACGGCCAATGGACACGCCTGCCGCACGCATGATGGTCAGCTCACTGCTGCTGGCCAGCGTACCCAGGCCAATCAGGCAGCCGATCAATGCCGCCATTGGCAGCATGTCGTACAGACGACGCGGCGCGGTCATGACCACGAAACTGCCCGCATCCCAGAAGGTATAGGTGTCGCTGATGTCGGCCATCTCGTCGATGAACGCGAACAGCGACGCCAGACCCAGAATGATCCCCAACACGGCGATGATCGCCATGAACACGCTTTTTCCGATGTAGCGATCCAGCTTAACCATGAGCCACCTCCGACACTGCGCGGCGACTCGCCAGTTTCAAGCGCAAAGGCTCCCAGTAAAGCAGTCCCAGACCAATGGCCAGGAAGATCGCATGCACCCACCACAAGCCCAGCGCTGCTGGAATCTTGCCCTTCTCCAGCGCACCGCGCGCTGCAATCAGGATGGTGAGGTAGGCCATGTACAACAGAATCGCAGGCAGCAACTTGAGGAACCGACCCTGACGCGGATTGACGCGCGCCAGCGGAACGGCCATCAGCGTCACGATGAAGACAAGAATCGGCAGCGATGTGCGCCATTGCAATTCGGCCCGATTGCGCAACGAGTCTTCGCCGGTGAACAACTCGGAGCTCGGTATGGCGTCGCGGTCGGTAATTTCGTCGCTGATGTCCGGCTTGGGCAACAGTGCACCGTAGGTGTCGTACTTGATCGAGCGGTAGTTGGCCTGACCGGGGTTGCCGTCATAGCGATAGCCGTTGTTCAGAATCAGGTAACGGCTGCCATCGGGCTTGATTTCCTGCTTGCCCTTCTCGGCCACCAGCACGGTGATGCCGTGGTCTTTCTTCTCGTCCAGCTTCTTTTCGGAGATGAACACGCCGCCGAGATTGATGCGGTCGTCGGTCATGGTTTCGGTGTACGTCACACGGCTGCCGTCACGCAGCAACTGAAAACGGCCCGGCACCAGGGTGTCGAACTCGGTCATTGCGTCCTGTTTGTTGATCAGTAACTGGAACTGGGTCGCACCTTGCGGCGCAAGGCTAAAGCTCAGCCAGGCCACCAACAGTGATATCAGCGCGGCAGGCGCCAGCGTCATCCACAGCAGGCGTTGTTGGCTCATGCCAGTGGCCGATAACACGGTCATCTCGCTTTCCAGGTACAAACGCCCGTACGCCAGCAGGATGCCAAGGAACAGACCCAGCGGCAGAATCAGTTGCAGGAAGCCTGGCAGACGAAAGCCCATGATCAGAAACAGCACACCTGGATCGAGTGCGCCGGAGGCAGCCTGGGCCAGGTATTTGATGAAGCGACCACTCATGATGATCACCAGCAGCACGGCACTCACAGCGCTCAAGGTAACCAGCACTTCTCGGGACAGGTAACGGAAGACAATCAAACCAGACACTCCAGGGTCGTCACGCTCAGGCAGCCTGACAAGGAAATGGGTCACTCAGGACGCGCGCGACGCGAACCCGCGAAAAAATATGCGGCATTATCCTGTGATTGATCGTGTCTGTCACTGCGTGCGCCGGATACTTTATTTGCCCGATGCAGGCACGAGCGTCCCTATTCGGGGTTGTCAGGGGTCATAAGCCGGGGTCAAACTGCGGGCCTTGCCGCGAGCACGGGGTCGCAGGTCATCGCCACTCACCGGGCCGCGCAATCATATTGCGATAAACCACAGTTTATTCGGGGACCCCGACATGGAATTGGTTGTTAAGAGCGTCAGTGCAGAAACCTTGAAAACCGCCACCCTGGTGGTTGCCGTCGGTGAAGGCCGTACCCTGAGCGATGTTGCACAAAGTATCGACATTCTGAGCGGCGGCGCCATCAGCGCAGTGCTCAAACGCGGCGACCTGGCAGGCAAAGTGGGCCAGAGCCTGTTGCTGCACAACCTGCCCAACGTCAAGGCTGAACGCGTGCTACTGGTCGGCACCGGTAAAGAAGCCGAACTGGGCGACCGCCCCTTCCGCAAGATCATCAGCGGCGTGCTGAACACCCTGAAAAGCCTGGGTGGCACCGATGCCGCCTTTGCGCTGGATCACCTGAAGGTCAAGAACCGTGACACCTACGGCAAGAACCGCCTGCTGGTGGAAACCCTGGCCGATGGCGAGTACGTGTTCGACCAGTTTAAAAGCCAGAAAGCTGACCCTCGCGCGCTGAAGAAAGTCACCCTGCTGACCGCCAAGTCCAGCGTCGCCGACGTCGAGCGCGCCGCGAAGCACGCGCAGGCCATCGCCGCCGGTATGGCCGTGACCCGCACGCTGGGCAACCTGCCACCGAACATCTGCCACCCGACCTACCTGGGCGAGCAAGCCAAGGCACTGGGCAAGGCCAATAAAGGCCTGAAAGTCGAAGTCTTCGACGAGAAGAAGATCGCCGAGCTGGGTATGGGCTCGTTCTACGCCGTAGGTCAGGGCAGCGCCCAACCGCCGCGCCTGATCGTCATGCAGTACAACAACGGCAAGAAAAGCGAGAAGCCTTACGTGCTGGTCGGCAAAGGCATCACGTTCGACACGGGCGGCATCAGCCTGAAGCCGGGCCTGGGCATGGACGAAATGAAATTCGACATGTGCGGCGCCGCCAGCGTGTTCGGCACCCTGAATGCCGTACTGCAACTGCAACTACCAATCAACCTGGTGTGCATCATCGCCGCAGCGGAAAACATGCCGAGCGGCACCGCGACCCGTCCGGGCGACATCGTCAAGACCATGAGCGGCCAGACCGTCGAAATCCTCAACACCGACGCCGAAGGCCGTCTGGTGCTGTGCGACGCACTGACCTACGCCGAACGCTTCAAGCCAAAGGCCGTCATCGACATCGCAACCCTGACCGGCGCCTGCGTGGTTGCTCTGGGTGGCCACACATCCGGCCTGCTGGGCAACAGCGACACGCTGATCGAACAAGTGCTGGACGCAGGCAAACGCGCCGACGACCGCGCCTGGCAACTGCCGCTGTTCGATGAGTACCAAGAGCAACTGGACAGCCCGTTCGCTGACATCGCCAACATTGGCGGTCCGAAAGCCGGCACCATCACTGCGGCCTGCTTCCTGTCGCGCTTTGCCAAATCGTTCGAGTGGGCGCACCTGGACATCGCCGGGACCGCCTGGCTGAGCGGCGGCAAGGACAAGGGCGCCACCGGCCGTCCGGTTCCGCTGCTGACCCAATACCTGCTTGACCGCGCAGGCGTGTAAAACGCCCTCGAAACTCGCCGGGCCTTCTCGTTTCGAGCGGCCCGGCAGGTTTCACGCTCTGGACCGTTCATGACCCAAGTCGACTTTTACATCCTGCCTACCGCCGACCCGCGCGCACGGCTGGACTTCGCCTGCAAACTTACCGACAAGGCCTGGCGCCTCGGCCATCGCATCTACCTGCATTGCAGCGATGCCGAACAGCGCGCTGAGCTGGACGCCCGTTTGTGGCGTTTCAAGGGCGAAACCTTCGTGCCCCACGGCTCGGTCGAAGACGATCAGGACGCCCCGGTGGCATTGGGCATCGGTACCGATCCCGGGCAACATCAGGATTTGCTGGTCAATCTGGACCTGCGCATCCCCGATTTTTTCAAACGATTTGCGCGTGTCGCGGAGATCGTCGTGGAGGCCCCGCCCATCCGCGAAGCGGCGCGAGAGAGTTTCCGCTTCTACCGTGAACAGGGCTATCCTCTGCACAACCACCGACTGCAGCGTTTTTGAGTACACGATGGACAATCCAAAAACCCTGAAAGACTCCGCGCATCTGCTGGACGACCTGGAGTCGATCCGCCAGTTGCTCGGCGATGATTCGATCAACCCGCCGCTGCTGACCGAAACGGTCCCCCACGAAGGCCAGATCCCTTTGCTGTTCGATGTGGTCAGCGGTCAGGTCGTCGCGGCGGACGAGCCCGACACGCACACCACCGACATTCCTGTGCTGCAACCTGAGCCTGTAGCAGCCATTGCGCCGCCTGCCGCTGCCCAGCCAGAACCGAATCCCCATACGCCGAACCCCGACGACCTGCTGCACCTGGACAGCGAACTGCGCGCCGCTGCGCAATTGATCATGCAAGACGTGATCGACGATTTCGCGCCCCACATCGAGAACGAGATCAAACGGCGTCTCGAAGCGCGGATGGAGCGACTGCTGAGCCAATATCCAGGCCAGTGACGAATCCTGGGACGGCGCTGACGTCTCGTGTGGGAGCCGGCTTGCTGGCGAAAGCGGCCTGCCGGTCACCTCATTCGTAACGGGCCCGACGCTTTCGCCAGCAAGCCGGCTCCCACCAGAACGGCGTCCCGCCAGGGAGTTCAATGCGTTCCTGCCGCCCCGCTACACCTGATCCTCGTGAAAAGCTATACTTCCCGGCTTTTCCGACTGAAAGCAGATCAGGTTCCCGCCGCGCATGGACAAGACCTACCAGCCGCACGCCATCGAAACTTCCTGGTACCAGACCTGGGAGTCCGAGAATTATTTCGCTCCGCAAGGCGCGGGCGACTCGTACACCATCATGATTCCGCCGCCGAACGTCACCGGCAGCCTGCACATGGGCCATGGTTTCAACAACGCGATCATGGACGCCCTGATCCGTTTCCGCCGCATGCAGGGTCGCAACACCCTGTGGCAGCCGGGCACCGACCACGCCGGTATCGCCACGCAGATGCTGGTGGAGCGTCAACTGGAAGCCTTGGGCCAGAACCGTCACGACCTGGGTCGCGAAAAATTCCTCGAAAAAGTCTGGGAATGGAAGGATCAGTCCGGCGGCAACATCAGCCGTCAGATCCGCCGCCTGGGCTCGTCCGTGGACTGGAGCCGTGAGCGCTTCACCATGGACGACGGCCTGTCCGAAGCCGTTAAAGAAGCCTTCGTGCGCCTGCACGAAGACGGCCTGATCTACCGCGGCAAGCGCCTGGTCAACTGGGACACCAAGCTGCACACCGCCATCTCCGACCTCGAAGTGGAAAACCACGACGAAAAAGGCAGCCTGTGGAACCTGCGCTACCCGCTGGCCGACGGCGCCAGGACCGCCGAAGGTCTGGACTACCTGATCGTCGCCACCACCCGCCCGGAAACCATGCTGGGTGATGCCGCCGTCGCCGTGAACCCGAACGACGAGCGCTACCAGGCGCTGATCGGCAAGTTCGTCGAGCTGCCGCTGGTAGGCCGCCGCATCCCGATTATCGCTGACGACTACTGCGATCCTGAGTTCGGCACCGGCTGCGTGAAGATCACCCCGGCCCACGATTTCAACGACTACGAAGTCGGCAAACGCCACAACCTGCCGTTGCTGAACATCTTCGACAAAAACGCCACCGTGCTGCCTGCCGCTCAGGTGTTCAACCTCGACGGCACGCTGAACGACTCCATCGACGGCAGTTGGCCCGCTGAATACGCGGGTCTGGACCGCTTTGAAGCGCGTAAGCAAATCGTTGCCGCATTCGAAGCCGCAGGCCTTTTGGTCAGCGTTGACGACCACGCGCTGAAGGTCCCGAAAGGCGACCGCTCCGGCACCGTCATCGAACCATGGCTGACCGACCAGTGGTACGTCTCCACCAAGCCACTGGCCGAACCTGCGATCGCTGCTGTGGAAGACGGCCGCATCGCCTTCGTACCGAAGCAGTACGAAAACATGTACTTCTCCTGGATGCGCGACATTCAGGACTGGTGCATCAGCCGTCAGCTGTGGTGGGGCCATCGCATCCCGGCCTGGTACGACGAGTCTGGCAAGGTCTACGTTGGCCGCGACGAAGCCGAAGTGCGCGCCAAGCACAACCTCGGTCCAGACGTTGCGTTGCAACAGGACAACGACGTCCTGGACACCTGGTTCAGTTCCGGCCTGTGGACCTTCTCCACACTGGGCTGGCCTGAGCAGACCGACTTCCTGAAGACCTTCCACCCGACTGACGTGCTGGTCACCGGCTTCGACATCATTTTCTTCTGGGTCGCCCGGATGATCATGCTCACCATGCATTTGGTGAAAAACGAAGACGGCACAGCACAGGTCCCATTCAAGACCGTGTACGTCCACGGTCTGGTGCGCGACGGTCAGGGCCAGAAAATGTCCAAGTCCAAGGGCAACGTCCTGGACCCGCTAGACATCATCGACGGTATCGAGCTGGAAGCACTGGTGCAAAAGCGCACCAGCGGCATGATGCAGCCAAAACTGGCGAAGAAGATCGAGAAGCAGACCCGCGACGAGTTCGCCGACGGCATCGCCAGCTACGGCACCGACGCCCTGCGTTTCACCTTCTGCTCGCTGGCGTCCACCGGTCGCGACATCAAGTTCGACATGGGTCGCGTCGAAGGCTATCGCAACTTCTGCAACAAGATCTGGAACGCCGCGCGCTACGTGCTCGACAAAGGCGAAGACTGCGGCCAGAACGGCGAAGCGTATGAATTGTCGCTGCCGGACCGCTGGATCATCTCGCAACTGCAACGCACCGAAGCCGAAGTGACCCGCCAACTGGATCAATTCCGCTTCGACCTCGCCGCACAAGCGCTGTACGAGTTCATCTGGAACCAGTACTGCGACTGGTACCTGGAGCTGTCCAAGCCGGTGCTGTGGGACGAGAACGCACCCGTCGAGCGTCAGCGTGGCACCCGCCGTACGCTGGTTCGCGTGCTGGAAGTGGCGCTGCGTCTGGCGCACCCGTTCATGCCGTTCATCACCGAAGAAATCTGGCAGCGCCTGGCGCCGCTGGTCGGTGCAGAAGGCAAGACCATCATGCTGCAACCGTGGCCAGTGGCGAACGAAGAGCGCATCGACGCCGTTGCCGAAGGCGACATCGAATGGCTCAAGGGCCTGATGCTGGGCGTGCGTAACATCCGTGGCGAGATGAACATCGGCCCGGGCAAACCGCTGCAACTGTTCCTCAAGAACGTCAGCGCCGAAGACCAGCGTCGCCTGAACGAGAACGAGCACCTGCTGAAGAAGCTGGCCAAGCTTGAATCGTTCACCGTGCTGGAAGCGGGTGCCGAAGCGCCACTGTCGGCCACCGCGCTGGTCGGCGAGATGGAAGTGTTGGTGCCAATGGCTGGCCTGATCGACAAAGGCGCTGAACTGGCGCGTCTGGACAAGGAAATCCAGCGTCTGCAAGGTGAAGTGCAACGTGTGGGCGGCAAGCTGTCCAACGCCGCCTTCGTCGACAAGGCCCCGGCAGACGTCATCGCAAAAGAGCGCGCCAAACTGGCCGAGGCCGAACAGGCCCTGGGCAAGCTGGCGGAACAGCACGCGCGGATTGCGAGCTTGTAACAACCCAATCAGCCAGCCCAATAACCGGGCTGGCTGATTCACACAGACCCTGTGGGAGCCGGCTTGCTGGCGAAGGCGTCGGATCAATCGACATCACGTTGTCTGACCTGACGCCTTCGCCAGCAAGCCGGTTCCCACAGGGTTTTGTGTTTTAACCGGAACAATATGCGATGACCAAACCCGAGCCGTTCAAACCACCGCGCAAGAAGCCCAAACCCGCGACCTCAGCCAAGCCTGCCGAAACGCGGGAAAAGGCCAGCCTGCACCCGCGCAACCGCCACCAGGGCCGTTACGACTTTCCCAAGCTGATCAAGGCCAGCCCCGAACTGGGGCAGTTCGTGATCATCAATCCTTACGGTAAAGAGAGCATCGACTTCGCCAACCCGGCAGCGGTGCGGGTATTCAACCGTGCGCTACTCAAGGCCTTCTACGGCATCGCCCACTGGGACATTCCAACGGATTACCTCTGCCCGCCCATCCCCGGCCGCGCTGATTACCTGCACTTCCTCGCGGACCTGCTGGCCGAACATAACGACGGCGTGATCCCTCGCGGCGCGGCGATCAAGGCGCTGGACGTAGGCACCGGAGCCAACTGCGTCTACCCGCTGATTGGTCATAGCGAATACGGCTGGCATTTCGTAGGTTCAGACATCGACAAAATCGCCCTCGCCTCGGCCACCACCATCGTCAAGGCAAACAACCTCGGCAAAGCCATCAGCCTGCGTCAGCAAAGCGATCGCTCGCTGATCCTGAAAGGCCTGCTGCACGCCGAAGAACGCTTCGACATCACCTTGTGTAACCCGCCCTTCCACGCTTCGGCTGAGGAAGCGCTGAGCGGCAGCCGACGCAAATGGCGAGCACTGGGCAAAGCCGATCCGAAGCGCAAACTGCCGGTGCTGAACTTTGGTGGTCAGGCGGCGGAGTTGTGGTGCGAAGGCGGCGAGGCGAGATTCGTCGCACAATTGATCACCGAGAGTGCACAAGTGCCTGATCAGGTGCTGTGGTTCAGCACGCTGGTATCCAAGGCATCGAATCTGCCGCTGATCCAGAGCACGCTGAAAAAGGTGGGCGCAGTTGAAAGCCGCGTCGTTGAGATGTCACAAGGACAGAAGCAGAGCCGCTTCGTGGCCTGGACCTTCCAAGACAAGGCACAGCAGGCCGCGTGGCGAGCAGAGCGCTGGAACAGCCGATAACGCAAGACGGATTTTGTGGGAGACGGCCGGGCGGCGCTCCACTAGGTGGCGAAAGCGGTGCGTCAATCGACATAGATGTTGCTGACCCGACGCTTTCGCCACCAAGGCGGCTCCCACAGGATTGCGCTCAGCTCTCAAATCCCGGACACAAAAAAACCGTGCCCGGATCACTCCGTCACACGGTTTCTCTTACAAGAAGCGTTGTCGCTTACTTGTTAACAGCGTCAGTCAGGCCTTTGGCCACAACCAGCTTGATGACTTTCTTGGCAGGGATTTCGATCGCTGCACCCGTCGAAGGGTTACGGCCAGTACGGGCAGGACGCTCGGTCACTTTCAGTTTGCCAATGCCTGGCACGGTGATTTCACCGCCGTTTTCCAGTTGGTCAGCGACGATTTGGCCCAATTGGTCCAGAGCATTGCGCGCGGTGGTTTTTGGCGCGTCGATAGCTTCTGCGATATCGGCGATCAATTGGTCTTTAGTCAGAGCCATGGTGGTGTTCCTTCCCTATCAAATTCATATGGTTTGCAGAGTGTGTACAGACGCGAAATGTAGATACCGAAATCGGTCTTTGGTTCGGCCAGACGCCCACAAACTGCATGCTTGGCGCGCTTCGGGTGCGCAAGACCGGGCAAAGCTAGCACAGAGCCAAGCAAATATCCGCACCTGACTAGCCATTTGGTCAGCTTTATCGCGATTGAGGGGTAAAAAAGTCATATTAATGGCCCTGAAACCGGGTTTCGGACCTCGCCAGCGCGCGTTCCGCCGACTCTGCGGTACACTTGGCGACTTTCGCACGGGCCTTCCACTTCCCCGTTCAGTCCCCTTTCAGCAGCCGAGAACTCCATGCCGATCCGTCATGCCATCGTCCACCTGATCGACAAGAAACCCGACGGCACACCCGCAGTCCTTCACGCGCGCGATTCCGAACTCACGGAGTCCCAGGCCATCGAGAACATGCTGGCCGATCTCAACGAGAGCTATAACGCCAAACAAGGCAAGGCGTGGGGTCTGTTCCATCCTGAATCCGGTGCCCATCCGTTCAGCGGCTGGCTGAAGGAGTACCTCGACGACGGCAAAGACTTCACGGCATTCAGTCGCGTGGCGGTCGAGCACCTGCAAAAGCTGATGGAGGAATCCAACCTGTCCGTGGGCGGCCACGTGCTGTTCGCGCACTACCAACAGGGCATGACCGACTACCTGGCGATTGCGCTGCTGCACCACAGCGAAGGCGTGGCGGTGAACGACGAGCTGGACGTCACGCCTTCTCGCCATCTGGACCTGGGCCAACTGCACCTCGCGGCGCGCATCAACATCTCCGAGTGGCAGAACAACAAGGCGTCCAAGCAGTACATCTCGTTCATCAAGGGTAAGAACGGCAAAAAAGTCTCTGAATATTTCCGCGACTTCATCGGCTGTCAGGAAGGCGTCGACGGCCCCGGTGAGACCCGCACCTTGCTCAAGGCCTTCAGCGACTTCGTCGAGAGCGAAGACTTGCCGGAAGAGTCCACCCGCGAAAAGACCAAGGCCTTGGTCGACTACGCGAGCAGCCAGAGCAAGATGGGCGAGCCGATCGCACTGGAAGAACTGTCCGGCCTGATTGACGAAGACCGCCCACGTGCCTTCTACGAACACATCCGCAACAAGGACTATGGCCTGTCGCCAGAGATTCCGGCCGATAAGCGCACACTCAACCAGTTCCGCCGCTTTACCGGGCGCGCCGAGGGGCTGTCGATCAGCTTCGAGGCGCACTTGCTGGGCGACAAGATCGAGTACGACGAAGAAAAAGGGACACTGATCATCAAGGGCCTGCCAACTCAACTCACCGACCAGTTGAAAAGGCGCTGAACACCATGCTGATACGCACCCTCAAGAAGTTCGTACTGATCATGCTAGTGGTGGTCGTCTATCAGAACTGGGGCAAGATCGAGAACCTCATTCACCCGGACCCGGCGATCTCGGCGCAGGTCCAGACGAACGCGAAGGTGACGCTGTACGCCACTGACTGGTGCGGCTACTGCAAACAGACCCGACGCTTTCTCGACAGCAAAGGCATTCCTTATACCGAGTACGACATCGAAAAAGATGCCGTAGGGCGCAAGGCGTACGAAGCGCTGGGAGGACGCGGCATTCCCCTGATCGACGTGAACGGGACGCTGATCAGAGGGTTTTCCGAGGAAGAGATTCTGGCCGCGCTGAAATAGATCAGCGCTTTTCAATGCGAAATCCGACCCGGGGGAAATGTACATGCACCTCTCCCGCGCGCTCGTCCTCCCGGCGCAGGATGATTTCTTCACGGCCATTGAACACCAGCTCGCCTTGGACCGGGTTCACGCCATAATCCACCGCACTGACGCTCACCTGCTGCCCGGCTTCGAAGCCATTGGGATCAACCAGGATCTCGTCCGGCAGTGGCGCAGGCGTCGCCTGACGCGCGATGTCCACAGCGTCCGCCGAGTTCAGCTCACTGGCCGCACCATGGCCGAAACCGATCACGCGCTGATACCAGGCGAGCACCGCCGGATAGTCATCGACCAGTGGTGCGGTCACGGGGGTTTGCTTCAAAAACCACAGGGTATGGGCGACCGAAAAATCGGCAATCGACGGATCACCCAACAGAAAATCGCCGTTGCGCTCCAACTGAGTCTCCAAACGGCTCATCAACGTGGGCCATTGGTGCTGAGCCTGTTCCAGTGGCACCCGTGTCGCACTTCCTCCTTCGAAGAACGAAGCCCGGTCCGCAACAAAGGCTTTAACGGCCTCAGGCGGCAGCTTGGCGAAACGCAGCGCCAGTGAAGCGGGCTGGAAAACCAGGCTGACCGAATGCAGGAACAACACCGAGTCGGCCCAACTCGCCAGGCTGTCCGCAATGAACGATTGCCCCTCAGGATAGAACGTGGGTGAAGCCTTTTGTGCTTCGAGGCGACGGGCTATCAGGGCGGTGTCACAGTAAATATCAGCGCCCACCTGCAGCACCGGCGTCTTGCGATAGCCGCCCGTCAACGCGACCACATCGGGCTTTGGCATGATCGGCGGAATGATCACCGAACGCCATGACAGTCCTTTGAAACCGAGCATCAAACGGGCCTTTTCAGAGAACAGGGACGTGGGGTAGTGATGCAGGATCAGGTCTGACATGGTTCGGCCCATCAGCAGGTATGAAGCACCAGCATAGCGGCGACCGGCCTGGCAGCCTACCCGCTCACGTTAATGGCACCGAATCACGCTCATGGATGAAGCTGGTAGCCAGCGCTTCCTTCGCGCTTTTTCGCAGCTTTTTGATCAATCGCTCCTGACGCAACGCTTCGCGCTTGTCGGCACACGCCTCGATGTACACCAGCGCAACAGCAGGGCTGGAGTAGAAGAAGCGCGCCCCCTTTCCGCTCTGGTGCTTGGCGAAACGCTTGTGGGGATCGTCACTGATACCGCAATACAGCGAACCGTTCGCCGCGCGCACCAGATAGACAAACCATGGCTTGCTGGTGGCCGGTTCAGGTGCGGGATCAGCGAGGGCATCGGTCATCGTGCATGTGAGGTCTGGGGAGCAGGGGCGCCGATTCTAACAGAGCCTCAACGTCCCGCCTGAAACGCCTTCAGCCCCTTTTGCGCCTGAGCGCGAATCGCATTCTGCACCAGAGGCGTCCAGCCCAGCAGAGCGCCTTTCGCGCCCAACGCCTGACGGGACCAGCGCCAAACGTCGAACTGGTCGTGATGTTCGCAAATCTTGCCATCACGAAACACAAAGCGCGCCTGAATGTCGTTGACCACCGTGCGCCCGGTCTGGCTGAACAGGTAGGTGGCGACCCAGTGCGCAGCGCCGGTACGCTCATCGGCGCGCACGTTGTCAAAGCGTACAGAAAATTCTTTGGCCCGCGAGGTGAGCATGCGCCACATGTCCCCCGCCTGACGGCCACGCAGCTCGCCGAACACCGGATCACTGAACAGGACATCGTCGGAGTAGCACGCGGCCATGGCCTCGGCATCGAGTCGGTTGAACGCTTCGTAGAAACGGGTGATCAGCGCGCTGTTTTGCTCGCTTTGGTTGATATCGCTCATGCGCAGGGCATCCCTGAAAAAGATGCCTGCACGATAAGCGGCCTCGACGGGTTTTGCCACGGACATTCGCGCGACAAATACCCGGACTCAGACTTTCTCGCTGGTCACGTCCACATACAGTGCTCGGCCTGCGCCCATCCCCGCGAGGATCGCGCCGACGCCAATCAGACCGAAAATCCAGCCCACTGCGCTCCAACTGCCGGTCCAGTCGTGCACCACACCCACGGCAAACGGCCCCAGCGATGCGAGCGTGTAACCGACGCCCTGGGCCATGCTCGATAAATTGGCGGCGACGTGCGAATCCCGCGAGCGCAACACAATCAAGGTCAACGCCAGACTGAACGTGCCACCCTGCCCCAATCCGAGCAGCACGGCCCAAAACCACAACTGGTTGACCGGCGCGTAGAGGCAGCCGTAAAGGCCACCAAGGGTCAACAGCATCACCAGCAGAATCGCCAGCCGTTGATCCTTACCCCGCGTGGCCAGCCAAGGCGCTGCCAGCGAGCTGAGCAACTGAACCATGATTGAACCCGAAAGCAGCAACCCGCTCTCTGTCGGCGTGAGGCCGCGGGCGATCAGAATCGACGGCAGCCAGCCAAAAACGATGTACGCCAGCGAAGATTGCAGGCCCATGTACAGCGTCACTTGCCGCGCCAGCCGGTCGCGAAACAAACCGCGCACGCGGTAGGCAACCTGATGCTGACCATGGCTTTGCCGCGTCTGGGGCCACCAGAAAATCGCCGCGAGCAGCGCCGGAACGATCCAGAAACCCAAGCCCAGCGTCCAACTGCCACCGCTATCAGTGCCGAACGCCTGACTCAACGGGACCGTTGAACCCGCAGCGACTGCCGCGCCCAGACACAGCGCCATGGTGTAAACGCCGGTCATGGTGCCCGCCTGTTTGGCGAAATCACGCTTAACGATGCCAGGCAGTAATACGCCGATGATGCCGATGCTCGCACCCGACAAAATGCTTCCCGCGAAGAGCCCCGCCACGCCAAACGAACTGCGTAGCAAAATCCCGCAGGTCAGCGTCAGGAGAATCCCGAACACGACTCGCTCGCTGCCAAATCGCCTCGCCAGCACAGGGGCCAATGGTGCGAACAAGCCCAGACACAGCACCGGCAATGTGGTCAGCAAACCGGCAGTCGAAGTCGACAGCCCCAGGTTTTTCGACACCTCGCCTAATAACGGCGCCATGCTCGACAACGCTGGGCGCAGGTTCAGCGCCACTAACACCAAACCCAACAGCAAAAACCACGGGCGCCTTAACACTGGACGATGCTGCTGAACCTGCTCATCGTCGGCTTCCGCATCGATCAGCAGCTCATCGAGTTCATGATGTTTTCGGGAATGGGATAGCGTGTCGCTCGCCGTCGGCGCCTTGGTCGTCATGGGATTCTCGTGGGGGCAGGATGTGTAACAGCGCATTGCGCAAAGACGTAATCCTGTTGGAGATCACGAGAGAACACAAGTTTTGCGTGGATTGAATACAAAAAAGGCGTACTGATCACCCCGCAGCAGTCCGGCTTGCCGGCGGTTGCGCCTTTGAAATCGCTGCCGCCGGAAAGCCGGACTGCTACAGGAGCTCAACCCAATCACAACTCAGCGTGATTAAACAAAAACCCGGGCACAAGGCCCGGGTTTTTGGGTACAGCTATTAACTCAATGAAGAATCTGGCTGAGGAACAACTTCGTTCGGTCGCTTTGGGGGTTGTCGAAGAAGTCGTTGGGTGCGGCCTGTTCGACGATTTCGCCTTTGTCCATGAAGATCACGCGGTTGGCCACGGTGCGGGCGAAGCCCATTTCGTGGGTTACGCAGAGCATGGTCATGCCTTCTTCCGCCAAGCCGACCATGGTGTCCAGCACCTCTTTCACCATTTCCGGGTCGAGGGCCGAGGTTGGCTCGTCGAACAGCATGATTTTCGGCTTCATGCACAACGCACGAGCGATGGCCACGCGCTGTTGCTGACCGCCGGAGAGTTGGCCTGGGTACTTGTGCGCCTGCTCTGGAATGCGCACGCGCTCCAGGTAGTGCATGGCGATTTCTTCGGCTTTTTTCTTCGGCATCTTGCGCACCCACATCGGTGCCAGCGTGCAGTTCTGCAGGATGGTCAGGTGCGGGAAGAGGTTGAAGTGCTGGAACACCATGCCGACTTCGCGGCGGATGGTTTCGATCTGCTTCAGGTCAGACGTCAGCTCGGTGCCGTCCACGATGATGCGGCCTTGCTGGTGTTCTTCCAGACGGTTCAGGCAGCGAATGGTGGTCGACTTGCCCGAACCCGAAGGGCCGCACAAAACGATACGCTCGCCCTGACGCACGTTCAGGTTGATGTCTTTGAGTACATGGAACTGGCCGTACCATTTGTGTACGCCTTCCATACGGATCATGCCTTCGGCGCCCAGAGGCTTTTTGATAACTTCGCTCATCATTTGACTCCTAACGCTTGTGGCCTGTGTCCAACTTACGCTCCAAGTGCATGGAGTAGCGGGACATACCGAAACAGAAGATCCAGAACACCAGGGCTGCGAACACGTAGCCCTCGGTCGCCATGCCGAGCCAGTTCGGGTCGGCGGCAGCCTGCTTGACGCTGTTGAGCAGGTCGAACAGGCCGATGATGATCACCAGACTGGTGTCCTTGAACAGCGCGATCACGGTGTTCACCAGACCCGGAATTACCAGCTTCAGGGCTTGCGGCAGAATCACCAGGCCCATGCGACGCCAATAGCCCAGGCCCATGGCCGCAGCAGCTTCGTACTGGCCTTTCGGGATGGCCTGCATGCCACCACGCACCACCTCGGCCACATAAGCCGACTGGAACATGATCACGCCGATCAGGGCGCGCAGCAGTTTGTCGAAGTTCATGCCTTCCGGCAGGAACAGCGGCAACATCACCGACGACATGAACAGCACGGTGATCAGCGGAACGCCGCGCCAGAACTCGATAAACGTCACGCAAATCACGCGAATCGCCGGAAGATCGGAGCGACGGCCAAGGGCCAGGATCACGCCCAACGGCAGCGCACCGGCGATACCGACGGTGGCGATCACCAGCGTCAGCATCAGGCCGCCCCACTGGCTGGTCGCCACTTCGGCCATGCCGAACAGGCCGCCATGCAGCAGGAAGTACGCGATGATCGGGTAGATCACCAGGAAGCTCAGGCCATAAATCGCCTTGCGCGGCGTGGCTTTGATGAACAGCGGCGCAGCGCCGATGATCGCAAGCCACACGGTCAGATCGACCCTCCAGCGCAATTCCTGAGGGTAGTAGCCGTACATGAACTGGCCGAAGCGCTGTTCGATGAACACCCAACAGGCGCCCGCCTTGGTGCAGTCGGCGCGGGTGGTGCCGACCCAGTTGGCGTCGAAAATCGCCCAGCTCAGCAGCGGAGGAACGACGAGCCAGATCAGGTAGATCGCGAACAGGGTCAACAGGGTGTTGATCCAGTTCGAGAACAGATTCTGGCGCATCCATGCCACCGGGCCGAAGACTTTGCTCGGCGGCGGCATGTCAGGTTTGAAAGTATGGGATGTCATGCGCGAGTCCTCACCGCTCGATCAGCGCAATGCGCTTGTTGTACCAGTTCATCAGCAGGGAAATGCTGATGCTGATCGCCAGGTAAACACTCATGGTGATGGCAATGACTTCGATGGCCTGACCGGTCTGGTTAAGAACGGTACCAGCGAACAGCGAAACCATTTCCGGGTAACCGATGCCGGCCGCCAGCGAAGAGTTTTTCGCCAGGTTCAGGTATTGGCTGGTCAGCGGCGGGATGATCACTCGCAGGGCTTGCGGGATGATGACCTTGCGCAGCGTCGGACCTGGGCGCAGCCCCAGCGAGCGGGCAGCTTCAGTCTGGCCGTGGCTGACGGACTTGATACCGGAACGCACGATTTCAGCGATGAACGCTGCGGTGTACACGGTCAGGGCCAGGGTCAGCGCCAGCAGTTCAGGGATCAGTACCCAGCCGCCAACGAAGTTGAAGCCTTTGAGTTCGGGGACTTCCCAATGCACCGGCGCACCGAAGATCAGCGCGCACAGCGCAGGGATCACGATGAACAGGGCCAGGCCCGCCCAGAACTTATGGAACGGCACGCCGGTTTCGTCGAAGCGCTTGTTCGCCCACTTCGCCATGAACACGATGGCGACGATGGCCAGCACAATGCTGATCACGAACGGCCAAGTGGCGTCGTTAGTGATTGCAGCGGGCATGTTCAGGCCACGGCTGCTGACGAAGAACGAACCGAAAAAGCCGTGCGCTGCGCGCGGTCCTGGCAGTGTCAGGAACACGGCGAAGTACCAGAACAGGATCTGCAAAAGTGGCGGGATGTTACGGAAGACTTCGACGTAAACCGTCGCCAGCTTGTTGATGATCCAGTTGTTGGACAGTCGCGCCACGCCGACGACAAAGCCGAGCAGGGTCGCGAGGATCACGCCGATGAACGTCACCAACAGCGTGTTGAGCAAACCGATGAGGAAAACCCGCGCGTACGAGTCCGACTCCTTGAAGGGAATCAGGTGCTGCGCGATGCCGAAACCGGCACTGTTTTCAAGGAAACCGAAACCGGAGGTGATGCCCCGGTGTTGCAGGTTGGTCTGGGTGTTATCGAACAGATACCAACCCATCGCGACTACCGCGATAACCGTGATTATCTGGAATAGCCACGCACGCACTTTGGGGTCGCTGAGGGATAGCCTCTGCTTGGGTGCGCTGATCTGATTTTGCATGGGAGTGCCCCGGAAGAAATGCAACGAAGCGCCCGGCTACGGTTCGCGTAGCCGGGCGCAGGTCAATCAACGCACTGGTGGCGCGTATTGAATGCCGCCGTTGGTCCACAGAGCGTTCATGCCACGGTCGATTTCCAGAGGAGTGGTTTTACCCAGGTTCTTCTCGAAGATTTCGCCGTAGTTACCGACTTGCGAAACGACCTTGACGACCCAGTCCTTCGGCAGTTTCAACTGAGGACCGTATTCGCCGTCAGCGCCCAGCAGGCGAGCAACGTCAGGGTTCTTGGTCGATTTGGCTTCGGCTTCGACGTTCTTGGAGGTCACGCCTGCTTCTTCAGTGTTCAGCAGTGCGTAGCCAACCCAGCGAACGATCTCGGTCCACTCTTCGTCGCCGCGGCGAACCACAGGGGCCAGAGGTTCCTTGGAGATGGTTTCAGGCAGAACGACGTAGTCTTTCGGAGAAGCCAGCTTGGAGCGTTGTGCGTACAGCTGCGATTTGTCGGAGGTCAGCACGTCGCAACGACCGGATTCCAGCGACTTGGCGCTTTCGTCGGAGGTGTCGAAGGTGATCGGGGTGTATTTCAAGCCGTTGGAACGGAAGTAGTCCGACACGTTCAGCTCGGTAGTGGTACCGGCTTGAATACAGATGGTCGCACCGTCCAGCTCCTTCGCGCTCTTCACGCCCAGCTTGCTGTTGGCCAGGAAGCCAACGCCGTCGTAGTAAGTCACGAAGCCTGGGAATACCAGACCCATGCTCGCATCGCGGGAGCTGGTCCAGGTGGTGTTACGGGACAGGATGTCGATCTCGCCGGATTGCAGCGCGGTGAAACGCTCTTTGGCGTTCAATTGGCTGAATTTGACTTTCTTGGCATCGCCAAACACGGCAGCAGCTACAGCACGGCAAACGTCGGCGTCGATACCAACGATGGTGCCACTCTTGTCAGGCACCGAGAAACCCGGCAGACCATCGCTCACGCCGCACTGAATGAAGCCTTTCTTTTGAATGGCGTCCAGTGTCGCACCCGCCTGAGCGAAACTGCTGACACCAAGTGCTGCTGCGGCGGCCACTACAGCCAGGGTGGATTTCAACATCTTCATTCAAACCTCCAGTTTGCCCTTTGTTGTGTAGGAGCTTTAGCCCCGTCGCACCCTTGTGAGGCATTAATGACCCGTGCTGGCTTGTTTTTGGGTCATGCGACGTAAGACCCGGATCCGCTCATGCCACTGGCATCGTGCTCAGTGCTGGTCAGATTCGATGTGGTCAAACGGACTGAAGCCCCCTGATGTCCCGAAACCCGAGGGTTGCGGGCGAATCGTGCCGGGAATCCTGTTGATGGACTCCATGCTGCCCCGTCGTAACACTAGGCTGCACGAGGTATAGCCTAGTAGTGTTACCGCCCGAGGTGAGCGCCTTCACTCCAACGGTTTTATAGCAAAGCCCGTACCACCATGGTGGCAAAGTCAAATTAGCGACAGGTCAAGATCAAAACTTGTAACCTTGCGACATCTTCTGTCATTTATATTTCAGCCTGCGCACTGCCTTAAAGCATCGCGCCAGAGCCATCGCACACAAATGGAGCACGCATGAGCGAACCCCTGATTATCGAGCCTGAAAAACCCGCTGACGCCTGTGTTATCTGGCTGCACGGCCTGGGGGCCGATCGTTACGACTTCATGCCCGTGGCCGAAGCGTTGCAGCAGTCGCTGCTCACGACCCGCTTCGTGCTGCCTCAAGCGCCCACCCGCGCTGTTACCGTCAACGGCGGCTATGAAATGCCGAGCTGGTATGACATCAAGGCCATGAGTCCGGCCCGCGCCATCGACCGCGATCAACTGGAAGGCTCGGCCCAGCGCATTCTTTCCCTGATCGAACAGCAACGGGACAGCGGCATCGACCCGGCGCGGATTTTCCTCGCAGGCTTCTCGCAAGGCGGCGCCGTAGTGCTGCACACCGCATTTCTGCGCTGGGAAGGCCCGCTGGGCGGCGTGCTTGCGCTGTCTACCTACGCACCGACCTTCAGCGACGACATGAGCCTGTCGGCAAGCCAGCAGCGGATTCCGGTGTATTGCTTGCATGGGCATTACGATGAAGTGGTTCAAAACGCGATGGGCCGGACCGCCTACGAGCAATTGAAGGCTCAAGGCGTCACCGCGACATGGCAGGAATACCCAATGGGCCATGAAGTGTTACCGCAGGAAATCAACGATATAGGCGTCTGGCTCGCGGATCGGCTGCGCTGAAAGACTGAGTTTTCACTTTCTTTTGCCGTGCGGATTTGGTATGGCACTACGCCGCGCCGGGTTCTTGCTTTACACTGCCCGGCGTACACTCCTTAACCAATCGACGAGATGACCGTGCTCAAAGCACTTAAAAAAATGTTCGGCAAAAGCGAGGCTGAGCCGCTCGCGCCCGCAGCGCCCACCCCCGTATCCGCCGCGCCAATTCCGACTGAAGCCGCTTATCGGGAAACCGCGACACCCGTCACCCAGCCTGCGAAATCCGAAGCGCCTGCCGAGCCAGCCCGTTCACGCCAGAAGGCCGAACGACCACGCCGTGAACGCGCGCCCAAGCCCGTCGTCGAACCGTGGAAACTCGAAGACTTCGTGGTGGAGCCACAGGAAGGCAAGACCCGCTTCCATGACTTCCCCCTCGCCCCCGAACTGATGCATGCCATTCAGGATCTGGGCTTCCCGTACTGCACGCCGATTCAGGCGGGCGTGCTGGGCTTTACCCTCAAGGGCCAGGACGCTATCGGCCGGGCGCAAACCGGCACCGGCAAAACCGCCGCGTTCCTGGTGTCGATCATCACCCAGTTGATCCAGACGCCGCCGCCCAAAGAGCGCTATATGGGGGAACCCCGTGCACTGATCATCGCGCCGACCCGCGAATTGGTTGTACAGATCGCCAAGGACGCCGCCGCGCTGACCAAATACACCAGGCTGAACGTCATGACGTTCGTCGGTGGCATGGACTTCGACAAACAACTCAAGCAGCTTGAAGCCCGACATTGCGACATTCTGGTGGCCACTCCCGGCCGTCTGCTGGACTTCAACCAGCGCGGTGAAGTGCACCTGGACATGGTCGAAGTGATGGTACTGGACGAAGCCGATCGCATGCTGGACATGGGTTTCATCCCGCAGGTGCGTCAGATCATTCGCCAGACCCCACCGAAAAGCGAACGCCAGACCTTGCTGTTCTCCGCCACGTTCACTGACGATGTCATGAACCTGGCCAAGCAATGGACCACGAATCCGGCCATCGTCGAAATCGAAGCCGAAAACGTTGCCAGCGATAACGTTGAACAGCACGTCTATGCCGTGGCGGCAGCGGACAAGTACAAGCTGCTGTACAACCTGGTCAACGACAACGGCTGGGAGCGGGTGATGGTCTTCGCCAACCGCAAGGACGAAGTGCGGCGCATCGAAGAACGGCTGGTGCGTGATGGCGTGAATGCGGCGCAACTGTCAGGCGATGTCCCGCAGCACAAGCGCATCAAGACCCTGGAAAGCTTCCGCGAAGGCAAGATTCGCGTACTGGTGGCCACCGACGTCGCCGGACGCGGGATTCACATTGACGGCATCAGCCACGTGATCAACTTCACCCTGCCGGAAGTGCCGGACGACTACGTGCACCGCATTGGCCGAACCGGTCGGGCGGGCGCCGAAGGGGTGTCGATCAGTTTTGCCGGTGAAGACGACTCGTATCAGTTGCCCGCCATCGAGGAAAAACTCGGTCGCAAGATCAGCTGCGAAATGCCGCCGACGGAGTTGCTCCGAGCGGTGGTGCGTAAGCAGAAGGCTGCTCCGAAAGCGGAATAGCGCGGGGCTAAACCTGTGGGAGCCGGCTTGCTGGCGAATGCGTCATATCAGCCAATATTATTGCGACTGAAACGACGCATTCGCCAGCAAGCCGGCTCCCACAAGGCGCGTGGTGCAACCCCAATATGGGCTCAGGCTTATTTCCAGCGCTGCGCCGCCTGGTGATCGCTGTCCCGCCCTTCCACCCAGCGCGGGCCTTCTGAGGTGTTCTCCTTCTTCCAGAATGGCGCGCGGGTTTTCAGGTAATCCATCACGAAATCACAGGCCTCGAACGCGGCCTGGCGATGAGCGCTCGCCACGCCGACGAACACGATCGGCTCTCCCGGCTCAAGCGCGCCCACGCGATGTAACACCTCGATTTTCAACAGCGGCCAGCGCTGCTGAGCCTCATCGGCGATCTTGGCCAGGGCTTTTTCGGTCATGCCCGGATAGTGTTCAAGAAACATCCCCGCCACTTCCCGACCATCGTTGAAATCCCGCACGTAACCGACAAAGCTGACCACTGCACCGACGCCAACATTGGCGTCATGCATCGCATTGACTTCAGCGCCCGGATCGAATGCTGTGGCCTGTACACGAATGGCCATGATCAACCTCCGGTCACGGTCGGAAAGAACGCCACCTCATCGCCCTGCTCGACCGGTTCGTTCAGCGAGCACAGTTCCTGATTGCGCGCGCACATGATGCTTTGCTCGCTCAAGACTTCCCACACCCCGCCGCGTTGCAGCAAATGCTGACGCACTGCGTCCACGGTCGTAAAAACACCTTCCAGGGTTTCGCTTTCAACGCCCAGGGTTTCACGAAAGCGGGCGAAGTATTGAACCTGAACATGAATACTCATCACGCCCCCACCGTTTCATCGGCCACGAAATGGCCACTTTTTCCGCCCAGCTTTTCCAACAAACGGACATGCTCGATGACCATGCCGCGATCCACCGCCTTGCACATGTCATAGATCGTCAATGCCGCAACACTGGCAGCGGTCAGCGCCTCCATTTCCACGCCGGTCTGGCCGGACAGCTTGCAGCGGGCGACGATATGAACGGTGTCGGCACCCTCAGCATTCAGCTCCACCTTGACGCTGGTGAGCATCAACGGGTGGCACAACGGAATCAGGTCGCTGGTTTTCTTGGCCGCCTGAATACCCGCGATACGCGCCACAGCGAACACGTCCCCTTTGGGGTGGCCGCCATCGACGATCATTTGCAGGGTTTCGGGCAACATGCGCACGCGCGCTTCGGCCACGGCCTCACGGGATGTCACGGCTTTTTCAGTGACGTCGACCATGTTGGCGCGACCTTGTGAATCGAGATGAGTAAGCACGGGATGACTCCTGGACAGGAGCGGCAATTGTACACAATGAATGCAGTAGTGAGCGGACACCATAATCTGTAGCAGTCCGGTTTGCCGGCGGTGGCGGTTTCAAAGACGCTGACGTCGACAAGCCGGACTGCTACAGGTGTAAGCGAGAGGCGCCGAGAGATCGGCGCCTCTGACGGCCAAGCGTTACAAATGACTCTCCGCATACTCAGCCAGAATGGAGCGTGGCACCCCTTGCAGGGTGATGTGCACGCCGTTAGGGAAATCCTTGAAGCGCTCCGTCAGGTAGGTCAGACCGGAACTGGTGGCCGACAGGTAGGGGGTGTCGATCTGCGCCAGGTTCCCCAGGCAGACCACTTTGGAACCGGCGCCCGCACGGGTGATGATGGTTTTCATCTGGTGCGGAGTCAGGTTCTGGCATTCGTCGATCAGAATCAGGCTTTGCTGGAAACTACGACCTCGAATGTAGTTGAGGGATTTGAACTGCAACGGCACTTTGCTCAGGATGTAATCGACACTGCCATGGGTGTTTTCGTCATCCATGTGCAGCGCTTCCAGGTTATCGGTGATCGCCCCCAGCCACGGCTCCATTTTTTCCGCTTCGGTGCCTGGCAAGAAGCCGATTTCCTGATCGAGACCCTGCACACTGCGGGTCGCGATGATGCGACGATAACGCTTGCTGACCATGGTCTGCTCGATGGCAGCGGCCAGCGCCAGAATGGTCTTGCCCGAGCCTGCTGCGCCGGACAGGTTGACCAGGTGAATGTCCGGGTCCAGCAAGGCGAACAACGCCAGGCCCTGATAGATGTCACGAGGTTTCAGGCCCCAGGCCTCCTGGTGCAGCAGCGGCTCCTGGTGCATGTCCAGCAACACGATTTCATCGGCCTTGACGCCTTTGACCCAACCCACGAAACCTTGCTCATCGATGATGAACTCGTTGATGTGCACAGCCGGAATCTGCTCGTTCATCTGCACTTTGTGCCAGGTGCGGCCATGATCCTGACGGGTATCGACTTTGCTCACACGGTCCCAAAAGGAGCCGGTCAAAGTGTGGTAGCCACGGGACAGCAAGGATACATCGTCGACCAGTTGGTCGGTGCTGTAGTCCTCCGCCGCAATGCCGCAGGCGCGCGCCTTGAGACGCATGTTGATGTCTTTGGTAACCAGAACGATGCGCATGTCCTTTTTGCGCGCATGCAGGTCGATCAACTGGTTGATGATGATGTTGTCGTTCAGGTGTTCAGGCAGAAGGCTGTTGGGCTCTTCACGCTTGCTCATCAGGATGGACAGGTAACCCTTGAAAACGCCTGTACCGCGATCGATCGGTACGCCTCGTTCGACCTCCTCCGGGGTCGCCTCGCCCAGTGTCTTGTCGATCAACCGAATCGCCTGACGGCATTCAGCGGCGACCGAGTGCTTGCCCGCCTTGAGCTTGTCCAGTTCTTCGAGGACAGTCATCGGGAGTGCAACGTGGTGTTCTTCGAAGTTCAGCAGTGCGTTTGGATCGTGAATCAATACATTGGTATCGAGCACATAGAGGATCGGCTGGTTAGAGGAAGGGGTGCGTCCGTGGTCATCCATACTCGCTCACCTTTGTAGTCGCCAGATAACGCAGTACACGATGTGCTGCTGCGCCTGAAGGCCGCCGAGGCTCTCACCTTAAGACAGGTGAGAAATGCGCAAAGTGGGGTCTGGGTGACGCCACCTGTGTTGCAGGGTTCGGCGGTCTGTTGTCGTAATACCGCAAAACCGATGACATAAAAAAGCGTTTTGAGAGGATTTTGAAGTTTATTTCACAGCATGACGAATAGCCCTTGGCGGATCCCTCCCACGCGTTTACAGTCGGAAGTCCGGTCGACAGGAAATACCCGCAAAATTTCGACCGTTTCTCTCTCAATCCCCCCTACTCCCCTTTATTTACGGGCTTTTCAGCCTGGTCATCGGCGGCGGGCGCCTCATCCTCCGGCTGTTCATCTGCGGGCTCATCCGCATCTTCGTCGTCTGGCTCATCCTGATCAGCCTCATCCGACAACTGCTGTGGATAAATATGACAGTCTTCCCACTGGATTGCGCTTTGGGCAGTGTTCGCCATCAGCCACGGCACGGCCTGCTGTGCCTTGTCGGTGCTGTCATGGAAAACGATGTTGCCACGACGCCAGAGCAACATCAGGGTCAACACGCGATGCGCCGCTTGCTCGGCGGTGATGCGCCCGGTGGCGTCTTGAGAATCGATGTTCCACAGTGACACGCGCAATTCCTGCTCGCGGAAAAACGGCGCACTGTCGGCCCGACGATGGCCATAAGGGGGGCGAAACAACGGCACGAAGTTGTCCGGCAGCATCTGTTGCACCAGCGCGGCGCTGCGCTCGATGGAGTCCTGCCAGTCATTCCAGTAAGCATGAGAGCGGTATTCCCAGCCCTGCAAACCCACGCATTGTTGGCGATACAGCGTTTTCAGCGCTTCTGGCGTGCTGCCTTCCACGCGGCTCTGCAGATTCTTGCCAAGCACGAAAAACGTGGCGTTGATCTTCTGCTGGCGCATGAAGTCGGCCAGCCAATCCGTTGCACCATCAGCGACGGTAGGACCGCTCTCGAAATTGAGCAGGAAGGTGCGATCCGGCATCTCTTCGCCGCTCAATTCATCCGAGTTGTAGCGCTCGATTTCACTGCTGGTTTGCGGAAACAGGGCCGCCATGCGCAGCAACTCATTCAGATAACGCTGGTTGAAGGCATCGGCAGGTGCCGCCCAGCGCGCATAAAAGGAGTCGTCTGCGATTTTGTATTCGCTCGCCCGCTGACGCAGCATCGGCACGTCATCCACCAGCACGCAAAATGACGCATCCGCTTCGCAGGAGCGCTCGGCGGCCTTCCAGTTTTCAAACAGACGGGTCCACAGCCGGGTGCGGATCAGGTTGATGGTCTGGATATTGATTTGTCGCAGTCCCAGCCGATCAGCGAGCTGGACATCACTCAGTCCTTCGCTTTCCAGCAGTTGATGGGCAAAGCTCATGATTTCGGCGCGAGAGGCCACGTCGAACAGTTGCGGGGTTTCCAGCACCTCCGGCCAGACACCGCGATCAATGGTCGCGATATCGCCGGTCGCGGCGTGAGCGTTGAAGCCCAGCAGACAGGCACCGATCAATGACAGCTTGCGCAAACGACGTGCTCCCAATCCTTGAATGAAGAGGCCGAAAAAGACCGGCGAGGCACTATAGCGGATTTACGCATGCCCAGCGGCAGGCCCCACTGTGGGAGTGAGCTTGCTCACGAATGCAGAGCAACCGTCACAACAACGGTGACTGAGACAACGCCATCGTGAGCAAGCTCACTCCCACAGGATCTGGTATGTACCAAAACATCACGCAGCCGTCGTTCTATCACCACCATAGCTGGAGTCAGCCACCCACAACCCCTAGAATCGCCCCCACGATTAAAGGAGACGACCGCATGCTGATGGTGATTTCCCCAGCCAAAACCCTCGATTTCGACACACCGCCGACCACCGAACGTTTTACCCAGCCGCAATACTTGGATCACTCTCAAGAGCTGATCACCCAATTGCGCGAACTGAGCCCGGCGCAGATCGGCGAACTGATGCACCTGTCCGACAAACTTTCCGGCCTCAATGCTGCGCGCTTCGGCAGTTGGACGCCCGCGTTCACCCCGGAAAACGCCAAACAGGCGCTGCTGGCCTTCAAGGGCGACGTGTACACCGGCCTGAACGCTGAAACCCTCAGCGAAAACGACCTGGACTACGCGCAGCAGCACCTGCGCATGCTGTCTGGTCTTTATGGCCTGTTGCGCCCGCTCGACCTGATGCAGCCTTATCGTCTGGAAATGGGCACCAAACTGGCCAACGCCCGCGGCAAAGACCTCTACGCGTTTTGGGGCAACCGTATCAGTGAATGGTTGAACGAAGCCCTGGCCGAGCAAGGCGACGACGTACTGCTGAACCTGGCATCAAATGAATACTTCTCGGCTGTCAAACGCCCAGCCCTCAAGGCCCGTGTCATCGACACCGAATTCCGCGACCAGAAGCACGGCCAGTACAAAATCATCAGCTTCTACGCCAAAAAGGCGCGGGGCATGATGAGCCGGTTCGTGATTTCCGAGCGCATCGACAACCCGGAGCACCTCAAGCAGTTCGCTGTGCAGGGTTATCGGTTCGCCAAAGAGCTGTCGAAGGCCGACAAGCTGGTGTTTTTGCGGGATGAAGTCGACGCGTGATCGCCCCCGAGAGGTGCATTCAAGCCCACTGAACGCACCTCTTGCTCTCTTTTTTTCTTTCTAATGTCACCCGGTCGACGCTACCGAGCGGACCTACTCGCCCTCAAAAATCCCCCCTTCACTCATCAGAATCACTCCGCACTGAAGTTCCGTTTCGGCGATTTCGGCAGACGAACGGCGCAACTGACAAATGAATGACGCCAATAATTAGTCGACCAAAAAGTTCCGCGCTTTTTTCTCAAAAAATTAACAAGATTTTTGAGTGGTGGCACTTCACCTTTTTTCACTAGTGGCACAGTTACATGAACTAGCGCCAAACCCCTTAATACAAAGGGCAAAACGAAAAGTGCCATCATAGTGCAACCACTACGAAGATGAAGAATATTTCAAAAAATCTCAAAAAGAGGACAGGCGGCCAGGAACTTCTGGGGAAACCTCACGCTCCTACATCCCGTAACAATTCTCGTCCACCTTGTGAGACATCTCTTACAAGGAATAACGATAGATCTGGAAGTTACGCTTCAACGTAGTTAGGCCCCTCGGTCTGAGTGGTACGTGCAAGGAGAGAACGCACCAAACTAGTTGAGTTGAATGAGCAAGCACCAAACGGGTGCCTACAGCCACTGACGAGCAGGACAGCACTGAATCATGGCCACAAGCCTTGAGCCAGAGGCGCGGCAGCGACTCGCAACCACCCGCGGGAGTGTTATGCCATATCCCAGATCGGGAACGTATACAAATATGTATGGGTTACCCGACGCGTGTAACCGTTAATAAATATTAGAGCCCGCCTACGGAATCAGGCCGCTCACTTTTAAATTCTGCCTGTGCTTGTGTCACGACATTAATTGCCGTGCGGACGAGTGCGCGAAACATGTAAGAAAGTTCTTATATCCAGCCAACTAAATGGCGTAAAAATCGAGGAGATTACGATGCATATCAGCATCTTTGGTTTGGGCTATGTCGGTGCAGTATGTGCTGGTTGCCTCTCGGCGCGTGGTCATGACGTGGTCGGTGTGGATATCTCCAGCGCCAAGATCGATCTGATCAATCAGGGCAAGTCTCCCATCGTGGAGCCAGGTCTGGGGGAACTTCTGGAAAACGGTATCAAGACCGGCAAGCTGCGCGGTACCACCGACTTTTCCGAAGCGATTCGCGCCACTGATCTGTCGATGATCTGCGTGGGCACGCCAAGCAAGAAAAACGGCGACCTGGAACTGGATTTCATCGAATCCGTCTGCCGCGAAATCGGCTTCGTGCTGCGAGAGAAGACCTCGCGCCACACCATCGTCGTGCGCAGCACCGTACTGCCAGGCACCGTCGCCAACGTCGTTATCCCGATTCTGGAAGATTGCTCGGGCAAGAAGGCCGGTGTTGATTTCGGCGTCGCGGTGAACCCTGAGTTCCTGCGCGAGAGTACCGCGATCAAGGACTACGACCATCCGCCGATGACCGTCATCGGGGAGTTCGACAAAACCTCCGGTGACGTTCTGCAATCGCTGTACGAAGAACTCGATGCACCGATCATCCGCAAGGACATCGCCGTCGCCGAGATGATCAAGTACACCTGCAACGTCTGGCACGCGACCAAGGTCACCTTCGCCAACGAAATCGGCAACATCGCCAAGGCGGTCGGCGTCGATGGCCGCGAAGTGATGGAAGTGGTCTGCCAGGACAAGGCCCTGAACCTGTCCCAGTACTACATGCGCCCAGGCTTCGCGTTTGGCGGTTCCTGCCTGCCGAAAGACGTTCGCGCCCTCACCTACCGCGCAAGCTCCCTGGATGTCGAAGCGCCGCTGCTCAACTCGCTTATGCGCAGCAACGTGTCCCAAGTGCAGAACGCATTCGACATCGTCGCCGCCGCCGACACCCGCAAGGTCGCGCTGCTGGGCCTGAGCTTCAAGGCGGGTACCGATGACCTGCGTGAAAGCCCGCTGGTGGAACTGGCCGAGATGCTGATCGGCAAAGGTTTCGACCTGAGCATCTACGACGCCAACGTCGAATACGCCCGCGTTCACGGTGCGAACAAAGACTACATCGAGTCGAAGATCCCGCACGTTTCCTCCCTGCTCAACTCGGATTTCGACGCGGTTGTCGACAACTCCGACGTGATCATCCTGGGCAACCGTGACGAGCGCTTCCGCACCTTGGCCAACAACGCGCCAGCCGGCAAAAAGGTCATCGATCTGGTGGGCTTCATGAAAGGCACCACGACCGAAGACGGCCAGACCGAAGGCATCTGCTGGTAACAGCAGCGGATGACAGCAGCTGCAAGCTGCACGTTTTAAGCGACACGTAAGAGCCTGCTCCAAGCCCCAAGTCCAACGCGTTCTGCCTGGACTTGCGGCTTGAAGCTTGCCGCTTGCAACTGATCTAGAGGTGCGAATTATGGACAGGCTGAAACACGGCTTTCTACAAGCCGCCGGTTGGCTGTTTTATTTATGTTTGCTGGCGGCCATCGCCATGGCCTTGCCTGCGTCGCTGTTCGACTCGCAGTCGAAAGACTTTATTTTCCTCGTCGGTCTCGTCGGTATCTGGCGTTACTCGATGGGCGCTACGCACTTTGTGCGCGGCATGATCTTTCTCTACTTCGTTTACCCGTACCTGCGTCGCAAGGTGCGCAAGCTGGGCAAGGCCGCGGACCCGTCCCACGTGTTCCTGATGGTCACCAGCTTCCGTATCGACGCACTGACCACCGCTCAGGTGTACAGCTCGGTGATCGAAGAAGCCATCGCCTGTGGCTACCCGACCACCGTTGTCTGTTCGCTGGTGGAAAGGTCCGACGAGTTGCTGGTCAAGGCGCTCTGGGCCAAATACAACCCTCCTGAGCACGTGACCCTGGACTTCGTGCGCATCGCCGGTACCGGCAAGCGCGACGGCTTGGCTTACGGTTTCCGTGCCATCTCCCGCCACATGCCTGATGACCGTGCCGTGGTGGCCGTGATCGACGGTGACACCGTTCTGGCTGAAGGTGTGGTGAAGAAAACCGTGCCGTGGTTTCAGCTCTTCGAGAACGTCGGCGGTCTGACCACCAACGAATTCTGCGAAGTGCGCGGCGGCTACATCATGAGTGAGTGGCACAAGCTGCGCTTCGCCCAGCGCCACATCAACATGTGTTCGATGGCCCTTTCCAAGCGCGTGTTGACCATGACCGGCCGCATGTCGGTATTTCGTGCCACCGTGGTCACCGACCCGGATTTCATTGCCGATGTGGAAAGCGATTCGCTGCACCACTGGCGTCTGGGCCGCTTCAAGTTCCTGACCGGCGATGACAAGTCCAGCTGGTTCAGTCTGATGCGTCTGGGTTACGACACCTTCTACGTGCCGGATGCCGCAATCAATACCGTCGAGCACCCGCCCGAGAAGAGCTTCCTCAAGGCCAGCCGCAAACTGATGTATCGCTGGTACGGCAACAACCTGCGCCAGAACTCTCGCGCACTGGGACTGGGCATTCGCCGCCTCGGCGTGTTCACCAGCATCGTGCTGTTCGACCAGCGCGTGTCGATGTGGACCTCGATCCTGGGCCTGACCGTCGCACTGCTGGCCAGCTTCAAGTACGGCATCCAGTTCCTGCTCGCTTACCTGCTGTGGATCGGTATCACCCGTCTGATCCTTACGCTGCTGCTGTCGTGCTCGGGGCACCGTATCGGCCCGGCCTACCCGATCATTCTCTATTACAACCAGATCGTCGGCGCGCTCATGAAGATCTACGTGTTCTTCCGCCTCGACAAGCAGTCCTGGACCCGCCAGCCCACCGCCCTGAAGCGCGACCTGGCCAGTTTTCAACAATGGTTCAACACCTGGTCCTCGCGAACCATGACTTTCTCGGCGGGCAGCATCTTCGTTGCCGTGCTGCTGACGTTGGTATGAAAAGGCTGATGAGCTGCGCTCTGACAGCAGGTATGGATCAAATCGATTAATCAGGAAACTACACACCATGAACACAGCCGTGAATGCAAACGTCGTCCATGAATCCGAAGCCCAGCGCCAGCACGCCCGGATCAAGATCCCGGCAAAACTGCGCCTGCTCAATGGCCAGCCCAACGCCCCACTGGTGCGCATCGAAGACCTGTCAGCCGGTGGCCTGAGCTACATCGCCCCTGCCAGCCAGAAGCCCGCCGTGGGTGACGTGATCAAAGGCCGCATGCAGTTCCTGATCGACAACCTGGGCCTTGCCATGGACGTCGACTTGCTGGTCCGCGCCATCGATCCGTCCACTGGCCGCGTGGGTTGCCAGTTCCAGCACCTGGAAGCCCAGGACATCGCGACCTTGCGCCACCTGATCACGTCTCACCTGTCCGGCGAGATCGTCAGCATGGGCGAAGTGCTCGCCACCTTGCAGCGCGACAACTTCACCAAGGCGCGCAAGGTCAAGGACAGCGGCAGCGGTCTGAGCGCGTTCGGCCGCCTGCGTGCGGTGACGTTCAGCGCCGGCATTTTCGTCGTGGGTCTGGCCGCATTCGGTTTCGTCGCCAAATCGGTCTACAGCATGTACTTCGTCAGCCACTCCACCTCGGGTCTGGTGAGCGTGCCGACCATGGACGTGACCATGCCGCGCGAAGGCACCATGACCAGCCTTGTCGCGCCAAACGGTGAAGTCGCCAAGGGTGCGCCACTGGCCACCTTCAACACCAGCATGCTGGACATGCTCAAAGGCAACCTGGACCCGGACGAAATGCAACCGGCGAAGATCGAAGAACTGTTCGGTCGCCAGTTGGCCGGAACCATGACCAGTCCGTGTGACTGCATCGTCAGCAAGCAATTGGTCGCCGACGGTCAATATGCCAGCAAAGGTCAGGTCATTTTTCAGATGGTGCCGCGTAACACCGCCGCCAATGTCGATGCCCGCTTCACCTATCGTCAGTTCAACGACGTTCAACCGGGCGCCCGCGTGAACTTCACAGTGGCCGGTGATGACACCACTCATACCGGCAAAATCGTCAGCGCCACGGCCTTGAGCCCGGCCGACCTCTCTTCCGACATTCGCGTGCAAATCAAGCCTGACGAATCCTTGAGCAGCAACCTCGCAGGCCTGCCGGTGGAAGTGGTCAGCGATCGTGGCCCTTCGCTGAACTGGTTCATCGACAAAGCCACTGCAGCAGGTCTCTGATCATGACGGGCCCTCTACGAAACGTCTCTGCCCCGGCAGTGTTGAACCTGGCCATCGCCGTTGGCATCGCCCTCGGGCTGAGCGGCTGCGGCCTCAACCTGCCCGACCAGCGCCTGGCCAACGAAGCGCTGCAACGAGGAGACACCAACCTCGCCGAGCAGAACTATCGCCAGTTGGCGGACATGGGTTACACCGACGCGCAAGTGGGTCTGGCAGACATTCAGGTTGGCACTCGCGACCCCGAGTTGATCAAACAGGCCGAAGCGACGTACCGCGCCGCCGCCGAAACATCGCCACGGGCGCAGTCCCGTCTGGGCAAACTGCTGGCGGTCAAACCCAACTCCACCGAGGCCGAGCAACGTGAAGCCGAGGGTTTGTTGAAGAAGGCATTCGCCAATGGTGAAGCCGGTACGCTGATCCCGCTGGCCATGCTCTACCTGCAATATCCGCACACGTTCCCCAACGTGAATGCACAGCAGAAGATCAACGAGTGGCGCGCTCAGGGTTACCCCGAAGCCGGTCTCGCCCAGGTGGTGCTGTATCGCACCCAAGGCACCTACGACCAGCATTTGGGCGAAGTCGAAAGCATCTGCAAACAGGCGCTGCGCGCCAATGACGTTTGCTACATGGAACTGGCGACGGTCTATCAAAAACGTGGTGAGGCCGACAAACAGGCGGCGCTGTTGAAGCAGATGGAAAGCGGCTACGCCAGTGGTAGCGTTCCGGCCATGCGCGTCGACACCGTTGCCCGTGTGCTGGCCGATTCGACCCTTGGCAAGCCGGATGAAAAAACCGCGCAGCAACTGCTGGAAAAGGTGGCTCCCGGTTACCCAGCGTCCTGGGTGAGCCTCGCGCAACTGCTCTACGACTACCCCGAACTGGGCGACGTCAACAAGATGATGGAGTACCTGGACAACGGCCGTGCCGCGGACCAACCCCGCGCCGAACTGCTGCTGGGCAAGCTGTATTACGAAGGCAAGCTGGTACTGCCTGACGCCAAGAAAGCCGAAGAGCACCTGAGCAAAGCTGCGCCGACGCAGATCTCCGCGCACTACTACCTGGGCCAGTTGTATCGCCGTGGCTACCTCGGCAATCCCGACCCGCAACGCGCGGTCAACGAGCTGCTGACCTCCGCACGTGGCGGCCAGAACAGCGCCGACTTCGCCCTCGCGCAGTTGTTCTCGCAGGGCAAGGGCATCAAGCCCGATCCGGTCAACGCCTGGGTCTTCGGCACGCTTGCTCAGGCGCAAGGCACGCCGCAAGCAGCAGACCTGATGCAACAACTCAACGATCAATTGCCGCCTGAGAAACGCGCCGAGGCCCAGAGCCTTCTGCAACGCGAACAGCAGGTTCGGGGCACCACTGCGCAAAACGCGCTGGCCCTGCAAACCCTGCAAGAAGAAAAAGACGGCGAGGACGCACCTCTATGAAGCTTACGTTGAATCCTTTGGTGGCAGCCGGGCTGGGCCTGGGCTTCACCTTGATGTGGGCCACGCCGACCCTGGCTGCCTTGACCGACACCCCGAACAATTTCGGTATCGAAGTGAAGGTCACCGGCCAGATGGAAGACGACCGTGACCTGGGCACCCGTGGTGGTGGCGACGTCAACGGTATCGGTCTGGATCTGCGCCCATGGGCCTATGGCCAATGGGGCGACTGGAGCGGTTATGCGATGGGCCAGGTGGTCACCGCCACCGACACCATCCAGACCGACCCGCTGGATCAGCAAGTCACTGACGCCAACGGCCAGAGCGCCCAGCGTGCGCGCAAGACCTCGAGCAGCCGCGAAGTGGACGACAGCTATGCCGCCCTGCGCGAATTCTGGATCGGCTACAGCGGTTTCACGCCCTACCCTGGCGAGATCCTGAAATTCGGTCGCCAGCGCCTGCGCAACGACGACGGCCAGTGGCATGACACCAACATCGAAGCCCTCAACTGGACCTTCGACACCACGCTGCTCAAAGCCGAAGTCGGCGCCGCGCAACGCTTCAGCGAATACCGCACCGACCTCACCGAACTGTCGGCCCAGGACAAGGACCGCATGCACGTCTTCGGTGACGTGGCGTACCAGTGGACACCGGGCCAGTGGGCTGGCATCCGCGCTCACCACAGCCACGACGGCGGCAGCCTGAAACACGAAGGCGAGTCCATCGACGATCTGGACAAAACCAGCCGCGGCGACCTGACCTGGCTCGGCCTTCAGGCCAACAGTGATGCGTACAACTACCGCAACCTGAACAACATCAACTACTGGGGCAGCGTGACCTGGCTGACGGGTAACCGCGATCAGATCGGCAGCACCTACGATGCCACCACCGACCAGTACCTGGCCGGCCAGAAAGACAGCAGTCACGTCAACGGCTGGGCAACTGATCTGGGCCTGCGCTTCCGTCTCGATCCGCAATGGCAAGTGGGCGGCGCTTATTCCCGCGCCAGCAAGAACTACGAGCAGAACGGCCTTGAGAGCAACCGCTCGAACTGGACCGGCACCCGCTCGCGCGTGCATCGCTTCGGTGAAGCCTTCCAGGGCGAAATGGCCAACGTGGAGTCCGGCTCGCTGTTCGCCTCCTGGCAGTTGCAGGACGAGTACGACGCCTCGCTGATCTACCACAAGTTCCGCCGCGTGGACGGTCATGCGGGCATCGGCGGCGCGGGCATCAACCCGGCCAGCGAAAGCGTCGACGCCGATGGCGTTTCGACCTTCACGTCGCTGCCGCTGGAAGACGGCAACAAGGATCTGGGTCAGGAGATGGACCTGGTCGTCACCAAGTATTTCAAGCAAGGCCTGTTGCCCGCGTCGGTCAGTCCGTCCTTTGACGAGCCGTCGGCTTTGATTCGTCTGCGTGCGGGCGTGTTCAAGCCCGGGGATGCGTATGGCAGCGGTGTGGACAACTACATGCACCGCGCCATCGTCGACGTCATCTGGCGCTTCTGATGCAAGCCGCGATAGGAGTGCAATGACATGAACAGCCAAACGATGAGTTTGAGTTTGCGCCACCGGGCCTGGCCCCACGCCCTGTTGGACAGTGCCGCGCTGAGGAATGCGGTGCTCGGTGGCGTCCTGCTGCTGTCCGGAACGTCGGCGATGGCCAACACCACACCGGTCACCAAAGCAACGCCTGCCGCTGCGCAGACATCCGCCGACACCGGCACGGTCAAGGACTTGCATGAGGCCAAGACCTACACCATCACCAGCCCGCCGGTTGAGCCGCTGTTGATGGACAAACCGAAACTGCCAGACCTGTCGGGCTACACCCAGCAGGCGATGCAGAAGAAGATCGTGCGCAGCAAGGTCGCCAAGGTATCGATCCGCCGCATGATGCAGGAAGACTCGCTGAAGGAATTCATCGGTGGCGACAACAAGATGGCCGAATGGGTGGCCCGTCAACACGGTATCCCGCAGGCGATCTTCGTTGACGACGGCTACATGAACCTGCAGGACCTGGCGAAGAAAGTGCCCAAGCAGTACCTGAGCGAAACCTCGCCAGGTGTGTTTCTGGCGCGCCTGCCGATTGTGGTCGGGCAGAAAGGCATCTTCGAAGTCGACAAGAAAACCACCGAGTTGCGCCTGTCGCAGGAAGCCGGTGCTTTTCTGATCAACGACAACCAGTTGTTCGTGCAGGACACCAAGCTGACCGGCTGGAGCGAGAAAGCCAACGGCCCGTCGACATTCAAGGCGCCGAAGGAATTCCGCCCGTTCCTGCTGTCTTGGGGCGGCACCCAGACCTACATGTACAACACCAAGGTCGCGAGCCTGGGTTACAACAACAGCAAGTCGTACGGCATCAGTATTTCCCAGTACACGCCGAACATGAAGGCACAGATGAACCGCCCGGACCCGACCGGCTGGATCGTCAATTCCGAGTTCTCGGACATGTGGTACGGCTACTACTGCTATGAGACCCGGGACTTCGTGGTCAAGGGCAACACCTACCGCGACAACATCATCTACGGCATCGACCCGCATGACCGTTCCCACGGCCTGATCATTGCCGAGAACACCGTGTACGGGACCAAGAAGAAGCACGGGATCATCATTTCCCGTGAGGTGAACGACAGCTTCATCATCAACAACAAGAGCTACGAAAACCACCTGTCCGGCATCGTGCTGGACCGTAACAGCGTGAACAACCTGGTGGCCTACAACCAGATCTACCGCAACCACACCGACGGCATCACGCTGTACGAGAGCGCCGACAACCTGCTGTGGGGCAACCGGGTATTCGCCAACAAACGCCACGGCATCCGCGTTCGCAACAGCACCAACATCAAGCTGTACGAGAACCTGGCCATCGGCAACGGTCTGATGGGCGTGTACGGCCACATCAAGGATCTGACTGACACCGACCGCGACATCAAGCTCGACCCGTTCGACGCCGAGGTGTCGCTGATCATGGTCGGTGGCGAACTGACCTCCAACGGCTCAGGCCCGCTGTCCATCGATTCGCCGCTCAGCGTCGAGCTCTACAAGGTGTCGATGCTCGCGCCGACCAAGAGCAGCGGAATCAGCTTCAACGGCGTGCTCGGTGATCGTCAGGACGAAATCCTCGATCTGCTGGTGCGTCAACAAAAAGCCGTGTTGATCGACCCGGTCGAAAGCCAGAAACAACTCCGGGACTGAGGAAGCCAAATTCATGCACGCACACTTGATCAAATTGCTGACCCTCTCGGGACTCGCCGCCGCTCTGTTCGCGGCCAGCAACACGGCATCTGCCGCCGACGCCGCAGCGCCGAGCTTCACCGCAGAACCTTGCTGCAGCCTGTGCCCGGAAGCCCATGACGCGAAGAACTACGTCACGCGCTACCAACAGAACTTCACCACACTGGTGCAGGCTCAGGGTGATTGGCTGTTCCGGACTCGCGAAGACCTGCGTACCGAGTTCGACACTACGCCCGAGGGCTACCGTCGCATGCAGCAACTGCACGATGCCTTCAAGAGCAAGGGCGTCGAACTGGTCATCGTCTATCAGCCGACCCGTGGTCTGGTGGACCGCAACAAGTTGTTCCCGGCGGACCGCGACAAGTTCGACTACAACACGGCCCTGCGCAACTACCAGGCCATGCTCGGTCGTTTCGCGAAAATGGGCTACACCGTGCCAGACCTGTCGCCGCTGACCAACGAGCAACAGGCTCATGATTTCTATTTCCGTGGGGACCAGCACTGGACGCCCTACGGTGCTCAGCGCACGGCGAAAATCGTTGCGGAGTCGGTGAAGAAAATGCCGGCCTTCGCGGACATTCCCAAACGTGAATTCGAGACCCATCTGTCAGGCCGCATGGGCAAGAAGGGCACTCTGCACAACATGGCCGGTCAGTTGTGTGGCACCAGCTACGCCATCCAGTACATGGATCAGTTCGAGACGGAACCCAAGGGCGAAGCGGCCGACGGCGACCTGTTCGGTGACTCCGGCAACCCGGAAATCACCCTGGTCGGTACCAGCCACAGCGGCAAGAACTACAACTTCGCCGGCTTTCTACAGGAATACATCGGTGCTGACGTGCTGAACGTCGCCTTTCCCGGCGGCGGCCTTGAAGGATCGATGCTCCAGTACCTGGGCAGCGACGACTTCCAGAAGCATCCGCCGAAGATTCTCATCTGGGAATTCTCGCCGCTGTATCGCCTGGACCAGGAGACCATCTACCGCCAGATGATGTCGTTGCTGGATAACGGCTGCGAAGCAAAACCGGCGCTGATGAGTACCAAAACCTCACTGAAACCTGGCATCAACGAACTGTTGGTCAACGGCAAAAACGGCATCAAGGACGTGCGCAACGGCAGTAATCAGATCGACATCAAGTTCGCCGACACCTCGGTGAAAACCCTTCAGGCGCGCCTCTGGTACATGAACGGCCGCCACGAAGACCTGAAGATCGAGAAACCTGAAACATCTGAAACCGACGGGCGCTTCTCCTTCGAACTGCGCAACGACGGCGACTGGGCAGACCTGCAACTGCTCGCGCTGGAAATTCAGGGTCCCGAAGCCGGGACCCCGCCGCAGGAAGTCGAAGCGAAAGTATGCAAACGCAACGTGTTCCCGAATGTCGCGCATCAAACCGCGCAAGCCGGGTTATGAGGCTCTTATGCACACGCCAAAACTGATGCTCCCTACCCTTCTGTCGCTGGCCATGGTGTCTGCGACCGCATTCGCCACCAGCGTCAGCGCCGCATCAAGCCTGGTGCCGCCGCAGGGTTATTACGAGAGCGTGGAGAAATTCAAGACCGGTGACAACAAGTTCACCTGTGATGCCACGCCACAGCCTTACACCGGCGCGCTGCAGTTCCGCAGCAAGTACGAAGGCTCTGACAAATCCCGTTCGACGTTCAACGCAGAATCCGACAAGGCATTCCGCGATACGACCAAGGACATCACCACCATGGAGCGCAATACCGCCAAGGTAGTGATGCAGTACATGCGTGATGGTCGTCCTGAACAGCTCGATTGCGCACTGGGCATGCTCACGACGTGGGCCAAGGCCGACGCGCTGGAATCAAAAGACTTCAACCATACCGGCAAGTCGATGCGCAAATGGGCGCTGGGCAGCATGTCGTCGTCCTACCTGCGCCTGAAGTTCTCCGAATCGCACCCGCTGGCCACCCGTCAGCAGGATGCGCAAGTGATCGAAGCCTGGTTCAGCAAGCTGGCCGATCAGGTGGTCAGCGACTGGAACAACCTGCCGTTGGACAAGACCAACAACCACTCGTACTGGGCGGCCTGGTCGGTGATGTCCACCGCCGTGGCGACCAACCGACGTGACCTGTTCGACTGGTCGGTAAAGGAGTTCAAGGTAGCGGCCAATCAGGTCGATCCGCAGGGCTTCTTGCCTAACGAACTCAAGCGCAAACAGCGCGCGCTGGCGTACCACAACTACGCCCTGCCGCCGCTGGCAATGATCGCCAGTTTCGCCCAGGCCAATGGTGTCGATTTGCGTCAGGAAAACAACGGCGCACTGAAGCGTCTGGGTGATCGAGTGCTTGCGGGCGTGCAGAACTCCGGTAGCGAATTCCAGGCGCGCGACGGCCAGCAGCAAGACATGACGGATCTGAAAACCGACATGAAATTCGCTTGGCTGGAACCCTACTGCTCGCTCTACGACTGCAGCCCGGATGTGCTCGAACGCAAGCACAAGATGCAACCGTTCAAGAACTTCCGCCTGGGCGGGGACATGACCCGGACCTACGACCCAAGCCATGAGAAGGGTGAGAAAGGCGGTTCTTAACCACGACGGCATTCACAGACACGACACCACTGTCCTGTCTGGTGATGCCTTCTGTGGGAGCCGGCTTGCTGGCCAAAGCGGTGGATCAGAGACGTCTCTGTAGCTGGATAACCGCATTCGCCAGCAAATCGGCTCCCACAGAGTTCGGCGTTGGCAGTGAGATTCATGTTTCACCCCTCCATTTCCATGGGGGGTTTGGGGGGGCTGTGGCCCTTGGTGCTGGACTAACGGAGAGATAAGGATGGTTTTCTCATCCAACGTGTTCCTGTTCCTGTTCTTGCCGGTGTTTCTCGGCTTGTACTACGTGAGCGGAAACCGCTACCGCAACCTGCTGCTGCTGGTTGCCAGTTACGTGTTCTACGCCTGGTGGCGTGTGGACTTCCTGGCCCTGTTCGCAGCCGTGACGCTGTGGAACTACTGGATCGGCCTGCGCGTTGGCGCGGCCGGGGTCAAGACCAAACCGGCGCAGCGCTGGCTGCTGTTGGGCGTCGCGGTAGACCTGTGCATCCTCGGCTACTTCAAGTACGCCAACTTCGGCGTGGACAGCCTCAACGCGATCATGACCTCGTTCGGTCTTGAGCCGTTCATCCTGACCCACGTGCTGTTGCCGATCGGCATCTCGTTCTACATCTTCGAGTCCATCAGCTACATCATCGACGTCTACCGTGGCGACACCCCGGCCACGCGCAACCTGATCGACTTCGCAGCGTTCGTGGCGATCTTCCCGCACCTGATCGCCGGTCCTGTGCTGCGTTTCCGTGACCTGGTGGACCAGTTCAACAACCGCACCCACACGCTGGACAAGTTCTCCGAAGGCTGTACCCGGTTCATGCAGGGCTTCATCAAGAAGGTCTTCATCGCTGATACTCTGGCCGTGGTCGCCGACCACTGCTTCGCCCTGCAAAACCCGACCACGGGCGATGCGTGGCTAGGCGCACTGGCCTATACGGCGCAGCTGTATTTCGACTTCTCCGGTTACAGCGACATGGCCATCGGCCTGGGCTTGATGATGGGTTTCCGCTTCATGGAAAACTTCAAACAGCCTTACATCAGCCAGTCGATCACCGAGTTCTGGCGCCGCTGGCACATCAGCCTGTCGACCTGGCTGCGTGATTACCTCTACATCACCCTGGGCGGCAACCGTGGCGGCAAGGTCGCAACCTACCGCAACCTGTTCCTGACAATGCTGCTGGGCGGCCTGTGGCACGGCGCCAACATCACCTACATCGTCTGGGGTGCGTGGCATGGTGTGTGGCTGGCCATTGAGAAAGCACTGGGCATCAACACCGCGCCGAAAACCTTCAACGTCGTGCGCTGGGCCTTCACCTTCCTGTTGGTGGTGATGGGCTGGGTGATCTTCCGTGCAGAAAACCTGCACGTTGCCGCTCGCATGTACGGTGCGATGTTCAGCTTCAGCGACTGGCAGCTCTCGGACCTCAATCGCGCCAGCCTCACCGGCCTGCAAGTGGCAACCCTGATCGTGGCGTACATCACGCTGGCGTTCTTCGGTCTGCGCGACTTCTACCGCAACCGTGCACCCGAGAAGCCCAGAACCGAAACCAACGTTCAAGCCGACGGCCCTGCCACCGCGCAGCCAGGCCTGATCAAAGCCGTACCGGGCGACAAACCGGGCAGCATCCATCAACCGGGTTACATCGTCGGCACCGAGGCGCAGGTTCAGCCTGCCTACTGGACCGTCGACTGGTCACGCTATGCCATGCGCGCCCTGATCCTGCTGATGTTCATCGCCTCGATTCTCAAACTCTCGGCGGCCAGCTTCTCGCCGTTCCTGTACTTCCAGTTCTGAGGCGCCTGACATGACCCGCTCATTGCGTTTCATCTACATCTTCCTGTTCCTCGCCATCCTGCTGGCGCTGGGCCTGTGGTCGCTGCGCAGCTTCATCGGCTTCTCGACGTCCAAGGAAACCACCGTGCTCAACGGTCACTGGACCAAAGCGGTGGAAACTCACTACGACGACCAGTTCCCGATCAAGCGTCTGGGCACCAATCTCTGGGCTGCGCTGGACTACAAGGTGTTCAACGAAGGCCGTCCGGGCGTGATTCTGGGCAAGGACCAGTGGCTGTACACCGACGAGGAATTCGACGCGGTGGTCAACGGCGAGCAAAACGAAGCCGACAACCTGGCCATCATCGAAGGCGTGCGCGACACCCTGAAGAAACAGGGCACGCAACTGGTGCTGGCCATCGTTCCGGCCAAGACCCGTCTGTACCCCGAGCACATCGGCGACACCAAACCCACAGCGCTGCACACTGACCTGTACCAGCAGTTCCACGCGCAAGTGAGCCAGGCCGGCATCTTCGCCCCTGACCTGCTGGCGCCTCTGCAAAACGCCAAGGACAAGGGCCAGGTCTTCCTTCGCACCGACACCCACTGGACGCCCATGGGCGCCGAGGTGGTCGCGCAGCAACTGGGCGAAGCGATCTCGAAAGAGACCCCGCTCAGTGGCGATCCGCAAAACTTCGTCACCGAAGCCAAGTCGACCGCGCCGTACAAGGGTGACCTGACCAACTTCCTGCCGCTGGACCCGCTGTTCAGCAACCTGCTGCCCAAGCCGGATGATCTGCAACAGCGCAGCACCAATCCGGCCCAAACCGAAGGTGAAGGCGGCGACGCACTGTTCGCCGACAACTCGGTGGCGGTCGGCCTGGTGGGCACCAGCTACAGCGCCAACCCCAACTGGAACTTCGCAGGTGCCCTGAAGCAAGCCTTGCACAGCGACGTCGTGAATTACGCCGAAGACGGCCATGGCCCGATCCTGCCGATGCTCAAGTACCTGCAGACCGACGCCTTCAAGAGCAACCCGCCGCAGGTGCTGATCTGGGAATTCCCGGAGCGCTACCTGCCTGCACACAACGACCTGACCGAGTTCGATCCGCAGTGGATCGCCGAACTCAAGAAGGCCCGCGACCCACAACAAAATCTGGCGCAGAACGCCAACAACGAATCGCCCAGCCGGGCGCAAAACTGAGAGGACTCCTCACATGACTATGCAGACCACCACTCACATGCCTACCCGTTCGACCAAATCCGGCCTGCTGAAAACCTGCGTATTGGCCGCAAGCCTGAGCTTTGTCTCTCTCTCGGCCTTCGCCGGTGGCGACGCCGCCCTGTACGGCCCGACCGCACCGAAGGGCTCGACCTTCGTGCGTGTCTACAACGCCAGCAACGCCGAAATCAGCGCCAGCGTCGGCAACACCAGCCTCAACGAAATCGGCCCGCTGGCCAGCAGCGATTTCAGCTTCATGCCGCAAGGCGACTACAGCGCCAAGATCGGCAGCAACACCCTGCCGGTGAAGCTGGCGAGCGACCACTACTACACCATCGTCAACAACACCTCGGGCGCACCACAACTGGTGGAAGAGCCGCCGTTCAAGAACAAGCAGAAGTCGCTGGTGCGCGTGCAGAACCTGAGCGACAAGGCGCTGACCCTGAAAACCGCAGACGGCAAGACCTCCGTGGTGGATTCGGTCAAGGCCAAGGGCACCGGCGAGCGTGAAATCAACCCGGTCAAGGTCAGCTTCGCGCTGTTCGACGGCGACAAGAAAGTCAGCGACCTGAAGCCGGTCGCCCTCGAGCGCGGTGAGGCAGCGGTGCTGTACGTCACCGGCAACGGCAGCAACCTGTCGCCCGTGTGGGTCAAGCGCCCTACGTCGACCCAGTAACGCATTTCATCTGTGGGAGCCGGCTTGCTGGCTCCCACAGGTTGTGTGACACACCCAATAAGAAACACCCGAAACGACAGACAACTACCGACGTATAGCCCAAACAAACGCTATCGAAATTTTGGAGAAACAAAATGATTCCAGTGATCTTGTCAGGTGGCAGCGGTTCCCGACTCTGGCCTCTTTCGCGTAAACAGTTCCCCAAACAGTTCCTGGCCTTGACCGGCGAACACACCCTGTTCCAGCAGACCCTCGAACGCCTGCAATTCGAGGGCATGCAGCACCCCATCGTGGTCTGCAACAAGGAACACCGCTTCATCGTCGGCGAGCAGCTCGACGGTCTGGGTCTGGACACTCAGGCCATCATCATGGAGCCGTTCGGCCGCAACACCGCGCCTGCAGTGGCCATCACTGCCATGATGCTGGCCAACGAAGGCCGTGACGAGCTGATGCTGGTGCTGCCAGCCGACCACGTAATTGACGACCAGAAGGCCCTGCAACGCGCGCTGGCCTTGGCGACCGTCGCCGCCGAGCGTGGCGAAATGGTGCTGTTCGGCGTACCGGCCACTCGCCCGGAAACCGGCTACGGCTACATCCGTTCCACCGCCGACGCCCTGCTGCCGGAAGGCGTGAATCGCGTGGCCCAGTTCGTCGAAAAACCTGACGAAAAACGCGCCCAGGAATTCGTCGAAGCCGGGGGCTACTACTGGAACAGCGGCATGTTCCTGTTCCGCGCCAGCCGCTATCTCGAAGAGCTGAAAAAACACGATCCGGACATCTACGATAACTGTCTCCTGACCCTGGAGCGCAGCAAGCACGACGGCGACAACATCGAGCTGGATCAAGCCAGCTTCGCGTGCTGCCCGGACAACTCCATCGACTATTCCGTCATGGAAAAAACCCAGCGCGCCTGCGTGGTGCCGCTGGAAGCGGGCTGGAACGACGTGGGTTGCTGGGCATCGCTGTGGGAAGTTCATGACAAAGACGATCAGGGCAACGTCACCAAAGGCGACGTGGTCATCCAGGACAGCCGCAACTGCATGATCCAGGGCAACGGCAAACTGGTCACCGTGATCGGCCTGGACAACATCGTGGTGGTCGAAACCAAGGACGCCATGATGATCGCCCACAAAGACAAGGTTCAGGGCGTCAAGCAACTGGTCAACACCCTCAACGAGCGGGGCCGCACCGAGACCCAGAACCACCTCGAAGTCTATCGCCCTTGGGGTTCCTACGACTCCGTGGACATGGGGGGCCGCTTCCAGGTCAAGCGCATCTCGGTCAAACCGGGTGCCAGCCTGTCGTTGCAGATGCACCACCACCGCGCTGAACACTGGATCGTGGTGTCGGGCACCGCACAGGTCACCTGTGACGAGAACGTGTTCCTGCTCACCGAGAACCAGTCGACCTACATCCCGATCGCCTCGGTCCACCGCCTGCGCAACCCGGGCAAAATCCCGCTGGAAATCATCGAAGTGCAATCCGGCAGCTACCTGGGTGAAGACGACATCGAGCGTTTCGAGGATGTGTATGGCCGCTCGACGCCGGGTATCGATGTGGGTGTAAAAACCCAGACCATCGCGCGTTGATAAACCTCTAACACCCCGTTGCAGTGCCCCTGCCCATCGTCTGCGTATCCCCATCCGCAGACGACGGGCAGGGGCTTTTTTATGGGTCCGTTACTGGGTGCGTCACCCAAACGCCGATTGGTCTCTCTCGCCCCTTTAGGTACGATGCGCTTTATCTGCCCTCGCGAGACCGAACTCATGATCATCGGCGCCGTACTGATCTTCACCTGGCTGATTCTTCTGCTGCGTTACCCGGCCAAGGCCTTGCCGGTTTCGCTGGCCGCAGCCATTGGCCTGGCGATCGTCGCAGGGTTCGTGGTCTGGGAAGACAAGCGCGATGCCCAGCGGTTGGAGCGGTTGCAGTTACGTGTGAACTACGCCCCTCAGCAGTGCCCGGTCGGGCGCCCTTTGCTGGTGCTGATCGATAACGGCAACGATGTGCCGTTGCAGGAGTTGCGCTGGAAAGTCGCAGCCTATGCGCCAGGCGATACCGTGAATCTCGCCGATGACACTTACACCGCGCCGCGCTATCGCGGCCCCGGTGAGTTGCTGCCGGGCAGCCAGTGGCAGGATTGCTTGCCTGTGCCGCCGCTGCGTAACGGCTATCGTCCGCAGACACTGGAATTCCGTGCCGAACGCCTGCAAGGTACGTTCTCAGGCTAACCCTCCCCCCTTTCAAGGAATGAAGCACCATGCCTGTCGTTCTGATCACCGGTTGCTCCAGCGGCATCGGCCGCGCCATGGCGGATGCGTTCAAGGCCGCTGGCCATGAGGTCTGGGCCACGGCACGCAAGGTCGCCGATGTCGAAGCGCTGACGGCCGCCGGTTTTCGTGCGGTGGAGCTGGACGTGAACGACAGTGCTGCCGTTGAACGACTGGCTAACGAACTCGACCAACACGGCAAAGGGCTCGATGTGCTGATCAACAACGCCGGTTACGGCGGCATCGGCCCGCTGCTCGATGGCGGTGTCGAGGCGATTCGCAGGCAATTCGAAACCAACGTGTTTTCCATCGTCGGCGTCACTCGCGCGCTGTTCCCTTTGCTGCGCCGCAACAAGGGCCTAGTGGTCAATATCGGCAGCGTTTCCGGCGTGTTGACGACGCCCTTCGGCGGCGCATACTGCGCCTCCAAGGCAGCCGTCAGTTCGTTAAGCGATGCATTGCGCATGGAACTGGCCCCGTTCGGCGTGCGGGTGATGGAGGTTCAGCCTGGCGCTATCGACACCCAGTTCGCAAAGAACGCGAGCCATGAGGCCGAACAGGTGATTCAGGAGGGCTCGCCGTGGTGGCCGTTGCGCGAGGGCATTCGCGCCCGCGCCAATGCCTCGCAGACCAACCCTACTCCCGCCAGCGAGTTTGCTCGCGATGTGCTCAATGCGGTGCAAAAGCCTAACCCGCCTCGTTTGCTGCGCTCTGGCAATGGGAGCCGCGCATTGCCGTTGATGGCGCGACTGTTGCCCAAAGCGCTGCTGGAAAGCGTCCTCAGCAAGCGCTTCAAGCTGCGTGGGCCGTTGTAATCACGGAGCCGGATTCACAATCACCGTACAGGTAATCCCCGCCGCCAACACCACGCTGTCCGGTACGTTATCCAAATGGATGCGTACCGGCACGCGCTGGGCCAGGCGCACCCAGTTGAAGGTCGGGTTGACGTCGGCGATCAGTTCGCGGCTCTCGGGGTTGTCGCGATCGTAGATCGCACGGGCGATGCTTTCGACGTGGCCCTTCATCACTTCGCCACTCATCAATTGCATGTCAGCGGGGTCGCCGACTTTGACGTGGGGCAACTTGGTTTCTTCGAAGAAGCCGTAAACCCAGAACGAGTTCTTGTCGACGACGGCCATTTTCGCTTCACCGATGCGCGCGTAGTCGCCGCGATGCACGTTCAGGTTGGTCACATAACCATCGACCGCCGCCAGCACTTTGGTGCGTTGCAGGTTCAATTGCGCGGCCTCCAGTTGCGCGACGGCCAATTGATAATCGGCCTGAGCGGAGTTGGCGACGTTGGAGGCGTCTTCGCGGTTTTCGGCCGAAATCACCAGTGCGTCCATGTCCTTGCGGCGGGCGGCGTTGACCTTGCGCATCTCCCACGTGGCCTTGCGTGAAGCGACCATCGCCTCGGCCTGTTTGACCGCCAACTGGTAGTGCTCGGGATCGATCTGCATCAACAGGTCGCCCTTTTTCACAGGCTGGTTGTCCTTGACGGGCACGTCGATGACCACGCCGCTGACGTCCGCGGCGACGTTGATCACGTCAGCGCGCACTCGGCCATCACGGGTCCACGGGGTGTCCATGTAGTGAATCCACAGCAGGCGGCCCATCCAGATGGCCAAGGCAAGAATCAATAACGTCGCGATCAGACTGATGAGCTTTTTCATCTCGAATTCACATGTGCCTCAACGGTAAACGGTCAGCGCCATCGCGCCAAAAATGCAGCTGAACAGCCCCATGCGCAACAGCGCCGGGTGCCAGAAAAAACGGTAAAGATCGAGCCCGGACATGAAGCGGTCCAGCGCCCACGACAACACCATCGCAACCAGAAACATCAGGGTCACGGTCGGCATGTAAACGCCGTGAAAGGCGACTTCACGAGGCATGGGAAAGTCCTTGCGCCAGTTGCGCATCAGCTTGGGCGGGCGCGAAGGCGGCCAGCGGTGATTGCGGGTCGAGCAGGCACGTGCGGATGAAGTGCAGGTAGCTCTTCACCCGACGCAACGCCGAGGTGTCGAAATGCGGGGCGAACGGCTCGTCGGTGTTCTGCACGCAGATGATCGCGTGGTCCACGGCGTACAAACAACGCGCCAGGTTGTGGTGATCGGGCTGGATGAACAGACGCACCAGCGCACGCCCCATGGCACGAATGGCCTGACGCCAGGGCTGGGATTCGGCATAGCTCGGATGCACCGGCAAGTCGTCTTGCTCGCGACGCAGCTCAATGATCGCGTGGCCGATTTCCAGCACCACGAACATCCAGCGCAGCAGGTTGCGCTGCACCTCGGGTTTTCCCGCCGCCAGGCCATAGGCCTGGTGCATCAGATCACGGGTGCGGCTTTCGAAGCTGGAACGAATCCCGCGCAATGGCGCACCGATGGCGAAACTCACTTGCTGACGCAAGTCATCCTCAAGGCGCCGCCAAAACCAGCGGCTGTTGGGCGGCAAGATGATCGCCCCCGCTGCCGCACACAGCAGCATGCCGATGACCATGCCGATGTAATCGTTGATGAACGCGTACGGGTTGTAGACCGTGAGGTTGTCCGGTGCCGAACCAATGCTGAAGAAGATCAACAGGCCCAGCCCGTATCCCGTCCACTGTGGACGCGTGGTGAGAAACGCGCCCAACGCGAACACGGGCGCCAGCACCATGCACAGCAACGGAAAACCATCGATGCGCGGCAAGACGAAGAACGTGATGAAGAACCCCAGCAGCGCACCGAGCAAGGTGCCGCAAGCCATCTGAAACGACATGCGTCGCGGGTTGGGCGTCGTCGCCGACAGCGCAACCGTGGCCGCCGATACCAGCATCATCGTTGCGCCGCTCGGCCAGGCCGTGGCGACCCAGTACCACGCCATCGCAGCCATGATCAACAGTGCGCGCAAGCCGGAGGCCAGCGACAGCGTCCAGTTGGTGGTGGACACGAACGGCTCGACCCACTTCTCCCGAGCATGGCTGTGGTCGGCGAGCGAAGCGTGGGTCTGGGCGTAATCGTGCATGTCGTCGACGAAGCGATAGAGCAATTCGTAGGCGGTGTGGAAATCCAGCAGGTCGTCGTCGCTCGGCTCGGTCTTGACGAACGCAGCCCGCAGACTGCGAACCTGTTCGGGCAGATCGGCTTTGAACGTGCTCAAGCGGCTGGCCAGCTTCGCGGCGTCGGCGTCGGTCAGCGCTCGTCCGGCAAAGTCTTCAAGCAGCGCGCCCAACGCATCAAGACCAGGCTCGATGGCCTGAACCGCAGGCGTTACACCACGACGACGCAACCGCTCCAGCAACTGATGCAGGGCATTGAAGCGCGTGGTGATGGTCATGAACTCGCTGTTCAGGCGATTCAGACGGCCATTGCGGCGACGCATGTGCGGGTCTTCGAACACGGTGACGGCGCGCTGACCTTCCAGGCCCACGGCATCAGCGATGAAGCGCACGTTGCTGGCCTCGAACGTCGCGGGGTCACTCTGGCCTCTCAGGCCGTTGATCACGAATTGGGCGAACACACCAAAGCGTTGGTACACAGTGTTGCGCATGGCCGCGCCGGAGCTTTGCGGCAGGATCGCGGCGCTGACCAGGGTCGAGCAGATGATGCCCAACGAGATTTCCAGCAGCCGCCAGACCGCCGCCATGAACGAGGTTTCCGGGTGCGCCAGCGCTGGGAGGCCTGTGAAGGCAGCGGTGTAGCCCGCCAGCACGAACCCGTAAGCGCGAAAGTTGCGATAGCGTGCAGCACCGGCGCAGCAGAAGCCGACCCACAGCGCCAGCAGCCCCAGAAACGGTGCGCTGTCCTGAGGGAACAAGGCCATCAGGACCACCATCACCACCGACCCCGCGAGGGTGCCAAGCAAGCGATAAAAGCTCTTGGCGAACACATGCCCGCTCTGGGGCTGCATGACGATGAACACCGTGATCATCGCCGTGCGCGGCTGTGGCAATTCCAGCCGCATGGCGATCCAGTAGGTCAGGAAGGCCGCGATCAAAACCTTGAAAATGTAGATCCAGGTCACCCCGTCGCTGCGCGCCCAGCCGTTGAGTTCGCGGCGAAATTCGAGGGATTTGAGCCAGGTCAGGGCTTGGTTCATTTCAATTCAAGACCTGTGTTGGCTGAGACGACGCCATCGTGGGCGTGGCTGAAAACTGCTCATCCTGCTCACCGCCCCAGCACATCCAATGAAATCGGCGTTTTCGGCGCAGCAACCTTGTCCGCCGCAGGCGAATCATTCCCCGCCATCAACCCGCCACCCAGCGCCACCACCAGTTCGGCATGCACGGTCAGACGCGCGGCCTGAACCTGTTGCTGAACCTGCTCCTGATGGAACAGCAGGGTTTGTGCGTTCAGCACATTGAGGTAATCGGTCAGCCCGCGTTTGTAGGCAACCATGGCGATGTCGTACGTCTTCTGCGCAGCCGCCACCGACTGATCGGCAAACACTTGCTGCTTGTTCATCGACTCGCGACGAATCAACTGATCGGAAATGCTCTTGAGCGCCGTCACCAGCGTCTGGTTGTACTGCGCCACCGCAGCGTCATACCCCGCCGAAGCCACACCCAGCTCAGAACGCAGGCGACCGCCATCGAAGATCGGCAGGCTGATCGCCGGACCCACGCTGTAGTTGAATTTCTTGCCGGTCAAAAACTCCAGCATCCCACCGCCGGTCGCCATGTAACCCAGGCTGCCCATCAAATCGACGTTGGGATAAAAACCGGCATGAGCGACATCGATGCCACGCGCCTGCGCCGCGACCCGCCAGCGACTGGCGACAACGTCAGGACGCTGACCCAGAAGCTGCGCAGGCAATGCAGAAGGCAAGGCGAGCGGCGCACCCAACGACAGCGTCGGGCGTTTGAGGCTTGCGCCGTCGCCCGGCCCCTTGCCCGCCAGCGCGGCAATCTGGTTGCGGCTCAGGGCGATGGCTTCGTCCAGTGAGTCAATCTGACGATGGGTTTCCGGCAGCGGGGTTTCAGCCTGACTCACTTCGAAGTGAGTGCCGATACCGCCTTTCAAACGACGCTGCGCCAGTTCAAGAATCTGCTGTTGCTGGGCGAGGGTCGCTTCGGCGATGTCGCGCTGGGCGTAGTTGAGCGACAACTGGATGTAGGCGCGGACGATGTTGTCCTGCAATTCCAGTTGTGCCTGACGCTCTTCGGCAGCACTCATGTGCGCCATGTCCAGCGCCTGCTCGGTGGTGTTACTTTCCTTGCCCCACAGGTCGAGGGAATAACTCAGCCCGATGGACGCGTTGTTGTCCCAGGTGCTGGTGTTCGACAACTCGCCCGGCCCGTAGAACTGGTCGGTCGGCCAGTTGTGGCGTTTGAGGGTGCTGTCACCCGTGACATGCAGCGATTCAGCCGACTCGGCGATCCCGGCCATGGCCTTGGCCTGACGCACGCGAGCAGCCGCAATGGCCAGACTCGGACTGCCCAGGGCTGCGAGTTCGATCCAGTGATTGAGCTGATCGTCGCCGTAAATGCGCCACCACTGGCCGTCGGGCCAATGGGCGTCTTTGGCTGCTTCCTTGATGGCGTCGTCGGTGGCCAGGGCGTCTGGCGACAACGAGTTGCCTTGAGGGGCGATTCCGCCGGTTCCGATGCAGCCGCTGATGAGTAACGTTAAAGCCCAGACACTGAGGGGTTTGAGTCCCCTGACGATGCGACGCGGCACAGCTGCAATTACCTGAAATGGGAGAAATGATTGGAGAAGAGTGGATATCGAGCCGCGATTCTAGGATGCGTCTGTTTCGGCGATAAGCCGGGACTTCTGTGAATCTTTGTTACCGAACGGAAGATAATCCTTTGGTATGGCTGACATGGATCAGTAACTTCATGTCACAATTTGCTATCTCACCAGAGAACGGCCCATGGACACTCTGCAAAACATGCGCGCTTTCAGTTGCGTGGCACAGGCAGGCAGCTTCACCGCTGCCGCAGCTCAACTGGATACCACCACCGCTAACGTTTCACGCGCTGTTTCCAATCTCGAAGCGCATCTGCAAACCCGCCTCCTCAACCGCACCACCCGACGCATTGCCCTGACCGAAGCGGGCAAGCGCTATCTGCTGCGTTGCGAGCAGATTCTGGGGTACGTCGAGGAAGCGGAAGCCGAGGCCAGCGACGCCCATGCACGACCGGCTGGGCAACTAAAGGTGCATTCGATGACCGGCGTCGGCCAGCATTATGTGATCGATGCGATTGCCCGCTATCGCCGCAACCACCCGGATGTGTCGTTCGACCTGACCATGACCAACCGCGTGCCGGATCTGCTTGAAGAAGGCTACGACGTGTCCATCGTGCTGGCCAGCGAGCTGCCGGATTCGGGGTTCGTGTCGCAGCGCCTGGGCATCACGTACAGCATCGTTTGTGCGTCTCCCGCCTACATCAAGACCTTTGGCTTGCCGCAGAAGCCTGAGGATCTGCTCAACCATGCGTGCCTGCGCCTGGTCAGCCCGGCGTTCCCGCTGGAGAAATGGGCGTTCGATGGCCCCGATGGCCAGGAGACCGTGACCATTGGCACCTCGCCGTTTCAGGTCAACTCGGCTGACGCCATGAAGGCCGCGATCAGCAGCGGCATGGGCGTGGGCATTCTGCCGATCTACTCGGCCATCGAAGGCTTGCGCAACGGTTCGTTGAGCCGCGTGTTGCCGCAGTACCGCTCCAACGAACTGAACCTGTACGCGATCTACCCGTCGCGCCAGTACCTGGACGCGAAGATCAAGACCTGGGTCGAATACCTGCGCGGCTCGCTGCCGGAAATCATGGCGGCCCATGAGGCGGATTTGCAGACTCATGTGTTGCCGGAGTTGGTGTAAGGCCCTTGGATACACACCCCATTCTGTAGGAGTGAGCTTGCTCGCGATGAGGCCGGTATGGCCGCCACATCCCCAGCGTTAGAGATGTTGTCATCGCGAGCAAGCTCACTCCTACAGGTTTCGGCGAACCGTAGCCCTCCCCCAACAAGAATGTTAGCGTGCTACGCATCGTCTAACCGAACCGCCCGAGAGAAGCTATCCGATGAAAAAGACCGTCCTTGCCTTCAGCCGCGTGTCCCCGGAAATGGCCGAGCGCCTGCAGCAAGACTTCAACGTGATCATCCCCGACCCCAAAAAGGGTGATCTGAACGAGCAGTTCAACGAAGCCCTGCCCCACGTCCACGGCATGATCGGCGCCGGTCGCAAGCTGGGCCGCGAGCAACTGGAAAGCGCGAAACAGTTGGAAGTGGTGTCGAGCATCTCGGTCGGTTATGACAATTTCGACGTCAGCTACCTCAGTGAACGCGGCATCATGCTGACCAACACCCCGGACGTGCTGACCGAAAGCACCGCCGACCTGGGCTTCTCGCTGATCATGAGCAGTGCTCGTCGCGTCGCAGAGCTGGACGCCTACACCAAGGCGGGCAAATGGACTCGCAGCATCGAAGCGCCGCAGTTCGGCACCGATGTCTACGGCAAGACCCTCGGGATCGTCGGCATGGGCAACATCGGCGCAGCGGTTGCGCGTCGTGGTCGTCTGGGGTTCAACATGCCGATTCTGTACAGCGGCAACTCGCGCAAGACGGCGGTCGAGCAGGAACTGGGCGCGCAATTCCGCACGCTGGATCAGTTGCTGGCTGAATCGGATTTCGTCTGCCTGGTCGTGCCATTGAGCGAAAAGACCAAGCACTTGATCAGCACCCGCGAACTGTCGCTGATGAAGAAAAGCGCGATTCTGGTCAACATCGCCCGTGGCCCGATCGTTGATGAACCGGCACTGATCGAGGCGCTCCAGAACGGCACCATCCGCGGCGCAGGCCTGGATGTGTACGAGAAAGAGCCACTGGCCGAATCGCCGCTGTTCCAGTTGAGCAATGCCGTGACCCTGCCGCACATCGGCTCCGCGACGCATGAAACCCGCCAAGCCATGGCCGATCGTGCGTGCGCCAACTTGCGCTCGGCGCTGCTGGGCGAGAAGCCGCAGGATCTGGTGAATCAGCAGGTGTGGAAGGGCTGATCTTCTGCGGTCCCTGATCGTTCCCACGCAGAGCGTGGGCACGATCATCTTTACGCCAGTTTCGCGGCCACAGGCACCGCCGCCTTGGGCTTCCGGAACACCAGCACATTCCCCACCATCACCAACACCAGCCCCATCAGCGCAGGCAGGGTCCACTGGTAACCTTCGGCATACGCCGAGACGTTCAACGCCACCACCGGGAAAAGCACCGTGCAGTACGCTGCGCGCTCAGGCCCCATGCGGCCCACCAGTGTCAGGTAAGCGGTAAACCCGATCACTGAACCCGGAATCACCAGGTACAGCAGCGAACCGATGTAACGCGCATTCCACTCGAACGCGAACGGTGTGCCGCTGATCAGGCAATACGCGCACAGCATCGCCGCGCCGTACAGCATGCCGTACGCATTGGTGGTCAGCGGGCGCAAACCGGCCTTCTGTTGCAGGCTCGACAGCATATTGCCCGCCGAGAAGCACAGTGTACCGAGCAAGGCCAGGCCCAGGCCGATCAGCGTCTCGCGGCTGGCGCTGTGCCCTGACAGTTCAGGCCAGAACAGACACCCCAGCCCCAACAGGCCCAGCGCGCCGCCGGTCAGCACGTTGCGGGCGACTTTCTGTTTGAAGAAGACCCGCGCGTTCAGCGCGTTCCACAGCGTGGCCGTGGAAAACACCACCGCCACCAGCCCGCTCGGGATCCAGCGGCTGGCGGTGTAGAAGCACATGAAGTTGACGCAGAACAGGCAAAGCCCCTGCGCCAGACAGATGAACTGCCCGCGACGATTGACCTTTTGCAGCTTGCCGCTGATCAGCAGCATCACGAACAGAATCAGCGCCGCCAGCCCGAAGCGGTAAACAATGGACACCGGAATCGCCACCTCGCCCAGTTGCAGCTTCAGGGCGATCCAGGTGGTGCCCCAGATCAGGACGGTCAGCAGATACAGCGAGATGTTCATGGCAGGCTCCTCATTGAGGCCCCAGTCTGAGCGCGGCCGGTGAACGTCACTTGCAAAAACTTGCGCATTTGATCGCCGTAGCGCTGGCAGCAGGCGCGCTACGGAGTAGGATGCGAGGCACGGAAAACCGATGCCGCCTGTTTCCCCTTTGGGATTCTATGGTGGCTGGTCAGCCTTTTTCGCCACCAAGGCGGCTCCCACAGTGATTGCGTCGAATCCAGATTTTTCGTTCGACGCTGAACCTGTGGGAGCCAGCTTGCTGGCGAATGCGATCTGTCAGCCAACTCATTCGTAGCGGACTCACCGTATTCGCCAGCAAGCCGGCTCCCACAGAAAGCAGTACGCCGTCGTATAGTCGCAACGAGACCGCCATGCCATCACTCGAAACCATCCAGGTCTTCCAATCCCTCAACAGCTCGCCCCACGCGCAGCTGGAGCAGAGTGCATCCCTGGGCGACGGTGTGGTAGCTGCCTTGTGGAACAACCGCCACGACTCGCAGGACTATCACGCACCGACCCACCACACCCTGTCCTGCTACATCGGCGGCGGAACCGGCACTTACCGCCGTGACCAGCCAGACCGCAAAGGCGCGCCAGACAAGCTCTGCGTATTGCCTGCCGGGCATCAGTCGTCGTGGGTGATCAATGGCGATATCCGGCTGGCGCATCTTTACATCAGCCCGGAACAGTTCGCACTCAACTGCGTCACGTTGCTGGACCGCGAACCTCGGGAGATGGCGCTACGGGAAGACACCTTCCTCGACGATCCGCTCCAGGCCGAGCGTTTCCATCGCCTGATTCGCATGAACTGGAACGAGCCGGGGGAACGCTTGCAAACCAGCAGCCTGGCCCACGAACTGCTCGCTCACGTGGTGCTCAATCAGGTCGGGCTGCGCGAGGGTCTGAAGCTGAAGGGCGGTTTGGCGCCGCATCTGCGTCGTCAGCTAGTGGAGTTCATCGAGCTGAACCTCGCCGAGCCGCTGAGTCTTGGGCAATTGGCGGGGATGTGTGCGTTGTCCGAGTACCACTTTGCGCGCATGTTCCGCGAAAGCTTCGGCCTGCCGCCACACCAGTATTTACTGGCTCGACGCATGAACCGCGCCCGCGAATTGCTGCGCACGACCCGTCTGGCTTTTGGTGAGGTTGCACTGGAATGCGGGTTTGCCAGTGCCAGCCATTTCAGCAACACGTTCAAGCAGGCGATGGGCGCGACGCCGGGGACGTATCGGTTGGCGTTTCAGTAGGCCAACACGCGCTACTACAAAGATAAAGCGCTCTTCAAAACTCCAGCATCGTCGCCAACACCACCTGCCGCGAATCCCCCACCGAAACGAAATACCGGCTCACCGCCGAGCTGTAATAGGTTCGGTCGAACAGGTTGTTCACGTTGAGCTGAAACTTGACCTTCTGCCCGTCCAGCTTCGTTTCGTAGGTCGCGAAGGCATCGGCGACGGTGTAGCCCGGCAAGGTGAAATCGTTATCGGGGTTACCCGCCCGATCGCCCACGTAGTTCGCCCCGGCACCCAGTCTCAACCGATCGCCGCCCGATACAGCACCCACGTCATACACCGCGGACAACGATCCGCTGTGCCGTGGGACGTTTTGCAGGCGATTGCCCTTCAACGTCGGGTCTTCCACCACCCAGGCATCGGTGAAGGCATAGCCGCCGATCACGCTCCAGCGCTCCGACAACTGCCCGCTCATGTCGAGTTCCAGGCCCCGGGAGCGCACTTCCCCGGCGGTGGTGTACACCGTGTTGCTCGTCAACGAATCGAAGTTGGCGACCAGCACGTTACGTTTCTTGATATCGAACAACGCCAGCGTACCGCTGATGCCGCTGTTCAGATCCCACTTCGCGCCCAGCTCCCAGGCCTTGGCCTGCTCGGGCGGAGTGCCCGAATCCAGTACTGTGCCGCCCGTCAGTGCGGCAATGCTGGAGTTGGGTTTGAACGACTCGGTGTAACTGCCATACAGCGACAGCTCATCGTTATAGCGATACACCAACCCCGCCCGGGGAATCCATTTTTCGCCATTCAGATCCGTGTTGCGGGTGAACGGAATCCCCTTGCCCGCCTGCTGATCGAACCGTTGATAACGCGCCCCCGCCACGAAGATCCACTGATCCGTCAGGTGCACCGAATCCTGAAAGAACAGCGAGTCACTGCGCAGGATGTCCAACTGATTGCTGTCCGGTGCGCTGACCTGCGTACCCTCCACTTCCTGACCGTAAACCGGATTCAGGTAACTGAACGTGGTCAGGCTCTTTTGCCGGATCAACTCACCGCGATAGAACTTGCGGTATTCATCGTCGAGGCCGAACAACAAATCGTGCTGCATGCCCGCAACGTCAACGCTGCCGTTGAGCGTCAGGGTGGTGAAGCGGTCGGTACTCAGGGAATTTCCGGTGCCATCCATCGAACGGGTCAGCGTGCCATTTTCCGCGTTCACGGCCGTTATCCGCACCTGGCTGGCGTCGTAGGTTTCGCGGTTGTAGCTGTAACCCAGATGCCCCTTCCAGGTGTCGTCGAACTGATGATCGACTTCGAGGTGGTACAGGTCCGAACGCCCTTCCATGTTGTTGAACGGCTCATCGAGTCTGCGAGTGGCGGGGATGTTCAGCGGGTGATTAGTGACCGGATCGATAGCCGTGCCCCGGTCGAACGGCGAGAGAAACTCCCGATGCTCGTAGCTGGCGACGATTTGCGTGGCGTCGCCGTACCAGGCCAGTGACGGTGCCACCAGCGACTCGCGATGCACGCCGAAATTGCGCCAGTAATCTTCGTCCTCATGGTCCACGATCAGCCGATACGCCAGCCCTGAATCGCCCAATGCGCCGGTACTGTCGAGGGTCCCGCCGCTACCGTTTTTTCCCGCCCCGTAGCTCGATCCTCGGGCCGTCAGCGCATTGTACGACTGCAACTCCGGGCGTTTGCTGACCACGTTGACCACCCCGCCTGGGTCCTGAATGCCATACAACAGCGAGGTCGGCCCCTTGAGCACTTCCACCCGTTCCACCGTCGCGTTGAGGCTGCGCCCCTGCACCACCGGCATGCTGTCGCGCATGATCGAGCCGTCGCGGTTGTCGCCAAAGCCGCGCTTCATCAGGGTGTCCTGAGTGCTGCCCAGTGTGTTGCCTTGGGTCACGCCGCTGATGTTCCTCAAGGCGTCATCGAGATTGCGCGGGGCTTTGTCCCGCAGGACTTGCGCGGGCACCACGCTGACGAATTGCGGGTTTTCCAGCGAGGGGGTCGAGGTGCGCATGACGGAACGGGTAGACGGCGGCTGCCAGCTCTCGGAAGCGTTACGCTTTGAGTCGATCTGGGTCAGCCCCAACAAAATAGCGCCGTCACTCGATGCCGGTTCCAGCGTGAAGGTGTCTGGGGTCAGGCGACGAAATCGCAGCCCCGATGCTCCCAGCAATCGCCACAAGGCCTGCTCGGCTGTGAACGATCCTTTGATGGCCGGGGCTTCGACGCCATAAGGGGCGTCCTGGGTGTAAATGACGCTCTGCCCGGTGATGCGACTGAACTCGCTCAGGGCCTGAGGCAAGGGTCGGGCAGGCATCGAAAAGTCAAAAGCAGGCTCCGCCGCCTGAACGCATGCGCTCCAGACAGTGAACATGGAAATGCCGAGCCAGACTTTCACCCTGGAAAACCTCTTAATATCGATCTCAGGCGCTTGAGACGAATACACTCCCTTTGGGAGGTTCTATGTTGGCTGGTCAGTCGCTTTCGTCGGAACGCCGCCCGCACCAAGGCGGCTCCCACAGAATCAGCGTCAATCACAAATCCAGGGTCCAACACGTATCACGGTGGGAGCCGGCTTGCTGGCGAAGGCGTTATGTCAGCAGCATAAACGTTGACTGACACGCTGCTTTCGCCAGCAAACGGAGCGCTGCCCGGCCGTCTCCCACAAATCAGCCATCCACCGCAATCACTTAACGGATGACAATCACCCGCCCCAGCGCTTCGTACTGCTCAAACCCCACCACCGATTTCAACGCGGCCAGCACCGCCACCGGATCTTTGCTGGGGAAACTGCCGCTGACCTTCTTCGCCGCGAGTTGATCGTTGAGCACCACGATGCGACCTGGGTAATAACGGCTCAGGTCGTTGATCACATCCGCCAGCGGCGTGCGGTAGTAATTCAGCCAACCCTGACGCCAGGCCAACTGGTTTTCGCTGTCGACGGGCTGCGGATCGGTGGTGCGGGTCTGGTCATAGCTGACCCGCTGCCCCGCCGTGAGAATCTGTTGCGGCAGATCAGCGCCCGCCGTCACGCCCACGCGCCCGGACAGCACCGTGACCTGTGCCCCTTGAGGCTGCAGACGCACTTCGAACTGGGTGCCCAGCACGCGGGTTTCACCCTGCCCGCCATCGACCACGAACGGCTCACCGGTATGGGTGACCTGAAAGAACGCCGCGCCTCGACGCAACTGCACGTGGCGCTCGCCGTTGGCGAAGTGCACGGCAATGGCGCTGTCGGCGTCGAGGGTCACTTGGGAGTCATCCGCCAGAGTCACGGTGCGCACCTGCCCCGGCGCGGACACGTAATCCGCGCCCACGTCGTCGATCCAGCGCTGCGGCTGCCAGCCCAGCCCCACGCCAATCATCATCACCAGACACGCCGCCATCGCCAGCGCCGCCCCCCATCGAGGCAGGGAGCGCTTTGGTGGCGCGTCCATGGCTTTGAGCAACGCGTCGAGGGACGCCGACTCTTCGGCTGCCAGTTTCGCGGCGGGCTCTTCGCTCATCTCCCAGATCACCTGGGCCTGCGCATACGCTTCGGCATGGGCCGGATCGGCCTGCAACCAGCGGCTGAAACGCGCCTGATCAGCCGCGCTCGGTTCGTCATGCAGCAAGCTCAGCCAGCGCAGGGCGGCATCGTGTTGTTCGGGGCTTATCATCGGGATCGGGTCCGTCGGCGCTTTCATCGACGAACGTCCTCGGACTTCGCACGAAAGGGAATCACCCGCGCGGCGTCCTGATCCAGACTCGCCTTGCAGGCTTGCAAGGCGCGCATCATATGTTTTTCCACCGCGCTTTGCGAAAGCCCCATGGCCTTGGCGATCTCGCCGTACTTGCGCCCGTGAATGCGATTAAGCAGAAAAATCTGCCGCGTCTTCTCGGGCAGCCCACGCAGCGCCGCTTCGATATGGCGCAGATCGTTGCTGGCCTCGACGGCAGCCTGCGGCTCGTCGTTGCGCAGATCATGCTCGTCCGGCATCAGCTCTTCATTGAGGCGCGCACGTGTACCTTCGGTGCGCAAATGATCAATGGCGATATTGCCCGCGCAGCGCAGCAAGTACGTGTTGAGTTCTTCGACCTGCACCAGCGGACGCCGCCAGAACCTGACGAACAGGTCCTGCACCAGATCCGCTGCCGTCGCACGACAGCCCACACGGCGACTCACCAGCGCTTCCATTTGCGGGCGTTGCGAGAGGAACACTTTCAGAAAATGTGCGCGTGCCGCCTTCGGAGCATCGGGGTCGGCGTCGACAGAGGTCGAGGTCGAGGTCGGAGGGGTGAGGTCGATCATGTCAGGCTCAGGCCAGAAGTTGAATGCAAGCAGCGACCGGCACGAGAAGCACGCCGATTCCTGCCAACGACAAGGCCAGCCTTGGCCAGTAAGACATCACAAAAACCAGCACCACCGCGCTGACCATCAGCGCAGCGGACCATTGCACCAGCGCCTGCCCGATACTGAGCGACACCCTGGCGATCCAAAGCGACGCCAGCAGCGCGGCCCAGCCGATCAGCCTCAGCCATTTGCCACGTGAGTCGGACAACGCGCCGCCCACAATATCCTCATAGTGGCGGCTCATCGACAGGCACAGGGCCGTGAAACCGACGTAGCAGAGCAAGGTGGCCAGAAACATCAGTTGGCCTCCCGGGCTTCAGCAGCAGGACTGACGCCATCGCGAGCAAGCTCACTCCTACAGTTTTGGGCCAGGACACTGTCTTTCATACGACGCGAACCTGTAGGAGTGAGCTTGCGCGCAATAGCGATTTTGCCCTCCCCACGAAACCTGAACGCGCCCCACGCCAGGAAAATCCCCGTCGCCAACGCCGTCACATCCAGCGCTGCCAAGGTCATGTACCCCTGTTTCAACGACGCCAGCAGATAACTGCCTGCCGTCAGCATGTCCAGAATCGGCAGCGCGCAATACAGCAACGCGGCGAGGTTCAGTTGCTCGCGCCACGCGGTGCGACCGTCGCGGAAAAACACCCGCGCAAAGCCATGCAGCAACGCCGCGCCCCACACGTAGAAAAACACCTTCACTTCCCAGTCGCTGCGCGCGGCAAAACTCATCGGCAACAACCGATTGGCCCAGAAGAAACTGATGATCGCCAACATCAACCCCGACATGCTGGACACGTTCAATGCTTCCACCAGCCGCAACTCAAAGGGCATGACTCCGGATTTGGCGTGCTTGAGCTTGCGTTTGCCCAGCCAGATCACCAGCCCTGTACCGATCATCGCCGTGCCGCCGATGCCCGCGAAGAAATATAACCAGCGCAGCAACGGCCCCGCGAAATGCCCCATGTGCAATCCGTAAAGCCCACCGGCCAGCAGCAGTGAAGCCGCGCTCATGGTGCTCTGATCTTTCAGCGCGCCGCTGACGCCATCGAACACCAGCACGGTGCCTGGCTCATTGGGGATGTGATCGGCGCCATGGCGCGTCAGCGTGACCGACGCACTGGCGCTGCCCGGATTGTTCACGGTGATCAGGCCGACGCGACTGCCGGGCCATTTGTCTGCGGCGATGTCGAACATCGGCGCGATCGGTGCCATAGGCGCCCGCTCAGCGGCGGCAGGCACGGTCTTGAACGCCGGAAACAGATCCTCGAAAAAACCCTGCGTGTTATTGCCATACGTCGTGAGAATGCTCACCGGCATAATCATCGTCATGAAAATCACCAGGCTGCTGTAGGTGATCATCAAGTGAAACGGCAACACCAGCACCGCCACCGCGTTATGGCCGTCCAGCCAGGTGCGCTGGCCTTTGCGCGGGCGGAAGGTGAAGAACTCCTTGAAGATTTTCTTGTGGGTGATGATGCCGCTGATCAGCGCGACGAACATCACCATCGCGGCCAGCGACGCCAGCCAGCGGCCCCAGGGATAGGGCATCTGCAACTGGAAGTGGAAACGGTAGAAGAACTCGCCACCCATGCTTTCGCGGGCTTGAACCGGAGCGCCGGTCAGCGAGTCGAGCGATTTGTCTTCAAAAGCGCCTTTCGCGGTGGTCCAGCTCACACCCAGCTCTGGGGTGCGTTCGTCCGGCAAACGGATGAACCAGCGTTTGGCGTCAGCGGCATTCTGTTGCAGCCAGTTCTGCGCCCGATTGACGCTGTCCGTTGCCGAGACCTCATGGGGCACGATTTCCGGCTGAGTCCATTGGGTGATTTCATTCTTGAAGTACGAAAGCGTGCCGGTCAGAAAAATCGCAAACAGCAGCCAGCCAAATACCAACCCGGCCCAAGTGTGCAACCAGGCCATCGCCTGACGGAAGCCCTCTTTCACAGCAGCCACCTCGCACTGGCGTAAACCGCGCCGAGCACCGCGCAGGGCAACAACAGGCCGTACCAGGCACGCCACGCCGTGCGGCAGGCAAAACACCAGAGCACCGCTGGCAGATAAACCAGAAACGACAGGGTCATCGACAATACTGCTGCTTCAGCGCGAGGCAGCGGCAGAAATTGCGCCATGCACACACTGGCCAATGCAGCCAGCAGGTAACCGCCGATCAAGGCAGCGGCCACGCGAGAGGCCACCGCCAAACGCACGCGCAAGCAAACGCCGCCGCGCTTTTTCGCACACTTTGCCCGCTTCTCGGGCACGGGCGCGCTCACCGATGCAGCCTCCATCACGGGCGAATCCCGAGGGTAGCGCAGGTGTTTTCGCAGCAGCTTGAGCGAATCGGCATGGCGGTGATCTTCTTGAAATCAAACAAGCGGACAGGCCCGGTCCGTAGCCTGCAAACAAAAGAATGCAATATTAATGATAAATATTCTCATATGCAAAAGAGTCTGACCGAATCCCTAGCATTTATTGGCTCATCTCGACGGCGTTTACGTGCTCGACGAGTCGAGTCCGCTGCTGTCCGGCTTCGACGTCTTTCACCACGGCCGCGCAGCTGACTGCGGGACCAGCCCCCTTACAACGGCGCGTGCGATGCTGCAAAAAGATTTCTGCAATGAAATATTTCTTTCGTTTGGGGGTTGAATTGTTTTTCGATCGGCGCCAACACTGTGCGTGAGGGCAGACGAAAATCCACCTTCGTCGAATCCCTCGCTAGCAAGCGCAAGCCCGAGCAAGCCAAAGTAAGGGAAGAACTATGCAAATCCAGGTCAACAGCGATAACCACATCGAAAGCAGCATCCGACTGGAGGAGTGGGTACGAACCACCGTTGAAAGCACGCTCGACCGCTACGAAGAAGACCTCACCCGCGTCGAAGTTCACATCCGCGACGAAAACGGCGACAAGCCCGGCCCGCATGACATCCGCTGCCAGATGGAAGCCCGGCCAAAAGGACACCAACCCATTTCCGTGACCCACAAGGCCGATTCGCTGGATCAGGCCGTAGACGGTGCCGCGCTGAAACTCGATCACGCGCTGGATCACCTGTTCGGCAAACTGCGCAGCAAACGCGGTGGTGTGTACGCCATCAGCAACGCCCGCAGCCGCACTACGGAAGACCCCGACGCCCTGCTACAGGAAGAATTCCTCGAAAATGATCAGGCACGGCACGGCTGATTTGGCTGGCTGACCTCAGCGACTGATCCAGACAACAAGGGCGGGCCTGTGGAGACAGGCCCGCCCTTTTTTGTGTCCTGCGATAACAGACTCGTGATCCCTGTAGGAGCGCAAACGCGCACACAAATCAGGCAGCCAGCGCAGTAATGGTGCTCACCCGCTACCAAGGCGGCATCTGGCTAGCACTAAAGCATTAATCAAAAACAACAAACCACTTCGCAGTTTTATCGCTGAAAGGATTCGTGATCCTTTTAAAAGCGCCATTTGTCCCAAATGGCCCGAACCCTGCAAGTATCAATGCGTCGAGCCTCCACCTCTGCAGGCCCCGCTTTTCATGGCTCGACGGGCCGCTGACTCATACACCCGATGCAGATCGACTGCTACCGTCCATCCAGCGTCAAGAACTAAAGGGACTAACCCCAAGTCAACTTATGCAGATCGATAATCAGGTATCAGGCCATGGACAATCCTTTTCAACAGATCACTGATGCGTTTCACCCAGACTACCGGGTCAATTTGAGTATCCAGGGCCTCGACGGCACCATCATGCTGACGCTCTCCAACGAGTCAGGCGTGGTCGCCAAACGCTTGATCAGCCCCGAGCAACGCAATTCACCCAAACGTCTGCGTCGCTTGATCGAAAGCGTGCAATTCGGCATTGCCATCGAACAGGGTCACAGCGCGATCAAAATTCTCGCCGCCATGACCGATGGCGACCTCAAACAACTGGCCCCGCCACCGGCGCGCAACGAAGCGTTCATCAATCGCCCACAGTTGAACGTCGGCATCTGAACAGCAGCCCGCTAAACCGAATGCTCCCCACATGACGCGAAACGAAAGGAGGCGACTCAATGAATCGCCTCCCCTTCGCAGCCCTCTCAAGATTTCTAACGTCAGCCCCTTCAATCAGCCTTTTCTTTGACCGAAGGAAACCGGGCAGAGGCGTACCGCACGACCAGAATTGAAACAGAAAGCAGCACCACGCCCCCCGTCAGATAAAGAATGCCCTCATCTGGCGACTTGTGGTGCGACACATCACTGATCAGCAGACGGATCAACGCCGTTACCCCGATGTACAACAGAAACCTGAGGGGCATGTGATTGGTGCGGAAGTAGATGCCGCTCATCGCCAGCAATTCCAGGTAGATGAACAGCAGCAAAATATCGTCAACGCTGATTTTGTCCTGATGAAGCATTTCGACGAACGCTGTAATACCCGCATAGACGGTAATGGCGCCGATGCCGAACAGGGCAAGGTAGTGAAACAGCTCCACCCCAAGGTTGCCGAGACTGTTCGCTCCGGCATGTAGCCTGATACGCATCCGGTCTGCCCATTTCATCCGTTTTCACTCCCCACAACTGGTCGTTTCGTCAAAAGAACTGCATTTTCGCTGCATTAATAAAGCCATCGGCTAGGGTTGAGAACGTGACCGGTTGTCGCAAGTCACGGCATTGGCGTTGAAAATGAATGTGAATTGCCACTATTCAGACTGCGTCGATTCCCTTATGCTGCGCACTGTATAAATACACAGTAACCACAATGGTTTTACTGTTGGCCACCAGGCCCCGCCTCGCAGGGCCAACCTCACCACTGCATACAACGACGAGGCCAAAATGGCTGTTGAAACCCTTTACCGCAGTACCCGCGATTTGGAGACTACGTTCGTGGACCGCAAACTCGCCGATGCGCATGATCAAATGCTTGAGCTGGCCGAGCTCCTCACCGACGTGCTGATGAAGAACGTGCCGGGTCTGTCCGAAAAGCATGCAGAAGACGCGAGTATTTACATGGCCAAGAACCGCGCCGTGTTCGCGGCAGCGTTCAAGAACAACGCCACGGCCCTGAACGAGCTTTCCAATCCTGGAGAGGTCGACAGCGAGAGCTGATTTGCCCCCTTCAAAACGACCTCCCTCGGGAGGTTTTTTTATGGGCGAAAAACAGCGAAAGCAATAGTCCCCAAAAGAGAAACAATGAGTCTCCATTTACCCTAATTGTTCCTTCGAGGATTAGTCCGTAAATTTACTCCCAAGCCAGCCAAGACACAGCGAAGACGCTGACAGTGGCGACCCAAATTTAAAGACCCAATCGAATCCGAAGGAACATGAAAATGACTACTCGCACTCTGAAAACCATCAAGAAAGCCGTAACCGCCACCGTTCTCGCCCTGTCCATCGGCAGCGCTTTCGCCGCTGAAACCGCAGTGCCTGAGCACCAGACCCAAGCGTTTCTGAATGCGCTGGCCGCTGGCGGTGGTCGCCCACTGGAGCAACTGAGCCCTAAAGACGCTCGGGCCGTTCTGACCGGCGCGCAGAACTCGGTGAAAGTGGACATGTCGGGCATTCAGGTCAGCGACAAAGTGATCAAGGCTGACGGCCAGGACATCAAACTGACCATCGTGCGTCCAGCCGGGGTCAAGGGTGAGCTGCCAGTGTTCATGTTCTTCCACGGCGGCGGCTGGGTACTGGGCGACTACCCGACTCACGCCCGTCTGATCCGTGATCTGGTGGTCGGTTCCGGTGCAGTGGCGGTCTACGTGGATTACACCCCATCGCCTGAAGCGCACTACCCGACTGCGATCAACCAGGCGTACGCGGCAACGAAATGGGTCGCTGAACATGGTAAAGAGATCAACGTCGACAGCTCTCGTCTGGCAGTAGCGGGTAACAGCGTCGGTGGCAACATGGCGGCGGTCGTGGCCCTGAAAGCGAAGGAGCAAGGCACACCGAAACTGCGCTTCCAGTTGCTGCTGTGGCCTGTGACGGACGCCAACTTCGACACCGGTTCGTATCAAGCGTATGCGGAAGGCCACTTCCTGACCAAAAACATGATGACCTGGTTCTGGGACAGCTACACCACCGACGCCAAACAGCGCGCCGAGATTTACGCCTCGCCACTGCGTGCAACCACCGAGCAACTGAAAGGCTTGCCACCTGCTCTGGTACAGACCGCTGCACTGGACGTGCTGCGTGACGAAGGCGAGGCTTATGCCCGCAAACTGGATGCCGCCGGTGTCGATGTGACCGCCGTGCGCTACAACGGCATGGTTCACGACTACGGCCTGCTGAACCCACTGGCCAACATTCCAGAGGTCAAGGCTGCGATGCGTCAGGCGGCCGGTGAACTGAAAGCTCACCTGAACTGATCCATCCGGTAACGAAAAAGCCCGCGAAGTGATCTTCTGATCCTTCGCGGGCTTTTGTCTTTTTGCATTCTCCACCCGTTGGCCAGCCACGGATGAGCTGACTGACGGACCGCCTTCGCCACCAAGGCGGCTCCCACAGATTCAGCATCGGACAAAATATCTGAATCCCATGCAGCCTTTGTGGGCGCCGGCTTGCTGGCGAAAGCAGTTGCCCAGCCAACATAGAAGCTCCCGAAGGAATGGCGTCCTGACAGTGGCTACTCTTTGCAATGGGCGCCCACCGAAAATCACCCCCTTGGCCCGGCGTACGCCAGCGCCCATTTCTCCTGCACTTGCAACTGCGCCTTGAACCGCTCGATCTGTTCGGCCACGCGAACCGGGGAGGTGCCGCCCCAGCCGCTGCGCGCGGCCAACGCCGCTTCGAGTGTCAGGCAATCGAGCACGTCTGGCGTCAGCCGCGCATCGGTGCGAGCCAGCATCTCGGGGGTGAGCTGTTCCAGTCCGATGTCTTGCGCTTCGCACAATTGCACCAACTGCCCGGTAATCTCATGGGCTTCCTTGAAGGGCACGCCGCGCATCGCCAGCCAGTCCGCCACTTCGGTCGCCAACGTAAAACCCAACGGCGCCTGGCGCAGCATCTCGTCTTTACGCACTTTCATCGTCGCGACCATACCCGCGAACGCTGGAAGCACCAAATGCAAGGTTTCCAGCGTGTCGATGACCGCGTGTTTGTCTTCGCTCAAGTCGCGGTTATAAGAAAGCGGCTGGGCCTTGAGCACCGCCAGAATGGCGGTCAGCGAACCGATGATGCGCCCCGACTTGCCCCGCGCAAGTTCAGCGATATCAGGGTTCTTTTTCTGCGGCATGATCGAGCTGCCGGTGGCGTAGCCGTCGTCTAGCTCGACCCAGCGAAACTGCCGCGAGGTCCACAGGCAGAATTCCTCGGCCATGCGCGAAATGTTGATGCCCAGCATGCTGCTGCAAAACAGAAACTCCGCAACGTGGTCACGACTGGCGACCGCATCAATGGAGTTTTCGCACGGCCCGGCGTAACCCATTTCAGCCGCTGACTGTTGCAGATCGCGCGCAATCGCCGAGCCTGCCAACGCCGCCGCGCCCAACGGTGACAGGCTGAAACGCTTGTCGAAATCCTGTAGCCGCTGAATGTCGCGATGAATCGCCTGGGCGTGAGCCATCAGATGGTGAGCGAAGACGATGGGCTGCGCCTGCTGCAAGTGGGTGAAGCCCGGCGCGATGGTGTGGAGGTGTTGCTCGGCCTGCCCGACTAGCGCTTTTTGCAGCTCAAGAATGGCCAGGGTCAAGCGGCGCACCTGATCGCGCAGGTACAAGCGCAGGTCGTTGGCGGACTGGTCATTGCGTGAGCGACCGGCGCGCAGCTTGCCGCCCAATGCGCCGAGACGTTCGGTCAACAAACGCTCGATGAAGGTGTGCACGTCCTCGTCCGCCGCAATGGGCTGGACCTTGCCGGCGGCGAAGTCAGCGTCGATGGACGACAACGCCTCGATGATACGTCGGGTTTCGCCCGCATCGAGCAGGCCTGCGCGTTGCAACTCGTTGGCGTGAGCCTTAGACCCGGCCACGTCGTAGGGCGTCAGACGAAAGTACGCAGAGGGTGAGCGTGAAAGATTGGCCATGGCTTCAGCCGGGCCAGACTTGAACCGCGCCCCCCACAGGCGCTCGGTAGCATCAGACATTTACCTTCTCCGTTGTCACGTTGAGTGCGAAATCGCGAACGTTGAATCGATCACCGGAGAGGGATCCTAGGAAAATTCAAAAGGGGGGCAAATGTTTCAAATGGCAAGTCTACTTACGCAAACTGGAAACCTGCCGGACCGGTCAAGCCCATCGAGCAGCGCCTCACGCCTCTTCGACGCCGACAATCAGCTCGCTGCCTAACCAGTTCGCCAGCAGCGCACCCGCTTTGGCCACGCCCTCCTCTTCCCCAAGCCGGGCAACGAGCCTTTCACACAAGCCCATGAAGCTGGCGTCGTCCTGAAGCTGAACCAAGGCGGCGTACTCCAGTGCATCGACCTCTCGCAGACGTGAAGTGAACTGTCGCCGCCAGACCACCAGTCCGCCTTCCTCAGCCAGCATTTCGCTCTCCGGTGGCGTGCGTTCTTCGCACAGTGCCGACCAGATCGCCTCGACGTTGGTGGTCATCGTATGCACACGCAGCGACGGGGTGAAACGCAAGCGAGCGTGGTCCCAATCGAGTGTCGCCAGCGCGTCCAGCGCCAGCGGTTCGGCATCACGGGCCACGAACGCCTCACCCAAGGCCTGCTCGATCCACGCCAATTCGTGCACATCGGGGTTGTCGGGAAAACGCCTGCCCAACGTCTCGCCAAACGACTCGGCATACGCATCGAGGGTCCAGGCATGAGGCGGATGGCCGTCGATGTGGGCGATGGCGGTCTGGCGAAACTCGTCCTCGCCCAGCCATTGGCGCAATTGCGGGAAAGCGTGCTCCAGGCAACTCACCAATTGCGCACGGTAGTTGTTCTGGTAGACCGCCAGCCCTGCGGCGTCGTGACAGCTCAGACGATCGGCGGCATCTTCGGACGCATCGACCAGCCAGGATTGAAAATCGCGCTGCATCTGAGCCAGTGTCATGCCACATCCCCCATGCGACGACGGGTTTCGGCCACGCCCAGATGACGGGCGATGGACAGCTCGTCAAGCAAATCGGCCAACGGCGGAATGTCGTCGTCGCGCTCAATCATGGTTGCCACCGGCCCCAGAAGCGAAATGGCCTTGGCGTACAACTGCCAGACATCCGGACACACCGGACTATCGTGGGTGTCGATCAGCAAATCGGGACCCTGGCTGTGGCCCGCCAAGTGGATCTGCCGCACGCGCTCGGCAGGAACGCCGTCGAGAAATGCCAGCGGATCGAAGCCATGGTTGCTGGCGCTGACGAACACGTTGTTGACGTCCAGCAGCAGTTCGCAGCCGGTGCGTCGGGACATCTCGGCAATGAATTCCCACTCGCTCATCGCCGCGTCGGGAAAGCTCAGGTAACTGGACGGATTTTCGAACAGCATCGTACGGCCCAGTGCATCCTGCGCTCGGGAAATATTCGCGCACACCCGCTCCAGCGCTTCCCAGGTGTACGGCACGGGCAGCAGATCGTGGGAGTTGAAGCCGCCAATCCGCGACCAGCTCAGATGGTCGGACACAAACAACGGCTCGATTTCGTCCACCAGAGCGCGCAGGCGCTTGAGGTATTCAGGATTCAGCCCGTCCGCCGAACCGATCGACATCGAAACACCGTGTAACACCACCGGATGACGTTCGCGCACCTGACGCAGAATGTGGCGCGGCTGTCCGCCTTCAATCATGAAGTTTTCCGAGATGACCTCGACGAAATCCACCGGCACGTCAGTTCCAAGAAAATCGCGATAGTGTTCTCGGCGCAACCCCAGCCCATAACCTGAAAAAACCGCTGACATCGTCTGTCCCTCGTTGCTCTTGCATGCGGAATCAATAACGGGCCTGCCGCTTAAACTGACAGGCCCGTGCTCACTTATTTAGGCTCGGTCAAGGTGCCGCCCGCTTTCAGGCATTCGGCCTTGGTCTTGACGATCACGCCCTCGCCCTTGCAAGTGTTCAGGCCTTTGCAGTCGTGCTTGGCCGTGGCGCACAGGCTTTCGCCCTTGCAGCTGTTAACGCCGTAGCAGCGGCCCGGCTTGTTGGCGTCGGCGTCCGCATCGGCGGCCGAAGCCGCAACACTGAAGGACGCCGAGGCCAGTGCGATCAGGGCAGCAGCGGTAGCGAGGCTGAAACGGGATTTGCTGGAAGTGGTCATGCGGGTGTTCTCCAATTGCGTTTTTGAGGTGATTCGTTTGGGTGAAAACGGGATTACTTGACGGCCAGCGCGGCGTCTTCGATGACCTTGGCCACGGCCTCAGGCTGCGAGATGTAAACGGCGTGGCTGGCCTTGATTTCCGTGACTTTCGAACCGGCACGCTGGTACATCCAGCGCTGCAGATCAGGGCTCAAAGCGTGGTCTTCGGTGGCAACGATTCCGTAGCTCGGTTTGTTGTGCCACGCGGCCGCCCAGGCCTGGGTGCCGAAAGTGGCGGCGGTCGCGGCCGGTTGGGAAGCGGCCATGAAGTCGGTGCGATTGCTGGTGAGGTCACCGGCGAAATCAGTGCCGAATTTGCTGCGATCAAAGAACAGGTGGCCGTCGCGAGTCGGGCGCACGTCATCGCTGGGCGACGGCATCGAGGCAATCAACTGGCCCATGCTTTCACCGACTTCCGGTTGCAGCGCGGCGACGTACACCAGCGCCTTGACCTTGTCGCGCACACCCGCTGCGCTGATCACGCCGCCGCCGGAACTGTGCCCGACCAGCACCACCGGACCGACTTGTTGATCGAGGATTTCCCGGGTCGCGGCGACATCTGCGTCCAGGTTGGTGGCGGGCTGCTGCACCACAGTGACCTTGTAGCCCTTGTGAATCAGGATGTCGTGCACGACACGCCAACCCGAGCCATCGACGAAGGAACCGTGAACGATCACGATGTTTTTCGCCCCAATGGCCGGAACCGGTGCAGCCGCAGGTGTGGCAGCGGATGCCCAGATCGGCGCAGCAACCGCCATGATGCCCAGGGCAAGTTTGGAAACAGCACGCATATGACTCTCCAGGGGCCGGTGCGGCCCCACTCAGGTTTCAAGGGTTCGGTTGAACGAAAACGTCAACGACGGGCGGTGCGAAACCGGCCAAAGAACAACTCATCCAGTGACCAGCGACCGGCGCCGTACACCACCAGCGGCAGCAGCAAGCCCGCCCAGGTCAGGTGCGTCGGCCACGCGTTCGGGTACACGAAAAACTCGATCACTGCCGTCATGGCCAGCAGCGCTGCGGCGGCCGGTCGGGTGACGAGTCCCAATACCAGCAGGATCGGAAACAAGTGCTCTGCATAGGTCGCCAGATATGCCGCCACGTCCGTTGGTAAAACGGGCAACGCGTACTCGTACTGGAACAGTTGCAGGGTCGATGGCTTGAGGGTCAACCAGCCGGAGACCTTGGTACGGCCCGACAGGAAGAACACCGCCGCGATCCCGACCCGCGCGACCAGCAGCAACGCACTGGGCGTCGCCGCCCGCAGCGAAGGCGCCAGCATCCAGCCACGCATCACTTCTGTTCCGTCAGCGAGCCGTAGCCCTTGGGTGTCTTGATCGAGGTGCAGGTGCCTTTGTCGACCAGCACCCAGGCGTCACCCTGATAATCCGCAGACGCAGTGGCCGCGCACGAAGTGCCAGGGCCCGCTGCGCAATCGTTTTGCCCAGCCAGCGACACGCCGTAACACTTCTCTTTGGGGGTTGCCTGATCGGCAGCGGAAGCCGTGCCGGCCAGTGCCGTCAGGGACAGCGCGAGGGTTGCCGCGAGGGCAGCGTATTTGCGATTCATGTGTAACTCCTGCTCGTTCGGAATGGGGACCGAATCCGGCATTCTTGCCAGGTCTCAACGTTGAAACCGGCAGCGCCTTTCGGTGAGCAGATTTAATCGCGGGGTTGTATCTCGTCTGTGTCGCAGAGCGGGACGAAGGCTGAACAGATGTATCTCTCGGGGGGCGATACACAGTGCGATACAAAGTCACAGGAAATAAAACCGAATGTGCTGCGTATGGATACGTTGTAGGAGCGCGCTTGCCTGCGATTGCGCAGTGTCAGACAACACCTGTGTGTCTGATCTGCCACCTTCGCCAGCAAGTCGGCTCCCAGAAGGGTTGCGTCTGATCCAGATCGACGCTGAACTGCGGGAGCCGGCTTGCCGACGAAGGCAATGGGTCTGACAACACCATCAGCAAGCCAATTACTCTGGCTTTTCCAAGGCCTCCACCAGCGCCTTGAAGAACCGGGCCGCCTCACCGCCCGTGACCGCCCGATGATCGAAAGTCAACGACAGCGGCAGAATCGGATGAATCACCACCTGTCCGTCCATCGCCACCGGCTCTTCACGAATGCCCCCCGCGCCGATGATCGCTACTTGCGGCGGCACCACCACCGGGTTCGCATAGCGCCCGAACAAGGTGCCGAAATTGGACAGGGTAATGGTCGCGCCCATCATTTCCTTTGGCGGAATCGAACGCGCCTTCACGTCGGCCCGCAAGCGGCTCATGCCCTCTTTCAAGTCTGCCGATTGGCGATTGCCCACGTCGCGCAACACCGGCACGAACAGCCCGTCCGGCGTGTCCACGGCAATCCCCAGATCAAGATTGTCGTGGTGTTTGATCGACAACGACTTGCCGTCGAACCAACTGTTGAGCACCGGTTCCACCTTGCACGCCGCCGCCATGGCCTTGCCAATCCGAATCAACGGATCCCGAGCCGCGCCCCAGCGATGCAGATCGGCATCACCGAAGATCGTCACCGGCACCACTTCGGCATGAGACTTGGCCATGTTCAGCGCCATGCTGCGCCGCACGCCGCGCAGTTTCTCGCCACCGAACCTGTCGCGCTCGGCCTGAGAAGCGGCCTCTACGTCAGCGCGGGTGATCAGACCTGCGCTGCCTGTGCCGCTGAGCGCGTTGAGGTCCACACCCAATTGCCGGGCCAGCTGTCGCACTGCGGGCGTTGCACGGGTCGACATGTGTTCGCGGGTCGAGGGCGCAGCACCGACGAAAAACTGATCGTCCTGACTGCTGCCCCCGCCTTCCAGACGCCCGACCACCGTGCCCGCGTCGCCCTCGCCTTCGAACGCCATCAGCGGTTCGCCAACGTGCAAGATGTCGCCATCGCCACCGTACAGCTTTGCAATTACGCCATCATAGGGCGCGGGAATGTCGACGAGGGCCTTGGCTGTCTCCACGGACACCACCCGTTGGTCAGCCTTGACGGTGTCGCCTTCCTTGACGTGCCACTCGACGATTTCCGCTTCCTGCAACCCTTCGCCCAGATCGGGCAGTTTGAAATATTTCATCGCAAGCCTCCTCGGCCGTCAGGCGAAATTCAGAGCGCTGTCGCACGCGTGAAGAATGTCTTCGACGCTGGGGATGTACAGCTGCTCAAGCCGGTACAGCGGCGGTGGAATGTCCGGCGCGGTGACGCGCTGAATCGGCGCCTGCAAATCCAGCAACACGCGCTCGTACAGGCTTGCAGCGATTTCCCCGCCCAATCCACCGGAGCGCGGCGCTTCGTGAACGATCACGCAGCGCCCGGTCTTGCGGACCGAAGCTTCCAGCGTGTCGAGGTCCAGCGGCTTGACGCAGGCGACATCGATCACCTCCGCCGACACGCCTTGCTCGGCCAGGGCGCTGGCGGCTTGCAAGGTTTCGTGAACGCTGGCGCCCCAACTGACAAGGGTGATGTCACTGCCTTCGCGCAAGGTGAAGCAGGTGTCCAGCGGCAGGCGTTTGCCATCGTCGACGAGGATTTGCGGGTTCATGCGATACAGGCGTGTGGGTTCAAGAAAGATCACCGGATCGGGATCGTCGATGGCCGCCAGCAACAGGCCGTAAGCCCGCGCAGGCGAAGACGGAATCACCACCCGCAATCCTGGCACGTGGGCAAACATCGCTTCAGTGCTTTCGCTGTGATGCTCGGGTGCGCGAATGCCCGCACCCATGGGCGAACGCATGACCATCGGGCAGCTCAGCCGCCCCCGCGTACGGTTGCGCATGCGCGCGGCATGGGATACCAGATGCTCCATCGCGGCATAGATGAAACCCATGAACTGGATTTCAACCACAGGTCTCAGGCCTTGCGCGGCCATGCCGACGACCAGTCCGCCGAGCATGGTTTCCGCCAGCGGTGAGTCGATCACCCGCTTGAAGCCGAAGGTTTCGCGCAAGCCTTGGGTCGCACGAAAAACACCGCCGTTGACGCCGACGTCCTCACCGAGCACCACGACGTTTTCGTCTTCACTCATGGCCCGGTGCATCGCCAGATTGACGGCCTCAAGCAAGCTGAGCTTTTTATCGACGGGAAGGTCATTCGCCATGATGAGCACCTCCCTGACGACGGGCCACGCGCTCCAGAAACCACTCGCGCTGATCGGCCAATGGTGCAGGCCAGCGGGCGTAGACGTGATCAATCACTGATGCCGGCGCCTGATTGCCTGCGCGTTCGAAGTTATCCACAGACTGCTGAACCAGCCCCTGACATTCGGCGATCAACGCCTGTTCACGGCCTTCGTCCCACACCCCTTGACTGGCCATGAACGATTGCAGGCGTTTGATTGGCTCCTCCTGCCAAGCCTGCTTGACCTCATCGGCGGCGCGATACCGGGTCGCGTCGTCAGCGGTGGTGTGATCGCCGAGCCGATAACTCAAGCACTCCAGCAACACCGGGCCTTTCCCTTTGCGCGCTCGCTCCAGGGCGACCTGCATGCGGTCGTACACGGCGAGCATGTCATTGCCATCGACTTGCTCACCGTGAAAGCCAGCGCCAATGGCCTTTTGCGCCAACGTCGGCGCACCACACTGAATGCGCCGGGGCACGGAGATCGCCCACTGGTTGTTGTTGATCACGAACACCACCGGCAACTGCCAGGCCCCCGCGACGTTCAACGCTTCGAGGAAATCTCCCTTACTGGTGGCGCCATCGCCGCAGGTGGTTACAGCGACGCGGTGTTCGCCGCGAATTTTGAACGCACTGGCCACACCACACGCATGCAGGGCCTGCGTGGCGATGGGAACGCACAGAGGGAAATCCTGCGCGACGGCAGGCTCGGCGTAATCGCTGCCCCGCTCGTCGCCGCCCCAATACAGCAGGATTTCTTCCATGCGCACCCCACGCATCAGCTGCACGGCGGTGTCGCGGTAATAGGGAATCAGCACGTCTTCGGGGTGCATCAGACTGCCAATCGCTACGCCGATGGCTTCCTGACCCAGTGTGGGCGCGTAGGTGCCAATACGACCGGTACGCTGCAACGCGACAGCTTTCTGATCGAAAAGCCGTGTCAGGACCATCTGGCGATAGAGGCGGGTCAGCAGGTTGAAGTCATCGGCCCAGTTGGGAAGCGCTCCGGCCAGCCGACCGTCGGGGGACAGATAACGGGTGTACGCAAGATCGATCTTGTTATTGGACATTGCACACTCCTGACACGCGCTGCCGCGCGTGATGGTCTCGACTCGCCACTTGTGGTCGCGAGCTTCAATAGAGCAGCGCCGGTAAGGCACTCACTCAAGGTTCAACAGGCGTTCTGCCAATGCATCGGCTACCCGCGCGGGTGAGCGCTTCTCGGCCTGGGCATGGGCAAATACTTCAGTCAGCCGTGTTCCTATCTGGGACAGATGTGCGGTGATGGTGTTCTGGTTTTCTCCTCGATGCTGAAGCGCGACGTAGATCAGCCCGCCGGAATTGATGACGTAATCGGGTGCGTAGAGGATGCCTCGGGTTTCGAGCTGATCGGCGATGGCTGCGCAGCTCAATTGGTTGTTGGCGCCACCGGCCACGGCAGCGCAACGCAGTTTGGTCACGCTGTGACTGTTGAGCACGCCGCCCAGTCCGCAAGGCGCGAGGATGTCGCACGGGGTGCTGAGCAAGGCTTCGCTGGCGATGGGCTTGGCGCCCATTTGCTCCATGGCCAATTGCACCTTGCCACTGTCCAGGTCGGCGACCAGCAGTTCAGCGCCCGCAGCGTGCAGTTGCTCGGCCAGCGCCCAGCCCACATGGCCCAAGCCCTGAACCGCAACGCGCAACCCTTCCAGATTGTCGCTGCCCAGCCGCGCCATGGCCGTAGTACGAATGCCAGCGTAAAGGCCCATGGCGGTATAAGAAGAAGGATCACCCGATTCGGTGGTGCTGGTGACGTGTTGGGTGTATTGCGCAATACAGTCCATGTCTTCGCCGGACGTGCCACTGTCCATGGCCGCGATGTAGCGACCATCCAGCGTCTGGATGAAACGTCCAAAGGCTTCGAACAAGGCAGCGCGATCAGGCACATGGGCAGGCCGCAAAATGACTGCGGTCCCACCGCCCAGCGGCAAGCCTGCCAGAACAGCCTTGTAGCTCATGTTCCTCGCCAGTTGAATGGCATCCTCAACGGCGCTCTCTTCATTTGGATAGGAAAGGTAGCGAACCCCACCCAGAGCAGGGCCTTTCTGACTGCTGTGGATCGCGATCACGGCTTTTAGGCAGGTGTGTGAATCGACGATCAGATGCAACGATTGAACGCGCGCGCTTTGCATGAGAGCGAACATAGGTCGTGCTCCCGGTTTTTTGTATTGCGAGTATAGGCGCTGGCAAAAAAAACGACGGCTGCGCCGGACACATCTCGACAATAAATCGGCAGATTTCTGACAGAACATGTCCGCGAGCATTCGTCACTGGACGAACATCGTCGCCAGCGCTAAAACGAAACTTCCCAAGACACCGTTTCAGACGCCTGATCCTACTGGAGAAGTCGATGAATCCACGCCAACTCTGCCTTGACTGTCTGCACCACACCCCGCCTTTGACCTTCCAGGCGGCACTGTGGATTTCGGTCGAGCACGACGCTCAGGCCGACCTTCGGCACACCCACGATCTGATGGATCAACTTCAGCGTCGTCTCAGCGCAGCGCTGCCTTTACTGCCTGCCAACGAACTCGCCCAGCCTCTGCTACGGCAAATGGCGACGATCGGTTTCCAGCAAGATGATGTCGCCCAACCCAAACCTCAGGTGGCCTTGCTGCACAAGATCGTCGAGCGCCGCCGTGGCCAGCCTCTGGGCCTGGCGCTGGTGGCGCTGGAACTGGCGCGTCGGCTGGACATTCCGCTGGAAGGCGTGAATTTTCCGGGGCACTTTCTACTTCGTGTTCCCGGCGCCGATCACACACTTGACCCCTGTGACGGCCGCAGGCTCTACCCCAAGGATTGCCGCGAACTGTTACTTCGCCAGTTCGGCCCCGACATGCCGCTCAAGGCCGAACACATGCGTACCGCCACGCCTCAAGCCATGCTTCAGCGTTTATCGCGCAATTTGCGTCATTTGCATCAGATCAACGACGATCTCATCGCATCCTTGAAGGATGCCAACCGGGTTCTGGAACTGGGGCAAGCCAACACCAGCGATTACCTCGCCCGTGCCAGCCTGTATCAGACACTGGAATGCCCGCAGGCAGAGCGTTACGACCTTGAGCATGCGCTGCTGTTGAGTGATGACCCCGTGCAGCGCATCAGGTTGACCCAGCGCCTCGTGCAACTGCCCTCGGGGCGGGCGGTGCACTAGGCCGCAACCTGATACACCCGACTCAGCTCAAGTTTGCGCCATGCCCATAGCCCTGTGCTGAGGCCAATGCCCTTGAGTACCGTCTGGGAGCCATGGATAAACGCCCGAACGCCATCGGCACCGCTCACCATCCCCATCACACCAAAGATCAGCAATGGCAATGCTGTCGCCCGGTCTCCGGATGAATACGCCTCGTAAGCTTTTATCAAATTGACCGTACTGGTCAGCGCCGTCCAGCCAAAGCTTGCGCCAGGAAAAGGCAAGAGCAGTATTGTTCCGGTCCATCTGATGACATTCCACGCGAGCGAAAGATGTTTCTCGGCCGACGTTTCGATCCGCTCATCCACGTCCGCGATCATGCGTTCGAACATCTCGCCGTAAAGCTGCTCAGAGCTGGAGATCCGGTCCTCCATACGATTGACGATGGTCAAAAACGCCGGATCATGTTTACCACCTCGTTCGAAGTTTTCGATGAACGTCCCCACTCTGCGCTGTCCGGCGTATGCCACTCGCCCGTAGAAGTAGCTTTGCATCGGCGCGGAATTCAGGAGTGCGCCATAGTCGGTCAGGGGTCTGAAATGCACACCATCCGGTGCATTAGGGGTATAGAGCATGTTGTAGTCAGGATCGCTTGTAGAAAAATCACGGAAGATAAAAACGCCCTCGATGATCTGACCCGCTATTTTGAATGCCGACACTCCGGTGTTTTTGACAATCCCTACGCTTGGGGTGCGACGGCCAAATGCATGGATGGCCGCACGGAGCCAAGAGTACTGTCGGTCATGCAGGTCCCCCTCTAGATACTGCAACATGACGCCACGCGTCATCTCGTATTCGGAACGGGTGGCGATCAACGCTTTGCGGCGAACATAAATCGGGTTATTCCTCTTCAGAAAGTCATTGGTCAGATGGCTCATGTAACGGGCGCCCAAGTCAGCCTCTCGAATCTGTTTATCCAGAAACGGAATCAGCGTCTTGGGAAGTTGCGAGACATCAAGACCAGTAGAGGAATAAAGATGAATGCCAGGCCGGTAAGACAGAATGTCTTCGGCTCCGTGCATCATTAAATCGGTCAACGATTGCAACGGTGAATGCTCGCCAAAGTCAGGGCTGTCGAAATAGGGTTGGCCCAATCCCAGATAAAGCGTGTCCGGATCGACAGGACGTCGGTAGCCCTGACTGCGCAAGAACTCTTGAAGGCGTGCTGACGTCTGCTGATGGACATAATCCCTCAAGTTCATAAGGCCCGGACTAAGCCTTGCAAACTCTGTGTTAAGAGCTTCGATACGGGACTCGACCGTTGCCAGCCCCGACAGGGTGGAACGTAATGTTTCGGCGTCCATTTGCCACAACGCGATCTTCTCGCCCTTGACGAGCGCCACGACTTTCAACAGCACAAGTAGAGCAAGGTTGGCTTCGTACGTTTCATTGGGGCAACGCTCGAATACACAGCTATCAGGCCCCCACAGTGAAGGTTTGAGCTGAATGTTATTGAGGAGCGTATTAATGCTCTGCTGTGCAGGACTGGCCAGTTGGTCGTAAACGAACGATCGACCGGACTCGCTGGCCAGCCATCCACCCACGTGCAGGCTCAGTTGTCGCCACGAAGAGAACTCATAAAAATCCTGGCCATTCGGCGCGCCGGGCGCGTAGAGCACGAATTGCTCATCGAACTCAGTTTCTTCGCTGAAAACAATCAAGTCCCTGAAGCGCGTATTACCGTGTTTCAGGTGCAGGCTGCCAATGCTGTAACTGGCTCCTTCTTTGGCCTTGTCTGCACGGATGAACATCAGCAGTTCATGGCTACGGTCCTGAACCAGATGGCCCTGCATTCGCGCCGCCTGCGCACTCAGTTCAATGGCACTGTCGCGATGGTGGGCCATGACACGAAGGTTTTCTTCGTCCAGATAGCGATCTCGCAGTTGCTCCGCGTACCGCTGAGGCAGCTTGAGCACATCGAGCATTGTGGTGACAAAGTCATGGGACCAATCAACATGAACCCGCTCGGGCGAGACTGACATTTCCCCGGCGACAAGAGGCAGCCCTTTTACCGCAAAATGCAAAAGCGACCCGCTGTAATTCGCCTGCAAGGCGTCGCCGCCACCGACATGAATCGTGTCAGACAGCGTCAGTTGAATCGCGCCGGGGTCGATCTCACAACCCAGGTGTTCGCGGCAGTACCGCATCATCTCAGCGGCGGCGAACGCCTCGATCGACTCCAGCCCCTGAAGTGCGATCTGCACCCTTTCTTTACGTCGACGGTGCTCGCCCTCCAGTACATTCAAATGCTCCCGATCCTCGGGACTGGCGTATTTGCGCCAGTGCGGCTGGGCACGTTCACTCATATGATTCGCCAACGAACGAAAGCGTTGGCCCATGGCGTCGTCCAGGTGAGCACAGCGCCTCAGACGCTCAAGACACTCCAGAAACGAACCCGCATCCAGGACGGGTGACTCTCCCTCCAGAACAAAATGAAGGTCTTCCATTTGCCTGTGTTGCAGGGCTCGAACGTGATCGAGCACGACCGGCTCGCTCACGGGCTTGAACGTCCACATCTGCGGATCCAGGTTTTCGTGGGCGCTCATTGAATGCTGATCCGAAAGCCGCAACAGATTTGCCACGACATCTGCCGGATCGACGACCCGTCGGGTGAGGGCATCACGCAGCGCATCCAGCGAAGCGAAGCGCTCGATGCCAGCGCCCGGAATGAGTAGAAACACAACGCCTTCCGGGGCGTTGGTCGCCTCGGCAAACTGGCCGACGACATAAGCAGACGGCACAAGTATCGCTACGTCATCACTGATGTTCAGATGAACAGAAAAAACGCTAGCCGGAATCGAGTTATCCACAACCGCCAGCAAACGAGACTGCTCGGTTTCGGACAGTTCTCCTGAAAAACCGCGCAACGCGATTTCGTTCGTCAGAGCATCGAAGTGCTGCTGAAGCAGGGGTTGGAGAGCGCCAGGCCCACGCCAGAATTCGTCAAAATGGAGACGGATACGCTCCGGTAAATCCCGAGCGACATCACGGATGATTTCAACCAGCGACTGGCCCTCTTCGGCGGTCAGCTTTTGCGACGGATCCAAGGTGTTGTGTCGAAGAAAAGCCTGCGCATGGCTCAGATCCCGAACCGGTGTCGCACGACGCAAGAGGTCAATGAGCAAATCCGTCATCGACCGGGATAACAGAACCCCACGCTCATCCTGCCAGTTGAAAAAAATGGCATCAGGGTTGGAAACGATCAGTTGAGTCTGCTGACGGACCCGTGCACTCAGTTGCGCCGTGGCCATATCGCGTAACGCCAGGGTGCGGGCCAGTGTTTTCGAGCATCCGGCACAGGCTTCAGCGAGCGCTGCCAGGTGTTGCGTGATGCGGTCGGTGTCGGACGCAGACGGGCCGCCGGTTACAGTGTTCATAGGTGTAGCTCCAAGGGTAAGTCGCTGATCTCCCTCCCGGCATCCAGCCGTTCGGTCATGCAGACGAGCGATGAAATGAGCGCCTATGAAACATCGCCAGCTCGATCAATGTGCGGTAACTATTGCTGGATCGACCGCGGCTGATCCGACAGAGCGGGTAGGAATTCGGATATCAAGATGTCGGTCGGCCAGCAGCATTGTTGCCGTTCAAGTAAAACAGCATGTCGCAAACCGCTCTGTTTAGAAGTGCCCGAACAACTTACCATTGGCTCACTTCGCGGCCGCCCTCGCCGCGAGTTGGAAACCTGCTTTATGAGTTTGGCTTTTACCGGCTCCATACTTTTAGAAAGGGTTTCCCGGCGTAGATTTTCAAGCTCCTGGATCTGACGTCTTGTTTAGCCGCTGCCATTGCAGCGGCTTTTTTTTTGATATTTTAAAGAACCGTCAAATCTTCAGAAATCTCCCACGCCATTATTGGGAGCAGTCCGACCAAGGAATATGTTTAAACATCCGTCATCGAAACGGGATTGCGCATGCGGTCCAGTGGCGATACACAATTCAATGACGAATGGAGATTCACCATGAACAAGAAAAAATGGATGTTATTGCTGCTCGCTCTAGGCTTGACCCAAGATTTGCCCATCGTCGTGGCAGCGCCCTTCGCGCAGGGAATTCCTTGTCTTCGATTTACCAGCCAGATGGCACCTGGCGTGGCGCAGGCTGGGGAATACAAGGTTATTCACAGTTACCAGGTGAAATGCGGTACTTCGCTGCATAACCTTACCGTTCGCACGCAACGAGGAGCATTGCAGCCTGTCACTGTCGAGCGTGATCAGGGGGGAGGCTGGGCTGTCGTCGCGAAAGATGCTCACGATCCAACTGTAAATTGGGGAAGCGGAAGTTTCCGCGTTATTCTAGATAACAGAAAAGGTACAACGCCTATTGCTTATCGCGGACATTTCTCTTTGCCGCTTTAATACCATAAAAACGAGGGCCACGAACCGTGGCTCTCGCCTAAGCCGATAACACCCTACACACGAATAGTGATCAGTGATTTTTTTTGAGAGCGCTGAGCATGCTCAACGAGCGCCTCAGTGACAGACATGACGGTTTTAAGCTTGGTTAACGTATCTCTTGCATATTCCTTTCCCTCTGACACACGAGCCGTCAAAAAATCTAGCTGGCGCTGAAAATAGCTATACATATTGACTTTCTTATCAAGACTTATTTCGTTGCCTTGCGCATCGAAATCCACGTCAATACCGGAAAGCCAACCTGATGTAGCGTAATCAACGATCCCCATATCGGCGAGCGTATTACCAATTTCACGGAGCTGCCGATTCGTCGTATTCCTCGGATCAAACCCCGAAAGGTCCATGTCGAAACCCTTCAGTTTTTCGGCGTTGGAAATGCGGGTATCCGCCCAATACTGACGCACTTTCGTCTTGATGCTCTCTTCCTGCTCTGTGGCCCCCGACCGCGTCCTGAATCGGTCATCCGGCGCCACGGTATACGCACTCAACCGCTGACGAATTTCCACGAAATTCTGAATCATGATTGCCTCCTGATAAGAACGATTACTTTCGTCCTATCGGGAGGCGCTTCAGCGGCTTGACCCCGATAACGCTCCCTTTCGAAGAAACAGATTAGTCCTACAAAACCGCAAATAACCCTCCTACAAAAGTGGCCCGTTCAATCCCTGAACCGGGCACTCCGAGCAGACTGTCAGGCCATCACCCCGCAAACCTCTGCAAGTTCGCCATCATCTCTTTCAGCGCTTCGACGTTATCCGCCGGATGAACAGCATCGCTGAAATCACTGATCACGCCCCACTGCGCTGCGACGTCTTCAGGAGAGAAGCCCGCACGCGGGTCGAATCCGGCGCCCAGACTACGTTCCCAGCGCACTTTGCCTACCCAGCCGCCGCCCACTTCATACAAGCCCGAGGTGTCCTGGCATTGCTCGCTGCCCAGATACACCACCAGCGGACTGACAAGTTCGGGCTTGAGCAATTCGAATACGCTGGCCGGGATCAGCCCTTCGGTCATGCGGGTGCCGCCGGTGGGCGCGATGGCGTTGACCAGAATGTTGTTCTTGCGCCCTTCCAGCGCCAGTGTGCGGGTCAGGCCGTAGAGTCCCAGCTTGGCCATGCCGTAGTTGGACTGACCGAAGTTGCCATAGATGCCTGATGTGGATGACGTGAAGATCACTCGACCATAATTTTGCTCGCGCAGGTGTGGCCAGGCGGCACGGGTTACTTTGTAGGCCCCCTCGACATGGACTTTGTAAACCAGGTCCCAATCGGGATCTTCCATTTTGGCGAAGCTCTTGTCGCGCAGGATGCCCGCGTTGTTGACCACGACGTCCACCCGGCCAAATGCGTCCAGTGCGTTTTGTACGATCTTGTCCCCGTCAGTGACGGAATCGTGGTTCGCCACCGCTTCGCCGCCCCCTTCGCGGATTTCTGCGACCACACGGTCCGCCGCTGAAGCATTGGCACCTTCGCCGTGTGCCGAGCCGCCGAGATCGTTGACCACCACGCGCGCACCATGGCGGGCGAACAACAGGGCGTGAGCGCGCCCCAGGCCACCACCCGCGCCGGTCACGATCACCACTTTGTCGTCAAAACGTACGGATTCGCTCATGCCACTTTCCCCGATGATGATGCTCGCTCTAAGCCCTCTTCAGGGCCGGGAGCGGCTAAACAGTCACAGGAGTTTCAACCAGTCACTTGCGAGTCACAATCAACACGAAGCAGGCTGAATGGTGTTCGATAACACAAAGGGATGATTGAGCGGCTCATTACCGGGGACCACTCGCGGCGCAAGGACGGCCGGTCTGAAATCAGCGGCGGCGGCACGAAAGGCGGCGTACAGGCGCAACACCTGCTCAGGTGCTTCAGTTTGCGGGTAGTGACCGATGCCAGGGATGGAAACCACATCAGGGTGGGGGATCAGCTCCCGATATCGCTCAGCCATGTGCTCACCGGAAACCGGATCGGCGGCCCCGTTGATGAAGCGCATCGGCACGTGATTCTGCTGCATGGCCTGCACCCAACGCTCGCGATGCAGCCGCCGCTCAGGGACGTAGTGAATCAGGCGATGCAGAATTCGATGCCCTCGATGAGCCGCGATCAGGCTCCAGAAATCGTCCAGCTCGCTTTCACTGGGGCGCGTGTCAGGCCCGAAAATGCGGCTGAAGTCCCGATCCAGACAGCCACGGTCAAACAGACGACTGACCAACCAACCCGCCCGACCGAGCAACAATTTCTGCGCTTGTATCGCTCGATGCGCCTCGGGAAACAGACCGCCGTTGAGGAACGCACAACTGGCCATTTTGAACCGACCCTCGCCGTGCCGCGCCATCAATTCTTGCGCGACGCTGACGCCATAATCATGCGCCAGCACATGCACCGGCCTCGGAACGTTCAGGTGATCCAGCAACGCCTGCTGCAAATCCGCCTGTTCGATCAGGCTATACGGATGGCGCCGAGGCTTGGCCGAATCGCCAAACCCGAGCATGTCGCAGGCGATCACCCGGTATTGACGCGAGAGCGGTTGCCACAGGTAATTCCAGTCCCAACTGGCGGTGGGGAAGCCATGAATCAGCAACAGTGGCGCCCCGTGCCCCGCTACCCAGTACCGGATAGTGCGGCCACGAAACTGAAAATCGTGCCCGCGCGTGCGCCAGACGCAGAGGGGAATCTCGCCAGGCCTCATTACTGCGAATACCCAGGCGAGAACTGGTCGAGTTTGCGCAACAGCGCGGGCCACGCCAACTTGCCGCCCATGCCTTCGGCACTGCGCGTCACGCCCGCGATCATGGCTTTGGCGCCCGAAAGAATCTGCCCGTCGATGGGAATCAACTCAGCCCCGCCCCCTTGCGCGAGCACCTGGATTTCACAGGCGCGCTGGAAGGTGAACATCATCAAAAAAGTGTCGGCGATACTGCCGCCGCAGGTCAGCAATCCATGATTGTTGAGCATCAGAAAATTGCAGTTGCCCAGATCGGCTTGCAAACGGGCTTTTTCGTCGTGATTCAGTGCAACACCTTCATAGCCGTGATAGGCCAGACTCGCGAGCACGAACAGCGACTGCTGGCTGATGGGCAGAACACCCTGTTTCTGCGCCGACACCGCGACGCCCGCTGCGGTATGGGTGTGCATCACGCAGAGCACGTCGTGGCGCACTTCGTGAACCGCGCTGTGGATGGTGTAGCCCGCAGGGTTGATGTCATAAGGGCTGTCCATGAGCTTCTTGCCCGCCTGATCGACTTTGACCAGGCTGGATGCGGTGATCTCATGAAACATCATGCCGTAGGGGTTGATCAGAAAGTCTTCGGTGCCTGGCACCTTGGCCGAGATGTGAGTGAAGATCAGATCGTCCCACCCGTGCATGGCCACGAGTCGATAACACGCAGCCAGATCGACTCGCGCCTGCCATTCCTCAGCGCTGACCTGGCCCTTCACGGTGTGGTTGATGTGACTGACGGTTTCCGCGACTACGTGTGCGACTTTCACGATCGGCTTCCCTCGGCATTTATTCTGCTCTAATGGATCAGCAGTCTAGTCAGCCAAAACGGAAGCGGTACTTGCCTTGCCAGCCAGCTTAATGGCCCGGCGAGTCAGTTATTGACTGAACGCTCTGGAACGGGCATTTCAGAGCATCCACACCAATAGAGGCGCGGCAAAAAGATTGAGCAGGCCGGTCAGTACCATGACCAATCCGGCCACAGAACCTTCTTCGCCGCCCACTTCCCTCGCCCGGCTGACGCCCGCGCCATGAGCACCGACGCCAAACAGTGCACCACGGGCCAGTGCCGTGCGCAGCGGCAGCCATTTGAGCAATACGCCACCCAATGCGGCACCGAACACCCCGGTGCACATCACGAATACCGCTGTCAGCTCCGGGACGCCGCCCAAGTCATGGGCCAATGGCATCGCGAAAGGCGTGGTGATGGAGCGCGGCACCAGTGACATCACCACGGAAGTGTCCAACGCCAGCGCCTTCGACAAGCCAAACGAGCTGGCAATCGACGCCGTACTGCCCGCCAGCATGCCGATCAGCAGCGCAGGCCAGTGCCGCGCCAGCAAGGCACGCTGCTGCCAGATTGGAATGGCGAACGCCACCGTCACCGGCCCCAGAACCAGCATCAGCCAGTGGGTGTTGGTGGAATATTCGGCGTAGGCCGTGTGCATCGGGGCCGCGATGGCCAGTAGCACCGTTGGCACCAGAATCAGCGGTGACAACAAATAGCGTCCGGTTCGACGGTACAGCCAGCGGCTGCTGACGTAAGCGCCCACCGTGATCAGCAGCCAGAAGATCGGCATCGGCTCGAATTTCATGCCTGCTCCTGCGCCGAACGGTCTTTGAGACGGCACACCACTTCGACCGTCACCGCAGTCACCAGCATGACCATCAACGTGCTGCACCCGATGACCAGCATGATGCGCCAGCCTTCATGACGCACCAACGCGCCGTAATCCAGCAGGCTCATCAAAGGCGGAATGAAGAACAGCAGCATCTCGGCCAGCAGCAACCCTGCACCGGTTTGCAGCGAAGAGGGTTGTACAGCGCCTGTCGCAAAGATCGCCAGCAACAGCGCCAGGCCGATGACTCCGCCAGGAATCGGCCAGTTCAGCCACGACGCGATCTCGCAGCCGATCTGATAAATCGCCAACAGGACGACGAGTTCGACAACAAGGCGCGCGAGACGAGACAAACGTTTCATGATCTTTGGTCCTCTGAGACCTGCAGTCTAACGATGCGCATCCCATCCCAAAAACGAATTGTTAGACTTAAAGTAATTCCATTATGGAATTCATTCATTCACACTGCCGGAATCGCCCACCCTTCATTCGGACATCGCCAGGCATTCGAACAATGGAATTCAAACAATTGCGCAGCTTCATCGAAGTGGTACGTGAGGGCGGCTTCACGCAAGCGGCCAAGACGCTATACGTCAGCCAGTCAGCGGTGAGTAAACAAGTTGCCCAGTTGGAAGAAAGCCTGGGCGTGACCCTGCTGGACCGCCACGGCTCGCAGGTCTCGCTGACGGCAGCAGGCCGGGTCACGCTGCATCGCGCCGAGGAAATGCTGATGCTGCGCAATGGCCTGCTGCGCGAGCTGGATGACCTGAGCAATCTGGCGCGAGGGGAATTGCATCTTGGTTTGCCCATGTTGGGCAGCGATACCTTGTTCGCCAAAGCCTTCGCCGAATACCGTCGGCTGTATCCGAACGTCACCATTCATTTGATCGAAGGCGGCAGCCGCGCCATCGAACATGCCGTGATGACCGGTGAACTGGAATTGGGAGCAAGCCTGACGCCCAGCGATCCGGCCTTCGCGTCCCAACCTTTCTGCGACGAACCGCTGGACGCCTTGCTGCCCGCCGACCATCCACTGGCGCATTTAAAGGAGGTGGAACTCAGCCAACTGGCCGACACCCCTTTCCTTCTTTATCAACGCAGCTTCGTGCTCAATGACCGGTTGTTGCAGGCCTGCCAGCAAGTCGGATTTACCCCAAAAGAAGGTGGCCGCAGTGGGCAGGCGGATTTCCTTGCAGCACTGGTGGCAGCCGGTCAGGGCGTAGTGCTGCTGCCGCAAGTGGTGGCCCGGGCGCTGGTCAGGCCTGGCGTTGTGCATGTAACGCTCAAGGCCCCGGAGATCCTGCGCTGGGACATCGCCTTCATCTGGCGTGAAGGCGCGTATTTGTCCAAGGCCGCGCAGGCGTGGCTGGCATTGGTTCGTCGATAGCAGCCGTGATCAGGCGCCCAGCTTTTCGACGAACGCTGCCAGCCAAGGCTCGGCATCGGTCTCTGGCGTCACGGTTTCACTGGCGTCCAGACGCAGCATCTCCTGCACTTCGCGAATGCCCAACTCCATGAACAACTCGCGGAACTGCTCGCCACCGCCGCAGAACGTCTCGCCATAACTGGCGTCGCCCAACGCAATGACACCGCCTGGCAGGCCACGCCAGGCGGCGGGCAGGACGTCGCGAATCTGCGAGTACAGCGGTTGAACGTTATCGGGCAACTCGCCCAGCCCAGTGGTCGAGGTCACGACCAGAAAAGCCTCTGGCGCGAAGGCTTGCAGGTCAGCCAATGTCACGCGTGGATTGAACAGCACGTCGTGACCGGCGTCCTTGATGATCTGCTGGGCGTGTCGGGCAACTTCTTCGGCCGAGCCGTACACCGAGCCCGAAACAATGGCGACTTTCATAAGCAATCCTGTGGATAATTGAAATCGTGCGGCATTATGCCCCAGCGCGCGGGAATGTCTTAGAATGGCGCTCACCGTCGCGCCGCAGAAAGTAGTCGAATTGCACGCGAAACAGGCGCAAGCTCATGCTCAAGACTAGGGCAGGGTCAGGCGCCGAAGCTGTAACCATTTGCAACTGACGAACGGCAGCAACCAAACATTGAATTTAGTGTCTGCTCTTTCAATAACCGGTTAACAGAGCTTGACCATGCAGCGCGACAACCTTCTCACGCAGGATGAACTGGATTTCATCCAGAACATGCAGCACAACCCCAAGCTGAACCTGCGCGACAAATCCCGCAGCCTGGTGGTCAATGGCGGCGTGCAGATTCAGGATCTCCTGACGCGTCTGGCTGCCCATGAGCAAGTGACCCTTCAAGCCCAGTTCGACAATCAGCAGATGACCTTTCCGCTGCATCTGGTCGAAGACGAATTCCATGCCCTTCACCTGGAACTGGGTGCGCCGAGCATTTTCGAAGAAGGCCCGCGCATTCGCCCGTGGCGTCTGATCCTGCCAGAGCCCGTCGCGCTGGAGACTGAAAAAGGCGCACTCACTGCACTGTGGGTCCACGAGATTTCGTTCAAGGGCATCCTGCTGGAAATCCGCAAGCAGACCAAACCGCCGAAATATTTCTCCGCCTGGTTCACACCGAACGGTCTTGCGCCCATTGCGTTGCGTGGCACATTCGAACGCCTGACCGAACAAGGCTTGGCGGCCTATCGCCTGAGCCAGAACAGTAAGGAAGACACTGAGCGCCTGCGCCAGTACATCCTTCAGGAACACCGCAAGATCCATCCTTCGATGCATTTTTGAAGCGACGTTGAACTGCAAGCGTGGATCAACGCCGCGCATCTTGTCGCTCACAGCTTGTAGCCTGCCACCGCCGTCAGGAATAATATTTGCACGCTTTTCTGCGAAGCTGACGCAATGCCATCACCCCGGCGTTGCGCCATGTGATTTCCCTATCCGGGAATCTCACTCGTCTATCGGAGATACACAATGTCTACGTCCCCCGTCACGCTGATGGTTGCCCGTCGCGTCGCCCATGGCCGCTATCAGGAACTGATTGCCTGGCTGCATGAAGGCGAACAACTCGCTACCGATTTCCCCGGCTACCTGGGTTCAGGCGTGCTCGCGCCGCCGCCGGGAGACGATGAATTTCAGATCATTTTCCGCTTTGCCGATGAAGCCACCATGCACGCCTGGGAGCATTCTGCGTCCCGACGCTCCTGGTTGGTGCGCGGCAGCGGCCTGTTTGCCAAGAACTCCACGCATCGCGTACGCGGCATGGACGGTTGGTTTGGTGCCGTTGGTCAGCGTCCACCGCGCTGGAAGCAGGCGGTTGCTATCTGGCTGGCGTTTTTCCCAGTCTCGCTGATCTTCAACTATGTGTTGGGGCCGTTGCTCAGCCAGTTTGAGTTGCTGCCGCGAATCATGATCAGCACGTTGATCCTCACGCCGTTGATGGTGTTCTGGTTCATTCCGCTGTCGACGCATTTGTTGTCCGGGTGGTTGCACAGCAACACGCAACAGCCCGTCGCGCCTGCCGAGTCGGCGTCGACCCGCTGATACCTTACAGCTCCCACAGTTTCGGCGTAGAGCGAAGTATCTGGACTCGACACGGTCCTTGTGGGAGCCGCCTTGGTGGCGAAGGCGTTTGAATAGGCAACATAGAATTTCCAACAGAAGATTGCGCCACCTTGAGGAATTGCGTCGCCCCTCCGCAGTTGTACACCACTGACCATTGGGTTAAGTTGGCCCCAGACGTTCGTTCTCTGATGGCGCATTGACCACAACCGGCGCCCGCACTCTCAGAGCCGACACGCCCGTTTTCTCTTCCCTGAATACGCGTGAGCTGCCATGAACTCCTCTTCTGCCCCTGTCCTGATCACGGGTGCCAGCCAGCGCGTCGGCCTGCATTGTGCAGAACGACTGCTGGACGAAGGACAGTCCGTGATCATCAGCTACCGCACCGAACGGCCCGGCGTACAGCGGCTCAAGGCATTGGGCGCTGATGCGATTCAAGCGGATTTTTCTTCGCAGGACGGCGTGATGACCTTCATCGCGCAACTCAAGCAGCGCACTGACAGCCTCAGGGCCATCGTTCACAACGCCTCCGAATGGCTGGCAGAAACCGAGGGCGCTGAAGCCGATGTGTTCCAGCGCATGTTCAACGTGCACATGCTCGCGCCCTATCTGATCAACCTGCATTGCGCCGACTTGCTAGAGCGCTCGCAGAAGGCCGACATTATTCACATCGGCGACGATGTGACGCGCAAGGGCAGCAGCAAACACATTGCCTACTGCGCCAGCAAAGCCGGGCTGGACAATCTGACGTTGTCGTTCGCTGCCCGCTACGCGCCCCGCATCAAGGTCAACGGCATCGCTCCGGCCATGCTGATGTTTCAACCTGACGACGACGCGGCGTACCGCGCCCGCACGCTGGCCAAATCCGCGCTGGGGATTGAACCCGGTCCTGATGTGATCTACCAAAGCGTGCGCTACTTGCTGGATAACCCTTACGTCACCGGCACTACATTGACCGTAAACGGTGGACGGCACGTCAAGTAAGCCGCCCCGAGGAACCCTTTGATGACCCTGTCACTGCCTCAGCACTATCGCGAAATCCTTGTCGGCCTGGGAGAAGACCCGGAGCGCGAAGGTCTGCTGGACACCCCCAAACGTGCCGCCAAGGCCATGCAGTACCTGTGTCACGGCTACGAGCAGACACTGGATGAAATCGTCAACGGCGCCCTCTTCGCGTCGGACAACGACGAGATGGTCATCGTCAAGGACATTGAGCTGTATTCGTTGTGCGAACACCATTTGCTGCCGTTCATCGGCAAGGCTCACGTGGCCTACATGCCCACCGGAAAAGTTCTGGGCCTGTCGAAGATCGCGCGCATTGTCGACATGTTCGCCCGCCGACTGCAGATTCAGGAAAATCTGACACGCCAGATTGCCGACGCCATCGAGAGCGTGACCCAAGCCGCCGGAGTGGCCGTGGTGATCGAAGCACAACACATGTGCATGATGATGCGTGGCGTCGAGAAGCAGAACTCGACCATGAACACTTCGGTGATGCTGGGCGCCTTTCGCGAATCGAACACGACACGGATGGAATTTTTGCAACTGATCGGACGGAGCAAGTAGTTCATGGCCAGACTCGAACCAGGCACCGCACGCATCCGGGTCAAGGACCTGTGCCTGCGTACTTACATCGGCATCAACGAGGAGGAAATCCTCAACAAACAGGACGTGCTGATCAACCTGACGATCCTGTACGCCGCGCAAGAAGCGGTGCGCGATAACGACATCGACCACGCCCTGAATTACCGGACCATCACCAAGGCCATCATTCATCACGTCGAGAACAACCGCTTCGCGCTACTGGAGCGCTTGACCCAGGAAGTGCTGGATCTGGTCATGGCTCACGACGCAGTGCAGTATGCCGAAGTCGAAGTCGACAAGCCCCATGCGCTGCGTTTTGCCGAGTCGGTGTCGATAACGCTGGCGGCAGAACGCTAAGGATTCAGGGCCTGGCACACTCACCCTGTGGGAGCGAATTCATTCCGGGCGGCGATCCGACGATTAGCCAGTACATTCGATACATCTCTATCGTCTGCACTTAAGTCTCGCGAATGAATTCGCTCCCACAGGGGGCCGTGCCGGGCTGACGAATGCCATTGCCCGCTCCCCACTGCACTCTTATCATCCGCCCCATCTTTTATCTGCCCGAGCCCATCATGACCGAGCAACAACGCCTCGAACTCGAAGCCGCCGCCTTTCGCCGTCTGGTTGCGCACCTGGACAGCCGCAAGGACGTGCAGAACATCGACCTGATGAACCTGTCCGGTTTCTGCCGTAACTGCCTGTCCAAGTGGTACAAGGCCGCCGCTGATGATCGCCAGATCGACATCAGCCTCGATGACGCCCGCGAAGTGGTCTACGGCATGCCGTACAGCGAGTGGAAATCCCTTTATCAGAAAGAAGCCAGCGCCGAACAACAAGCGGCGTTCGCCAAGGAAAAGAAATGACTGACCTGAACACCCTGCGCAGCAGCCTGAAATCCGGCGAACACATGTTTGCCGACACCCTGGCCTTTATTGCCGCGAACTACGACTACCAGCCACAAGCCTTTAGCAACGGCCCGGTGGAAAACGCTGCGGGCCAGAACGAAGGTTCGTGCAAAACCTTGGGCCTGGCACTGCTGGAAGGTCTGAACGACGAAGAGGCGCTGCTGGCGTTTGGTGAGCACTACCGTTCGGTCGTTGCTACGCCGGAAGGCAGCGATCATGGCAACATTCGTGCGTTGATCGCTCATGGCTTGGCGGGTGTGAAATTCGCTGCCCAGCCCCTGTCGCGCAAGGCCTGAAAGACCATGAAAACCCTGTAACAGCGAGCTGTCCGCAGACACAAAAAAACCGGCCCAATTGAGCCGGTTTTTTCGTTGTGGAACAGCCGATCAGAACGAAGCGTTCGCCAGGCCGTCCAGGTAACGCTCGACGTCCAGTGCCGCCATGCAGCCTGCGCCAGCCGAGGTGATTGCCTGACGGTACACGTGGTCAGCCACGTCGCCCGCCGCGAACACACCTTCAACGCTGGTAGCGGTCGCGTTGCCTTCACGGCCACCGTTGACGACCATGTAGCCATCTTTCAGCGCCAGCTGGCCTTCGAACAGCGACGTGTTCGGGGTGTGGCCGATGGCGATGAACACGCCGTCGACTTTCACTTCATCGAAGCTACCGTCGTTGTTCTTCAGGCGCGCACCGGTCACGCCCATGTTGTCGCCCAGTACTTCGTCCAGCGTGGCGTTGAGCTTGAGCTCGATCTTGCCTTCAGCCACACGTGCGTGCAGCTTGTCGATCAGGATCTTCTCGGCGCGGAAGGTATCGCGGCGGTGAACCAGAGTCACTTTGCTGGCGATGTTGGCCAGGTACAGCGCCTCCTCCACTGCGGTGTTGCCACCACCGACCACAGCCACCGGCTTGTTGCGATAGAAGAAGCCGTCGCAGGTCGCGCAGGCCGAAACGCCTTTGCCCATGAACGCTTCTTCGGACGGCAGGCCCAGATAGCGAGCGCTGGCGCCGGTAGCGATGATCAGCGCGTCACAGGTGTAGGTGCCGCTGTCGCCCTTGAGGCTGAACGGCTTACCGGCCAGATCCACAGCGTTGATGTGATCGAAAATGATCTCGGTCTCGAAACGCTCGGCGTGCTCGCGCATACGCTCCATCAGCACCGGGCCGGTCAGGCCATGGGGGTCGCCCGGCCAGTTGTCGACTTCGGTGGTGGTGGTCAGTTGACCACCCGCCTGCATGCCGGTGATCAGCAGAGGCTTGAGGTTGGCGCGTGCTGCATACACCGCAGCGCTGTAACCGGCAGGGCCGGAGCCGAGAATAATCACTCGGGAATGACGTACATCAGACATGACACACTCCTATCGACCGGCCATCGTTACGTGTGGTCGGAGTTACTGAGATCTGTACCGGCGTACCGGCTGAATAAAACGGATCGGCGAGCCACTTCGCACAGTACGCTCACCCATCCTGAAATCGTGACGCTGCGGCCGAAACCGCAGCGACGGTATTACAAGCTCTTGGCGTTCTCAGCCAAGTAATCGGCAACGCCGGAAGCGTCAGCCTTCATGCCTTTCTGGCCTGGACGCCAGCCAGCCGGGCAGACTTCGCCGTGCTGTTCAGTGAACTGCAGGGCTTCAACCAGACGGACCATTTCGTCAACGTCGCGACCCAGTGGCAGGTTGTTCACAACCTGGTGCTGAACCACGCCGTTCTGGTCGATCAGGAACGAACCGCGCAGCGCAACGCCGTCTTCGTGTTCGATGCCATAAGCGCGAGTGATTTCGTGCTTGATGTCGGCAACCATGGTGAACTGGACCTGGCCAATGCCGCCCTTTTCAACCGGGGTGTTGCGCCATGCTGCGTGGGTGAAATGCGAGTCGACGGAAACGCCAACCACTTCAACGCCCAGGTCGCGGAATTTAGCGACGCGGTTGTCGTGGGCGATGATTTCCGACGGGCACACGAACGTGAAGTCCAGTGGCCAGAAAAACAGCACGACGTATTTGCCGCGCAGGGAAGACAGCTGGAAGCTGTCGACGATCGAACCGTCACCCAGGACTGCCGCTGCGGTGAAATCAGGGGCTTGTTTGTTTACCAGAACGCTCATCAAAACTCCTTCGAGGTTCAAAGTGAATGGGAATAGGTCTAAAAGTTGCCCGCAAGCTTATCGGGGCGGCGAAGATTAAGGAAATATCGTTTCACAATCCAGCTCATAGACCGCCCCTATTCCGACAAGCTGCTACGCGCGGGGTATCGATAGACTCTACCCTCGTCAGATTGTTTCGGCGAATGTCCAAAGGCTGATCCAGCTTCCGCCGTTCTCGCAAAGCCGGTAAGGTCGGCGCGTTTTCAACGTTTGGAGGCCCACATGCCTGCACCCGCTCTCTCTGGCCCTCAATACCTGCGCGAAGGCCTGAAACTGATCCTCAGCCCCGGCCTGCGTCTGTTCGTCCTGTTGCCGCTGACCATCAATCTGGTGCTGTTCGGCGCCCTCATCTATTTCGCCGGTCATGAATTCAGCCTCTGGGTCGACTCATTCATGCCCACCCTGCCGAGCTGGCTGAGCTTCCTTAATTACATCCTCTGGCCGCTGTTCGTCGCACTGGTCGTCCTGATGGTGTTTTTCACCTTCACCATGATCGCCAACGTCATCGCCGCGCCGTTCAATGGCTTTCTTTCTGAGAAAGTGGAAGTCGTGCTACGCGGAAAAGACGACTTCCCGGCCTTCAGTTGGGGTGAACTGATCGAAATGATCCCTCGCACCCTGAGCCGCGAAATGCGCAAACTGGGCTACTTCCTGCCCCGCGCCATTGGCCTGTTCATCCTGTCGTGGATTCCCGTGGTCAATATCGTTGCTGCGCCACTGTGGCTGATCTTCGGCGTGTGGATGATGGCCATCCAGTACATCGACTACCCCGCCGACAACCACAAGATGAGCTGGCAAGACATGCTCGCCTGGCTACGCGCCAAGCGCTGGCAGAGCATGAGCTTTGGCGGAATTGTGTACCTGGCGCTGCTGATCCCGGTGGTCAACATCCTGATGATGCCTGCGGCGGTGGCCGGGGCGACGATGTTTTGGGTCAGAGAGCGTGGGGCGGAGACGTTGGCGGAGAGGGTTTAACAGCGGTTGAAAAAGGGCCTCAAATGAGGCCTTTTTTGATCATGCCTGAAACGCAAGATGCGTCCCCACACTGATTGAAAACCATACCAATAGGCCAATCAGGATCCAGATGAAATTGCCTACACTGTAACGAGCATTCGCCATCCCATTCGGGTCTTCGTTTACAAGGTTGATGAATCGCTGAACCCTCAGCACGATCAAGCTCTGAAACACAATCACCGCAGTTCCCATGAAGAAGTCGAGCCAGAATTCGATTGGTGCGGTATCACTGCCGCTGAGCGCTCTGTACATACCGTACGCAAAGCCGATGAGAAAAGGAATAAACGGCAAGAGCACATACAGAACACTACTGATCCCCCAGTAAGGCATACCTGTCGCGCTCTTGACCTTGGACGCCCGGTCAATTTTGCAGAACAGTGAAGGTGTGTAAAAAAGCGCAAACAGGGTGCGCGCCAAAGGCCAAATCTCTCGTCCTGAGCGATTTCTATAGTTCTTCCAGTTCTGATAGAACCAGTAAGCGACATAGAGACCATGAGTCAGCAACATCATCACGATCAGCTTGCGTGGTGCGACCGTGAAGAATTCCGGATGGCCATTGCTGGGCGGCTGTAAATCAGCAGCAGGCGGCGTATAAAAAACGTCAGACACATCGTTCCCTCGGTGAGTAAGTGCAGCGCATCCTAGCGGTCAAAACGCGTTTTTAATCACCTCCCGAAAAATCAGGAAGAGTCCTACAAAAGTCTTCCGAACATCCCACAACTGACCTGTTCCCATGGACAAGCCCACTCCGGGCGCTTTCATCAGGAGTGTCATGTCCATGGAAATGAGTCGTGTCGACGCATCGAACCCGCCTCAGTCCGTGCTGCTGAAACCGAAACCCAAACCAGAACCCAACGCGCCCAAGTTCATGCAGGCGCTCGCCGAAGCAGTGGAAACGGCGACATCCAAGACCTTGAAAGCGGAACCCGCAAACCTGGCAAGACAGGTCAAACCTCGTTGCCATCTGGATCTGATCAGCCTGAACCCTGTGCAGACGAGTTATGTGCCGGAAGCGGCGGCGCTGGAGCGAGTTGGCAGGTCGCGGATATTGCCGCTTACCACCGCCGGATAAGACCTCACCGGCTTTTGAACAATGGCACGTAGCGCTATCGCGCCATTGTTCAACCGTCACAAATCCATCACCCAACCGCCACACAAGCGCAACGCAGCCCTCTGAAACTGGCTGTCATGAGTAAATCCCTGCACATCACCCTGATCACTGAAACCTACGCACCGGAAATCAACGGCGTGGCCAATACGCTGAGCCGGTTGTGCGACGGTTTGCGCACGCGCGGGCATCGGGTGGAGGTGATTCGGCCGCGCCAGAGCGAGGATGAGGTGCGGGCGGCCGGGGATGATTTGATGCTGTGTCGCGGCTGGCCGATTCCGGGGTATCCGGGCTTGCAGTGGGGGCAGTCGTCGATGCACAAGTTGTTGCGGCGCTGGCAACGCAACAGGCCTGACGTGTTGTACATCGCGACCGAGGGGCCGCTGGGACTTTCGGCTTTGAGGGCGGCGCGTCGGCTGCGCATTGCGATTGTCAGCGGTTTTCACACCAATTTTCAGCAGTACACGCGCCAGTACGGGTTGGGGTTCATCACGCGCTTGCTGACCTCGTATCTGCGCTGGTTTCACAACCGCTCCAACGCCACGCTGGTGCCGAGTGCCAGTCAGAAAACCGAACTGGAGCGCAGAGGCTTCGAGCGGTTGGAACTGCTATCGCGCGGTGTGGATTGTCAGCTTTTTCACCCGTCTCGTCGCTCCAGTCTCTTGCGTGAGGCTTGGGGACTGGAGCCAGGTGACACGGCTGTTTTGCACGTAGGACGGCTGGCGGCGGAAAAAAATCTGGGCCTGCTCAAGACCAGTTTCGACAGCCTGGCCAGCGCTTATCCTGATAAAAAGCTCAAGCTGGTGATTGTCGGTGACGGCCCCATTCGCATGACATTGGAGCAGCAACTGCCTGATGCGATTTTCTGCGGCACGCAACGCGGCGAAGCGTTGGCGGCACATTACGCGTCGGGGGATCTGTTTCTGTTTCCGAGCATGACTGAAACTTTTGGCAACGTTGTGCTCGAAGCGCTGGCTTCCGGACTGGGAGTTGTGGCGTATGACGAAGCAGCAGCGGCCCAGCATATTCGTCATGGGCATAACGGCGCCGTGGCGATGCCGGGGGATGAAGAGGGATTCATCGACGCGGCGCGCTGGATGCTGGAGGACGACGAAACGCTGCGCAGAGTGCGCTTGAATGCGCGTCAGCACGCGAGCCGTCAGGGCTGGTCGGGCGTGATCGAAGCGTTTGAATGCTATTTGCGTAATGCCAGTGAGACGCGGGATGGGGTCGCTCTAGGCGCGTAATGACAGTCTTCAGGTGATTCCCTGTGGGAGCGAATGTATTCGCGAATCGGTGTGTCAGGCGAAAAGAATGTTCAATGTGCCGACGTCATCGCGAATGAATTCGCTCCCACAGGTTGTCATTCCACCCCGTAAAACTTACTCCAACTTACCCAATGCATCGCGGCTGAACGGCAGGATGTCTTCTTCACGGCCATCGCGCACTTTCACTGCCCAATCCGGGTCGACCAGCAACGCACGGCCCACGGCCACCAGGTCGAACTCGTCATCACCCAGACGCTTGAGCAGGTTCTCCAGGCTGGCCGGTTTGGCCACCTTGTCGGTGTTGACCATGAACTGCAAAAACTCACCATCCAGCCCCACACTGCCCACAGTAATGGTCGGCTTGCCGGTCAGTTTGCGCGTCCAGCCTGCGAGGTTGAGGTCGGAACCTTCGAATTCCGGTTCCCAGAAACGGCGCGTCGAGCAGTGGAAAATGTCCACACCTGCGTCAGAAAGCGGCTTGAGGAACGCCTCCAGCGCTTCCGGGGTCTGCACCAGACGTGCGCTGTAGTCCTGCTGCTTCCATTGGGAGTAACGGAAGATGATTGGGAAGTCAGGGCCGACAGCGGCGCGCACCGCCTGAATCAGCTCGATGGCGAAGCGCGAACGGTGCGCCAGATCACCGCCGTATTCGTCGGTACGCTGGTTGGTGCCTTCCCAGAAGAACTGGTCGACGATATAGCCGTGAGCGCCGTGGATTTCCACGCCGTCCATGCCGATGTCTTTTGCGTCTTTGGCAGCCTGGGCGAAAGCGGCGATGACGTCGGCAATGTCCTGTTTGCTCATGCCGTGCACGACGACGTTGCCATCCTTGAGTTTCTCGGTCGGGCCATAAGCCGGAACGGTGCCATCCGGCTCTGTGCCCAAGCGACGCACGGCGCCCACGTGCCAGAGTTGCGGAACGATCTTGCCGCCCTCGGCATGGACCGCTTCGACCACTTTCTTCCAGCCTGCCAACGCGGCCTCGCCGAAGAATTGCGGCACATTCGGGTAGCCGTTGGAGGCCTTGTGGCCGACGGTTGTGCCCTCGGTGATGATCAGGCCCACGCCTGCCGCGGCACGACGGCGGTAATACTCGATCACCTTGGAATTGGGCACGCCACCCGGAGAAAACGAGCGGGTCATTGGGGCCATCACCACGCGCGTCGGCAATTCCAGGCTGCCCATATGAAAGGGTTTGAACAAGGCTTTGACTGGCATCGAAACGTCCTCGGCGGCAGGAAATATTATGAAGGTCATACAGAATGAGCCGACGAGGCTGCGATGCCTAGCACTATTGATTTGGGTGATTAAGGTTTAGAAGGCTAGAGGAATCGTGAGAGAGCCACGCCACCTCTGTGGGAGCGAATTCATTCGCGAATCGGAGTGTCAGGCAAAGAAGATATTCAATGTGCCGACGTCATCGCGAATGAATTCGCTCCCACAAAGAACATCATGTCTGCTCAAAGAGGGGTGCCAGATCAGAAGGCGCTGCTCAATGCAGCGCCTTTTCAATCGCCTGAATCACCGCCGGATCATCGGGCGTGGTGCGCGGAGAGAAGCGCGCCAGTACGCGGCCATCCTGCCCCACCAGAAATTTTTCGAAGTTCCAGGTGATGTCGCCCGGAAACTCGGCCCCCTCGCCCGCCAGCATCTGGTAGAGCCGATGACGATGAGGCCCGTTCACTTCCAGTTTGTCGCCCAGCGGAAAGGTCACGCCGTAGTTCAGCGAGCAGAATTCCTGGATCTCTTCCTGAGTGCCCGGCTCTTGACCGGCGAATTGATTACAAGGCAAACCCAAGACGCTGAAGCCCCGATCCTTGTACTTCTGATAGAGGTTTTCAAGTGCGGCGTATTGCGGCGTAAGGCCACATTTGGAGGCCACGTTGACCACCAGAACCACTTTGCCTTTCAGCGGCGCGAGAGGCAGTTCCTGACCATCCAGAGCTTTTAATTTCAGGTCGTGAAATATACTCATGACGAAACTCCCCTGCTCTCTAAACAAAAAACATCGGCAGAAAAAGGCGCCCTGTCAGACCGCGAAACCAAGGTGGTTTTCGCAAAGCCCGCGAGGACGCCTGGCCAGCTATTGGAGCTTAGCAGGACAAATCAGTGGTGATGGCCGCCTTCGCCATGCACGTGACCGTGAGCGACTTCTTCCTGACTGGCGTCACGAACGGCAACGACCTTGACCTGGAAGTTCAGACGCTGACCGGCCAGCGGGTGGTTGCCGTCGACAGTGACGTCGTCGCCGTCCAGGTCACGGATGGTGACGATCTGCATCTGGCCGTCCGGCGCGGAGGCGTGGAACTGCATGCCGACTTCCAGCTCGTCGACACCTTCGAACATGCTGCGGTTCAGAGTGCTGACCAGCTCGGCCGAGTATTCGCCGTAAGCGTCTTCTGGTTCGATGGCGACTTTCAGCTCGTCACCGACGTCCTTGCCTTCCAGTGCCTTTTCCAGACCCGGAATGATGTTACCCGCGCCGTGCAGGTAAACCAGCGGCGCGCCGCCGGACGAACTGTCGATGACCTCACCAGCGTCGTTAGTCAGGGTATAGTCGATGGAGACAGCCTTGTTGGCGGCGATCGGCATGGGGCAAGACCTTTTGCAAATAGAGATATGAGCGAGCAAGTCTAACCAAGCCCTCGCGCGAAAGCGAACGCAACTCAGACGGACGGCCCCGATTGCGCGACCCCATGATGCCCGGCAGCGACACCACGATTACCGGTTTCCGTCAGGACGAGGACGGTCACTGGATCGCCGAGCTGTCCTGCGGCCATACCCAGCATCTGCGCCACCAGCCGCCATGGCAGTCACGGGCCTGGGTACTCGATGCGCAGCAGCGACATGAAAAAATAGGCCAATCCTTTCGCTGTGGCTGGTGTGCGCAGGGGGCAGATGACGATAACCTTGTCCCCCATTGAGACGCTGCGCTTGAACAGCGTCCTGTTTCGCCCGGTCCATTGATGACCTTTGCACGCTCACCTTCGAGAAGCCCGCATGCAGACTTTCTTTATCGCGCCCACAGACTTCGGTGTGGGTTTGACGTCCATCAGCCTGGGGCTGGTGAGAACCCTGGAGCGCGCCGGACTCAAAGTCGGCTTTTTCAAACCCATCGCCCAGCCTCACCCTGGCGATCTCGGCCCCGAGCGCTCGACCGAACTGGTCGCCCGCACCCACGGCCTCAAACCGCCCAAACCGCTGGCACTGGCCCATGTCGAGCGCATGCTCGGTGAGGGCCAACTGGATGAGCTGCTGGAAGAAATCATCACTCTCTATCAGCAGGCATGCGAAGGCCGCGATGTGGTCATCGTCGAGGGCATGGTGCCAACCCGCACCGCCAGCTACGCCGCCCGGGTCAACTTGCACATGGCCAAAGCGCTCGACGCTGAAGTGATTCTGGTGTCGGCCCCGGAAAATGAAGTGCTGACCGAGCTTTCCGGCCGCGTCGAGTTGCAAGCGCAGATGTTCGGCGGCCCGAAAGACCCGAAAGTGCTGGGTGTGATCCTCAACAAAGTGCGTACCGACGAGAGCATGGAAGCCTTCTCGGCGCGCTTGAAAGAACACTCGCCGTTGCTGCGTAGTGGCGATTTCCGTCTGCTGGGTTGCATCCCGTTTCAGGCTGACCTCAACGCGCCGCGCACCCGCGATGTGGCCGATTTAATGGGCGCGCAGGTGATCAACGCAGGCGATTACGAACAGCGGCGCATGTCGAAGATCATCATCTGCGCCCGCACCGTGCTCAACACACTGCAACTGCTCAAGCCAGGCGTGCTGGTGGTGACGCCGGGAGACCGCGACGACATCATCCTCGCCGTCAGCCTGGCCACGTTGAACGGCGTACCGCTGGCCGGTCTGCTGTTGACCAGCGACACCTTGCCCGATCCACGCATCATGGACCTGTGCCGAGGCGCGTTGCAGGCCGGGTTGCCGGTGTTGTCGGTGAGCACGGGGTCGTACGATACGGCCAACCAGCTCAACCAGTTGAACAAGGAAATCCCGATCGACGACCGCGAACGCGCGGAGATCATTACTGACTTTGTCGCCAGCCATCTGGACGCCAACTGGCTGCACCAGCGCTGCGGCACCCCGCGTGAAATGCGCCTGTCACCCGCCGTGTTCCGCTATCAACTGATTCAGCGCGCGCAAGCTGCCAACAAGCGCATCGTTCTGCCGGAAGGCGCCGAGCCGCTGACCGTGCAGGCCGCTGCCATCTGTACCGCCCGGGGCATCGCCCGTTGTGTATTGCTCGCCAAGCCTGACGAAGTTCAGGCCGTCGCCCGGGCCCAAGGCATCGAGTTGCCGCCGGGGCTGGAAATCCTCGACCCGGACGTGATTCGCGAACGCTACGTGGCCCCCATGGTCGACCTGCGCAAGAACAAGAGCCTCAACGCGCCGATGGCCGAGCAACAATTGGAAGACCCGGTGGTGATCGGCACGATGATGCTGGCGCTGGATGAAGTCGACGGGCTGGTGTCTGGCGTCATTCACTCCACCGCCAACACCATCCGCCCGGCCCTGCAACTGATCAAGACCGCGCCGGGCTGCACACTGGTGTCGTCGGTGTTTTTCATGCTGTTCCCCGAGCAGGTGCTGGTCTACGGCGACTGCATCATGAACCCGCATCCAACGGCACAGGAGCTGGCGGAAATCGCCGTTCAGAGCGCCGATTCGGCCGTTGCATTCGGCTTGTCGCCTCGGGTGGCGATGATCAGCTATTCAAGCAACCACTCCGACAGCGGCGAGGAAGTCGAGAAGGTCCGTGAAGCCACGCAACTGGCGCAGGAAACCCAGCGCAGCCTGTTGATCGACGGCCCGCTGCAATACGACGCCGCCGCCAACGAAAATGTCGCCCGACAGCTGGCCCCCGACAGCCCGGTGGCCGGTCGCGCCAACGTGTTCGTGTTTCCTGACCTCAACACTGGCAACACGACCTACAAGGCCGTGCAACGCAGTGCGGATTGCGTGAGCCTCGGCCCGATGTTGCAAGGCCTGCGTAAACCCGTGAACGACCTGCCGCGTGGTGCTCAGGTGGACGACATTGTCTACACCATCGCCCTGACGGCCATTCAGGCCGCGACCTTGCCGCAATAGGCGTCGCAATAGCTGTCGTCCTGAAACATCGTTCACTCACAATCACGCCGCCGGGAACGCACCGGCGGCTGTCTTACCCTCGGAGTTCGGTCCCTCATGGATTTCTTGCCCGCCCCTTTGCGCGGTGTCATCGCCTCGCTGCTGTTGGCGCTCAATACGATTGTCTGCTGCACCCCGCTGTTCATCGTCGCGATCTTCAAACTGTGCCTGCCCTTCCCTGCGGCGCAGAAAGCTACCGACTGGCTGATGAGCCACATTCACGAAGCGTGGATCAGCAACAACAACGCCTGGATCAACCTGCTGGGCCGTACTCGCTGGCACTTGAGCGGGCTGGAAGGTCTGGACTATCAGCACTCGTATCTGGTGACCAGCAACCACCAGAGCTGGGTCGACATCATGGTGTTGCAGTACGTGCTCAACCGGCGCATTCGCCCGCTGAAGTTCTTCCTCAAACAAGAGCTGATCTGGGTGCCGGTGATTGGCCTGGCGTGGTGGGCGTTGGGCTTTCCATTCATGAAACGTTACAGCAAGGCGTATCTGGCCAAACACCCGGAAAAGAAAGGCAAGGACCTGGAAACCACGCGCCGCACCTGTGCGAAATTTCGCAACAACCCGGTGGGCATTTTCAACTTCGCCGAGGGCACGCGCTTTACCCCTGGCAAGCACGCACAACAGCAATCACCCTTTCGTTATCTGCTCAAGCCCAAGGCGGGTGGCATTGCGTTTGTGCTGGATGCGATGGGCGAACAGCTTGAATCCATCGTCAACGTGACCATCCATTACCCTTTTGGTCGTCCCGGCTATTGGGACCTGCTGTGCGGACGCGTTCGTGAGGTGGTTGCGCACTTTGAAGAAGTACAGATTCCGACGCAGTTCATCGGCAAGAGCTACGACCAGGACGAGGCGTATCGCGCAGAGTTCCAGCAGTGGATCAACCGCCTGTGGGAAGAAAAGGATGCGTTGCTGGGGCAGATGCGTGAGCGGTATTCCGGCTGACTCATGTCGCTCGCAGCGCGCATCCATTGAGGACTCCTTCGCGAGCAAACAAAAACCCCGGCACGAAGGCCGGGGTTGTCTGATAGAACGCGGTCAGGTTATTGCTGCTGATACTGCTGACCAGGAATCGGCTTGAGGTTGACCTCGACGCGACGGTTCTGGGCACGGCCATTGACATCGGCGTTGCTGGCGATCGGCGAATCAGGACCGGCACCCCGTACCGACAGGTGAGAAGCATCGACGCCCTGCGAAGTCAGGTAAGTCGCCACGCTCTGCGCACGCTGTTGCGACAGGTCCATGTTGTGCTGGCGGCTGCCGGTGCTGTCGGTATAACCCACGATCTCGATCACGTTCTGGTTGTACTGTTTCAGCGAGCCTGCCAGGTTGTTCAACGGCGCGTAGAAGCTGCTGGCGATGGCCGAAGAGTCGGTGGCGAACGTGATATTGCCCGGCATCACCAACTTGATGTTATCGCCTTCACGCTGTACCTGAACGCCAGTGTTGGCCATGCTCGCGCGCAACGCAGCCTCCTGTTTGTCGGCGTAATAACCGTAACCGGCGGAGGCGGCACCCACCACGGCCGCGCCGATCAAGGCGCCCTTGCCGCGGTTGTTGTGATCGATGGCAGCACCCGCGACGGCGCCAGCCAATGCGCCCAGACCACCGTACTTGGCGGTTTTGCTCATCCCGCCGGAATTCTGCGCTTGCCCCTGATTGTCGTAAGGATTTTGCGATGCGCAGCCAGACAATACGGCCAGCGCGGTCGCAGCGATGATCAAACGGCGAAAGGTAAACATCTCGGAAGTGCTCCTGTTTTGCTTTACACGGCCACTGAAAAGGCCGAGCGATTTGCGCGATTAGAGCATGCTCGCCGTCAAAAATTCCTTAACGTCGCCTGAACGATTTCACGCCCGGACAAATGGATTTTCACGCATTTCATCACCCAGTCGTGTGTCTGGCCCGTGGCCTGTCACCACCGTGGCCGCCTCATCCAGCGTGTACAGCCGCTGCTTGATCGAACGCACAATGGTCGCCTGATCGCCTCCCCACAAATCGGTGCGACCCACGCCTCGCTTGAACAACGTGTCGCCTGCGATCAGCAACTTGGCGTCTTCGAACCAGAAACTCATCGACCCCGGCGTATGCCCCGGTGTGTGCAAGGCCACGCCGCAGCCACAGGCCAGCTCCTCATCGTGCTCCAGCCAGCGATCCGGCGGCGGAACGGGTACATACGGCACGCGAAACACCTGACACTGGGTTTCGAGGTTGTCCCATAAGAACTGATCCTCTTTGTGCAGATGCAACGTCGCTCCAGTCTTTTCCTTCAACTGCCCTGACGCCAGAAAATGATCCAGATGCGCATGGGTATGGATGATGCTCACACACTTCAGGCCATGGGCGTCGAGCCTGGCCATAATCAATTCGGGGTTGCCGCCCGGGTCGACCACGATGGCCTTCTGAGTGACCGGATCACCGATAATCGTGCAATTGCATTGTAGCGGGCCGACGGGGAAGGTTTCGCGGATGAGGGTGGGTTGAGGGGTATTCATAGGCAATCCAAAAATCAGGTGACTGTGTAAGGCAATTACAACACGCCAATGTACTTGCAACGCCATCATCCCTCTCAACTGAGTGGTTTTTCGACTATGGTCAGAAAGGCAAGGATTTTATTTTTTGCCTGATTCTTTGATGCCCGTCGAACATCTGTAAATAACGGTTTGTTTAATCAGGAGAAACCTGAAAACGCACCCTTCCAGCCCCCTGTTTCGGTTGATGTATTTTTCAAAAAACCGCTCATATACTGGCCTTGCGCAACCATCGAAATGTGTGGCGTTCGAGTAGATAAGATGTCACTCGATGACCCCGCAAGGCAGCCAGGCCCCCAAGCGTAACGAGCAGGCTCCATGCTAAGAAAAATCGCGGTTTCCGATCTAAGGCTGGGCATGTACATCCACGAGTTCTGCCGCCCGCGGCTTCATGATCCGTTCTGGACTCAGCATGTCGAACGCGAGCTGAGCGACGAGACGGTGTTGCAGCGCATTCAGGCTTCGACGCGCGAGGTATGGATCGACACCGGTCGCGGCAAAAGCCCCGACGAGCAGACGACGATTCTGGCCTTCGCTCCGTCGAGCACCCGCGAGGCGGACACCACGCCCAGCACCATGGAAAAAGAGCTGGCTCGGGCCAAGGCCATCTGCGGTCGGGCCAAGGCGGCGGTCATGACCATGTTCACCGACGCGCGCATGGGGCGAGCGATGAACGCCGAGGACGTCGATCTTCTGGTCGAAGAAATTTCCACCTCGGTGATGCGTCATCCTCACGCACTGATCAGCCTATCGCGCCTGAAAACCTCTGACGAATACACCTACATGCATTCGGTCGCGGTCTGCGCGCTGATGGTGGCGCTAGCGCGGCAAATGGAACTGAACGAGGAACAGGTGCGCGAAGCGGGCGTTGCGGGGTTGATGCACGACGTGGGCAAGATGATGATTCCCAAAACGATCCTCAACAAACCGGACCGGCTGACATTTGAAGAATTTGAGGCGATGAAATATCACCCTCAGGCCGGACTGAAGATTCTGCAAGACACCCGGCAAGCCACCAAAGCGGTGCTGGATGTCTGCTTGCATCACCACGAGAAGATGGATGGCACGGGGTATCCTCACGGTCTGAAAGGCGATGAAATCAGCATCTACGCCAAGATGGGGGCGATCTGCGACGTCTACGACGCCGTGACCTCAGACCGGCCTTACAAGAAAGGTTGGGACGCTGCGCAATCGATCCGCGAAATGGCGTCCTGGAAAGGCCACTTCGACGACACGATTTTCCAGCACTTCGTCAAAACCGTGGGCATCTACCCGGTTGGCGCGCTGGTTCGTCTGAAAAGCGAGCGCCTGGGGGTGGTCATGGAACAGGGCGAGAAATCGCTGCTGCACCCCAAAGTGAAAGTCTTTCTTTCCACCCGCACCCGCATTACGTTCATGCCGGAAATCGTCGACTTGGCCTGCACCGACGAACATGACGCCATCGTGAAATACGAACGGGCCGAGGACTGGGGCGTGCGTGACGTTGAGAAAATGTGGGCGGGGGATGCGGCGGTCTGAGCACGCATCGGCATTAAAATGCCGAATATCGCGCCCGAACAAAAAGAATCGGCAATAAAGTGCCTGTTTTTACCCCAACAACCCCAACTCCTGCGCCCTCGCCACCGCCTGAGTTCTGCGCTCCACTCCCAGCTTGCTGTTGATGTGGCTGGCGTGGGTTTTCACGGTGTGCAGCGAGATGAACAGCCGTTCACTGATTTCCTGATTGGAGCAGCCTTGGGCAATGAGTTGCAGCACGCCCAGTTCCCGCGCGCTGAGGGGGTCGCCGCCGGGGCATGCGATCGGTTCGCTGACGTCGCGGGCACAAGGCATGTCTTTGTCGGCGCCAGGGGGAAGCTGATTGAGCAGGTAGTCGACCAGTCGGCAGCGTGGGCGTTTGAGTAACTGTTCGCGCAGCCAGTTGCCGTGCTGATGAATGATGCCAAAGAACGGCAGGACTGCGCCGCCGGTCGCGCCCTGAAGGCTGCGGCTGAGCATGTCTTGAGCCTGGCTTTTATCCGACATGGCCAGTGCGAGCAACAGGTGTTGGCTGGTCGCATACAGTCCCAGCAATCCCGCGCCGATGCGCTGGGCGTAGTCGCTCAGTTGGCTCAGGCGTCGAGCGGCGTCATCGGTCCGCCCCTGAATGCGGTCAAGAATGGCCCGCAGCAGTTCGATGTGTTGTGGCATTTGCGGCAGGCATTCAGGCGCCGCAGCCGGGTGATCGCCACCATACGTCTGGCCCAGACGCAGCAGCCAGGCGTCGGCCAGATCGATGCGCCCCTGCGCCAGCCACAGCTCGCACTTGGCCAAGGTAATCATCGCGAGGTAATACACCGGCGGCACATCCCAGATGTGCATCAACCGCTCAGCCTCGGCCAGTTCGGCAAAGGCCTCGGCAAAGCGCCCCTCCCGTCCCTCCAGCCCGGCGATGACGCAGTGGCCGATGAGCACGCTGATGTCGCGACAGGCGCGAGCCTCGGTCAGCCCCGCGCCGAGACGGGCGCGTCCGGCCTCGGATTGCAAACACTGAACGAGCAGATAGCCCTCGTACAAGGTCAGCCGCGCTCGCACGGCGTAAAGCCGTTGTGAGGACAACCCAGCGAGACGTCGCAGGCCCTGACGCACTTCGTCCAGTGCGCGCAACGCTTCACCCCGAGCCTGCAAGGTGCGCGCACGATCATAGTGGGCTAGCGCTTCGAACAGCGGATTGGCCACTCGCTGCGCCAACTCCAGTGCCTCGCGATTGAGTGCGCGACCACGCCATAAATCGCCTTCGGCAATCGCCAGATTGGCCAAGGTCGACAGGCACAACAAGCGCTGGCCGTAGCGCTTTTGCGGAAGACTGGCCAGCGCTTCGCTGCAATAACGCTGTGCGGTGTAACTGTCACCGCGACCTCGGGCGATGATGCCGCTCAGCGCCAACCATTGAGCCAGCATGGACTTTTGCGCCGTCGCCGAAGGTGCAGGCAGAAAGCGACTGAGGTGATTGCCCAGTTCTTCGGCGGCATCGAGTTGGCACGCCAGCCCCAACGCCCAGGCATACAGCACGATCAGGCGCGGCGTGCTGATCAGTAAGCTGTCGGGCAAGTCCATTTTCCAGCGCAGCAACATGCCCACATTTTGCTCGGCCAGCAGTTGCTCTTCGGACAGGTTCTGCACCAGATTCGCAGCAACGTCGTGATGGCCTGCGCGCAAGGCCTGCTCAATCGCTTCATCCAGCAAGCCCTGTTCACTGAACCAGCGACAGGCGTTCAAGTGTAGGCGGCGCTGCTGGGGCGCAACGTTACTTCCGGCCCGAGCACGCAGCAGGTCGGAGAACAAGTGGTGATAGCGGAACCAGCGCCCGTGCTCATCCAATGGCACCAGAAACACTTGATGGGCCTGAAGGAAGGCGAGGATTTCGGCGCTGTCGTGAGTGTCGCGAGCGGCGTTACACAGCGCACTGCAAAAGCGCTCAAGGCAGGCGGTTTCATACAAGAAGGCCTGGACGTCGGCGGGCAGGCAGTCGATGACCTCTTCAAGCAAGTAATCGCGGATCAGACCCTCGCCGCCATTGAGTTCCTGGGTCAGGGAGTTATCCCCGGCTTCGGTAGCCGCCAGCAGCCAGAACCTCAGACCGGCGACCCAGCCCTCGCTGCGTTGCAGCAGGTTTTTCAGCGCGTCTTCGCTCAGCGAATTGCTCTGCTGATTGAGCACCGCCCTAGACTCTTCGTCAGTGAGGCGCAGGTCTTGCTCAGACAGTTCAAGCAGTTGCCGCGACAGCCGCAGCCGCGCCAGATGCCAATCCGGACGCTGACGGCTGGTAACCATGACGGCCAGCCCGGCAGGCAAGTGATTGAGGAGAAATTGCAGACAGCGGTCGAGCACCGGGCCTTGCACGAGGTGATAGTCGTCGAGCACCAGTAGCAGCGGTTTGCTGAGCATCAGGTGCATCGCCAGTTCATCGAGCAGGCCGTCGAGCCACTCCTCAAAGGCAAAAGGCTGATGCCGCTGACGCATTTTCAACAGGCCAAGGGCCTGGCTGCCGAGTTGCGGGAAGAATTGCTGGAGGCCTGAAAGCAGGCGTTCGAGGAATCGGCCGGGGTCGCTATCGCGCTGACTCAAACCCAGCCACAGGTTCTGCCATTGATCAGGAAGGCTTTCGCAGAACTCAACAGCGAGGGAGCTTTTGCCGAACCCGGCTGGCGCGCTGACCAACAGCAAACGCCCTGAAAGACCGGCACTCAGACGCTCGCACAAACGCGGCCTGGGCACATAGCCTTCAGGCAGTGGCGGACGAAAGAAACGCCCCTCCAGTGCAGTGACTGCGTGATTTGCGAATCCTTGCAAACGCGACAGATCAGTCATGGCCGACTCTTGTTGGAAGTGTTTGTTATTCGGCGTTCAACTGTCGGGAGACTAGCGGCTATGGTGCGGGTTTTGAAGAATGTTCGACGAAAGACTGTAAGAAAACATATCCAATCAACAGCGCGAATGTTGCTTTATATGTTTGGGGACGGGTGTGTCTGAAACGATGTGTGCTTAGAAAACACCCCGACGAATCGGGGTGTTTTCTTCTTGCCACCATGGGGTTCAGCCATAGGGTAAAGCGGCGCAGGACAACGAGTGCTCAGTGGCTGTGATCAACAGTGCACCGCTCTGCGCCAATTCGGTCATCGGATCAGCGCACGCCTTCCTGACGCAGCGCGTTAGGCTGGAAGTCGCTGATGGTGGCGGTGAAGCCGAAGTCGTATGCCTTCTTCTCTTCGTTCTTCATGCCCAGCGCCAGGTAACGGCCCGATTGCAGATCGTACAGGGTTTCCAGGGCGTACCACGGCACTTGCTTGTCGTAGTAGTTCTCGCCGTGCGCCTCGGCCACACGCCAGAGTTGGCCACGGCCGTCGTAGTGGTCGATCACCGCCGCTTGCCAGGTGTCTTCGTCGATGAAGAAGTCACGCTTGGCGTAGATGTGGCGCTGGCCTTCCTTCAGCGTGGCGGTCACGTGCCAGACGCGGCGCAGTTCATAGCGCGCCAAATCCTGATTGATGTGCCCGGCCTTGATGATGTCGGTGTACTTGAGTTTCGGGTCGTCGAGCTTGTAGCTGTTGGACGCAATGTACATCTCTTGCTTGCCGATCAGCTTCCAGTCGTAACGGTCCGGAGCGCCGTTGTACATGTCCAGGTTGTCGGAAGTGCGCAGACCGTCCGCTGCCGTACCCGGGCCGTCGTAAGAGACTTGCGGTGCGCGACGCACACGACGTTGACCCGCGTTGTAGACCCACGCCGAGCGCGGCTCTTTCACCTGATCGAGGGTTTCATGCACCAGCAGCACGGTACCCGCCAGACGCGCTGGGGCGGTCACTTCCTGTTTGAAATAGAACAGGATGTTGCCCGGATTCTTCGGATCGTAGTCCTTCATCTTGTCGCGAAACACGAACTCGTCGTGGAAGTACACCGGGTTGAACGAGCCATTGGTCTGCGGTGTGGCCTGGGTCACCAGACGCTGGACGCTGCCACCGCGATAACGGGTGATGTGGTTCCAGATCACTTCAAGGCCGTCTTTGGGGATTGGAAACGGCACAGCGGTTTCGAAGTTCTCAAGGCCGTTACCACCGGAGACCAACTTGGTGTTGGTGGCGTTGCGCTTGATGGCCGCGAACACGTCAGCAGGCACGGTGGCGCCCCGGTGTGACGGGTAGACCGGCATTTTGAAGGTGTCCGGGTAGCGCTTGAACATCGCGTATTGGCCCGGCGCGAGCTTGTCCTTGTACTGCTCGACGTTCTGCGCAGTGATGATGAACAGCGGCTTTTCGTTGGCGTACGGGTTGGCGAGGAAGCCCTTGTCGTCCACCGCTCCTGCGTTGGTCGGCATCGGGCTCCAGGCCGGAATGGTGTTGGCCGCGTTACCGGCCTTCTCGGCGCCCATCGGCGTCAACGTATTGCCCAGCTTGGCGGCTTCATCGGCGGAAACAGCCGCCATCACTCCGGTCGCCAGCAACGACAGACCGAGTACACCGATCTGCAGCAGACCTTTTGTTGTTTTCATGTTCATGGTCATTCCTTAGAAGTTCATACCGAAGCTGAGCGCCACGAAGTCGCGGTCATCCACTGTGGTGTACTTGCCGTCGAAGAAGTTGGTGTAGGACAGGTTGGCGGTGTAGGTGTTCTGGTACTCCGCTTCCACACCCAGGCTGATCGCTTTGCGACCCTCTTCGAAGTTGCCGCCCGGGCCTGGCGAATAACCGTCGACGTCATGGGACCAGGCCACGCTTGGCTTGAGGTTCACCCCGGCGAACACGTTGTTGTAGTCCCAGATCGCGCGCGCGCGATAACCCCAAGAGTCGGTGGTGGTGAAGCCGTCGTTTTCGCAGTAACGGCTCAGGTTGTTCTGCGCCGCGCCCGCCAGCGTACTGGCGTTGAGCGCCGTACATTGGCCATTTGGCAACGGACCAGGCCCGTAGCTCGGGTCACGGCCATAACGCAGTTTCGAGGTGCTCTCCAGACCACCGACGTGGGTCCAGCCGATTTCGCCGACCACGGTCAGACGCTCGGCGCCCATCACCTGATCGAAGAAATGGGTGAACGTGGTTTGTGCCTGGCTGATCTCTTTGCGGCGATAGCCTTTCTGGTCCTGACCCGGCGTGCCTTGCAGCAGCGAGACGCTGGAGTTCAACGGCGAGAGGCCTGAATACAGAATGTCGGTGGTGTTCAGTTGCACCGGTGCGTTCGGGCGATAGCTGATTTCACCGCTCCACGCCGTGCCGGTGGGCAACGTGGTGGAGAAGCTCAGGCCGAACAGGTGAATGTCTTCAGGGTATTCGACGTAGTAGCTGGAGTTGCCCGCCACCACCAGTGGCAGCAGCGTCGGTGCCAGAGCCGTCGCGGTCGCCAGCGGTACGCCGTTGCCCACCAGTTGCCCGACCAGACCTGCGCCGCTATAGGCGCTGGCCGGTGCGCCGCGACCGCTGAAGATCGGCAGACGGCTGTGATAGTTCATGTAATAGGCGCCGAATTCGGTGTCCAGCGGCTCGAAGTTATAGTGCATTGCCAAGCCATACTGGCCGCTGTCGCGCGCATCACGGTCAGGACCACGACGCACCACCGCGCCCTCATCCGGCGTGCCAAACACTACGCCACGTTGCGCCAGTGCGTTCTGCACCGGGTTGCGCAGCGCCGCAGGCAACGCGGAGTTCAGACCGGCCCGGGTACGCAATACCGCCAGATTGTTCGAGCAGCCATCAGCAATCACGTCAGGCTGCGAGAAGAACGTGCCGCAATTGTCGACGACGGTCTGGTCCCATTCCAGTTGGTAGAAGCCTTCAGCCGAGAGGTTCTCGGTCAGGCTCTGGGACAGGTAGAACATGTTGACCGGAATCAGGCCTTCCTTGATTTCCGAGCCGGGACGACGGAACGCCGAGACGTCGATGGGGTTGATGCTGTTGATGCCGCCGCCAATGAAGGTACTTTCACCCCAACTGACGACCTGTTTACCGAAACGCACGGAACCTGGCTCATCGGCGATGGAATAGTTGTGATAGACGAATGCATCGAGCAGTTCGAAACCTGAAGACTTCGCACCTTCCTTGCGGCCCGAGTCACTGATGTCCTTGAATTCACGGCTTTCATCCTTGAGTTCAAAGTCGTACCAGTACTTGCCACGCAGGAACACGCCCGTGTCACCGTATTTCAGTTCAAGATCGTGGATGCCCTTGAAGATCTTCGAAAAGGTTTCCCCACTTTTGAAGTTCAAGTGGCCGTCGTCGGAGGTTTGCGAGAGACCGTGTCCGCCGTTGTTCGAGCCGATCAGGTTCTTGTTGGCGTTCTGCGTCGACCAGCTTGCGCCAATGGACAGGGACGAGTCGAAATTACCTTCGATTTCACCGATGTTGAAACTGACGCCGAATGCAGGACCGGCGAGCGTGGAAGCGAGGCTGACGGCCAGAGGCAGTTTCGCCCGGCGCCAGAACAGGTTTGCTGATGTCATCGACGCTACTCCATGTGCTTTTATTTTTATGGCAGTGGGTGCTTCCAGAAACGACTCAGGTGGACTGATCCGCAGTGCCTGGGTGTCAACGCGTATCGGGCAGCCCATGTGAAGCTGCGAAGCGATGGGGCGTTTTTCTCCGGTACCAACCTACTGCCGACTATAGCCAGCAGGTGCTACTGCTTGATCCCTCTAAAGTGTGATTTACAGCGTCAACGCCTCTAATCCGCCGATTTCGACGGACCGACTGCGCGGCACAGGGAGGATGGCTGAATTTCAAAATTTGGCAAGGCAGACGCAAGCCAGACACCTTCACGACACATTGTCCCGGTCGAAACCGTGACAATGTGCGCGAAAAAGAGAGGGTCAGAGGGTGGAGAGGAACGCGCTGTTAGTGCTCTGCCATTCGACGATGTCCAGGCGGATGCGCTTCTTGTCGAGCTTGCCGACACTGGTCTTGGGAATTTCGGTAACAAGGGCGATCTGACTCGGAATCGCCCACTTGTTGATGTGCCCCTGCTCCACGAACGGCTTGAGGTGTTCCTTCAAGGCTTTGGCGTCGATGACGTGGCCCTCATGGGCAACCAGCAACGCGAACGGCCGCTCGCCCCACTGCGGATCGGCGACCCCGACCACTGCCACTTCGCGCACACCCGGATGGCGGCTGCACAGGTCTTCCAACTCCAGGGACGACACCCACTCGCCGCCGGTCTTGATCACGTCCTTGATCCGGTCACGAATATCAATGCCGCCCATGCTGTCCAGCGTCGCGACATCGCCGGTGTGCAGCCAGCCGCCCGCCCAGAGCTCGGCGCCTTTTTGCGGCTCGCGGTAATAGCCCTCGGTCAGCCACGGCGCGCGTAACACCAATTCGCCTTGGGTTTCGCCGTCAGAAGGGAGGAAATTGCCGTCGCTGTCGACGATGGCCGCCTCGACCAACACGCCCGGCGCACCGGCCTTTATCCGGTAGGTGACGCGCTCGTCTTCGCTGCCCGCCATCAACTCGTCGTTCAAATGCGCCACCGACACCAACGGCCCGGTCTCGGACATGCCGTAGGCTGCCGTCAGTTGAATGCCCTTGGCCTTGGCCGCTTCGTAGAGCGAACGGTTGAGCGAACTGCCACCGATGATGATGTTCCAGCCGGTGAAGTCAGCATCTTTGGCGGCCTTGGCGTTGAGCACCATTTGCATGATGGTCGGCACGCAGTGGGAGAACGTGACTTGCTCCTCACGCCACAGCCTGACCAGTAATTCCGGGTCGTAACGCCCAGGATAGACCTGTTTCACACCGAGCATCGTCGCCGCATACGGCACGCCCCACGCATGGACGTGGAACATCGGCGTGATCGGCATATACACCTTGTCGGTGCCCAACAGCCCTTCGACGCTGCCCATGATCGTGGCCACAGCCAGCGTGTGCAGCACCAGTTGCCGATGGGTGAAGTACACGCCTTTGGGGTTACCCGTGGTGCCGGTGGTGTAGAAGGTGGTGGCGACCGAGTTCTCGTCGAAATCCTCGAAGTGATACGTCGGGCTGGCAGCGGCCAGAAGGGTTTCGTACTCGCCAATCAGGTTTGGCAAATCAGCGGTCTTGTCCGGTGCGTCGGTGAGCAGTAGGGTTTTTTCCACCGTGGTGAGTTTGCTGGCGAAGCAGTTGTAGAGCGGCACGAACTCGCTGTTGACCAGAACGAATTTGTCTTCGGCGTGGTTCATGGTGAACAGAATCTGATCGGGTGACAGGCGTACGTTAATCGTGTGAATCACCGCGCCGATCATGGGAATGGCAAACATGCATTCCAGATACCGATGGCTGTCCCAATCCATGACGGCCACGGTATCGCCCGCTTTCACCCCCGCCTCGGTCAACACATTGGCCAGACGGCAAATGCGTTCATTGAGGGTCAGATAGGAGTAGCGTGATTGGTCCCGGTAGACGATTTCCCGCGTTTTTTCATAGCGACTGCCCGACATCAGCAAGCGTTTGATCAACAGAGGGTACTGGTACGCGCCATCAGCTGGCGGAATCACGCGTGTCTGCAGCATAGGAATCCCTTTTCAAGATGCATTGGCGGTGCCGAAAATATGCACTCTAGAGCCTTCACTCGCCAGTCAAATCAGCCAAAGGGATGATTCGAATGACGAGTGACCGTGCAGGCATTGCGCCATTTGAAAGGGCAAAGCCGCCTCAAGCGAGCTGCGCAGAGGGGTTTTCAGCCGGTGTACGGGGGAAAACCAACGCCGCCAGAAAGGTCAGCGCCGCAAAAGCCGCGAGGATCACGTACAGCCCCACCAGGCCCTGACGCGGCTCGACAAAAGCAATCAGCGGAATGGCCGTGGCGCTGGCACCGAACGAAAGGAAGTAACGCAGTGCAAACACCCGAGACTGCCACTGCGGGGCGACGAAATTGGCGACCATCGCGTCGTTGACCGTCACCTGACCGAACATCACGAACATGAACCCTGCGCCCAGCAACATCACCGGCCAGCTATCCACATAAGCCAGCGCAAACAGAAAAGGCGCCTGGCACACGGTGAGAATCACGAACGGCCATTTCAGGCTGAAGCGGTCGAGAAAGCGGCCAATGGTCAACTGCGCGATGGCACCGAAGGCATAGGCCAGGCTGACGATCAGCCCAAGGGTTTGCGGCGAGGCGAACAGGTCATGCAGACGATCCTGAAACAGTTTCGGGTAGGTCATGGTGGTGGCGTTGAACACCACGCCCCCGGTAGCCGTGGCGATGGCCAGCACGCTGAAGACAATGGTCATGGAAATGCGCTGACCGGCTTTGCCTTTCGGTGCCGTGTGGGGACGTACAGGAATCGGCTCGTCCTTGATCTGCCAGGCGAACACCAGCCCGATCACCATCGACACGCAGCCCGGCAGAATGAACGCCGAACGCCAACCAAACTGCGCCACCAGAAACCCGGTCAACAGCGCAGAAAATGCCACACCGAGGTTGCCCCACATGCCGTTGACACCGATTTCGCGACCGCGATTCTTCGCATACCCCACCAGCATCGCGGTGCCCACCGGGTGGTAGATCGCCGCGAACACACCCATCAACGTCATGCCCACCGCCAGCATCGTGGTACTGGTGCTCAGCCCGGTAAAGATCGACGCCGCGCCGATGCCGAGAAAAAACAGCACCATCATGTGCCGCCGACTCCAGCGATCCCCCAGCCAGCCGGCCGGTAGCGAACACGCGCCAAAGGTGATGAAACCGCCCAGCGACAGGCCGATCAGTTGCGCGTAATCCAGACCGAACGCGCCCGACATGCCCAGCACGGCGGCGGGGAAAATCAGCATGAACATGTGGTCAATGACGTGAGCGGCGTTGATGAAGTGGATCACCCGTTTGGGTGAATTCTGTCGTTCGGGTTTATTCATAGCGATGCATCCTGAACTTGCAGTGGGTAGGGACGCTCATGCTAAGTTGGCGACTATTCGCAGTTGAGACAACTAAGTCATCGAATCCGCCATGTTGATCAACCTGTTCAGTCACAGCCCGGTCACTGCCCACCCTGCGGACTACCCCGACGGTGGCCATCACCCGAGGCACATCCACGCTCAAGCGCAGCTGTTGTATGCCGTCAGTGGCATGATGCGGCTGGTGACCCAGAGCGGGGCCTGGGTGATCCCGCCGACCCGCGCGGTGTGGATACCGCCGATGGTGGAACACGAGACATTCATGGCGGGCGAGGTGTTGATGCGCTCACTGTTCATCGCGCCTGAACGCTGCCCCTCGGGCTTGAATCAATGCTGCGTGCTGGCCGTCACGCCCCTGCTCCGCGAACTGATCGTGCGGGCGACCCAAAGCGATGCCCACGCGGCCAATCCGTTGATTCAGCAATTGATGCTGGAAGAAGTCGCCAGTCTTGAGAACCTGCCGCTGCACATCCCCATGCCCCGCGACCGGCGCCTGCACAGCATCTGCATGGCCCTGCTCAGAGCGCCGGATCACGGCAACACGCTGGAAGACTGGGCGCAGGAGGTGGGCGCCAGCTCGCGCACGTTGACGCGGCTGTTCACGCAGGAACTAGGGATGAGTTTCAACGCATGGCGTCAGCAGGTGCGTTTGATGGAAGCGCTGCCCAAGTTACTGGAGGGCGAGAGCGTGCAGCGGGTGGCGAACGACCTGGGTTACGGCAGCGCGCGAGCGTTCAGCGCGATGTTCAGCCGATTGCTGGGGGAAAGCCCGAGGGAATATCTGGGGGCGTTGAAACAGTTGAGTGAGCTGAAACGGTAAACCGCACCTTTTAGGAGTGAGCTTGCTCGCAATGGCGCCAGTCCACCTCGGCGCCGCGCAGTCACGTAGCAAACACGAATACTGTGGGAGCCGGCTCCCACAGGATTTAGCCGTGTCAATAAAATTAGCGCGAATCAATGCACCTCAGTCAGCGCCAGCTTCAAGCCCAGCGCCACCAACACTCCACCCATGGCGCGGTCGAACCAATGCCCCATCCGCGCAAAACCTGCACGCACCCGCTCTTGACTGAACAAACGCGCCACCAGGCAAAACCAGATGCCAGTCGCTACCGCCAGATAAACGCCGTAACCCGCCTGCACCAGCAGCGGCGTGTGCGGGTTGATGACGACAGTGAACAGCGAGAGGAAAAACAACGTCGCTTTCGGGTTCAGGCCGTTGGTCACGAAACCGGCGGTAAACGCACCGCGTGCCGTGCGCCCGCCTTTGGCGAGATCAACCGGGGCGTCCGACGCCGCCGCTGGCTTGGCACGCAAGGCCTTGAAACCGATGTACAGCAGGTACGCCGCAGCCGCCCACTTCAACGCGTTGAACAGCACGATGGACTGGGAAACGATCAGGCCGATACCCAGCAGTGAGTAGCCAACGTGCAAGAAAATCGCGGTTCCCACCCCCATCGCGGTGTAAGTGCCCGCTTTGCGGCCGTGGGTGACGCTCTCACGTACGACCACGGCAAAATCAGGGCCGGGGCTGGCAACGGCAAGCAGATGAATCAGGGCAACGGTAAAAAATTCCGTCCAGTACATTGTGAGGGCTCCGGCAGGCTCTGGTAGGCTCGCTACCTTACCCCTCCCACCCCACAGAACAAAAGGTACAGCTGATGTCGAGTCAAAGCAGAGCAGTTTTTCTGGACCACACCTCTTTGGATCTCGGCGATCTGGATCTCACTCCATGGCGCGAAACCTTCGGTGAACTGGTGCTGCACGCCAGCACTTCAGCCGATCAGGTGATCGAGCGACTGCAAGGCGCTCAGGTGGCCATTTCCAATAAGATCATGATTGATGCCGCCACGTTCGCGGCGTGTCCGGATCTCAAACTGGTGCTCGTGACGGCAACGGGCGTCAACAACGTCGACCTGGATGCAGCACGCAAACACGGCGTCGTGGTGAGCAACTGCCAAGGCTACGGCACCCCTTCCGTGGCCCAGCACACGCTGATGTTGCTGCTGGCACTGGCGACTCGCCTGCCGGATTACCAACAGGCGATCCATCAGGGCCAGTGGCAGAAATCCAAGCAGTTTTGCCTATTGGATTTCCCGATCGTGGAACTGGAAGGCAAGACCCTGGGCCTGCTGGGCCATGGCGAGCTGGGTGGGGCAGTGGCGAAACTGGCCGAAGCGTTCGGCATGCACGTGCTGCTGGGGCAGATCCCGGGGCGTCCTGCCCGCGCAGATCGCGTGCCGCTGCACGAGTTGCTGCCGCAGGTCGATGCGCTAACCCTGCACTGCCCACTCAACGAACACACCCGCGACATGCTCGGCGCGCATGAATTGAGCCTGATGAAACCCAAAGCCTTCATCGTCAACACGGCTCGCGGCGGGCTGATTAATGAGCAAGCCTTGGCCGATGCGCTGCGCAACGGTCATCTGGCGGGCGCGGCGACCGACGTGCTGACCGTAGAACCTCCTGTGAACGGCAACCCGCTGCTGTCCGGCGACATCCCGCGCCTGATCATCACCCCGCACAGCGCGTGGGGCAGCCAGGAAGCGCGCCAGCGCATCATTGGCCAGGTCAACGAAAACGCCCGTGGGTTTTACGCGGGCCAACCTATTCGCGTGGTCAGTTGAAACATCACGCTCCCACATAAATACGCGCCTGGCGCTGATATTCCCCTGTTAAACTCCGCCCTTTTTTCAGGAGCCGACGATGGACCCGCGCAGTGAAGTGTTACTCCGTCAGGCCGAGTTGTTTCAGGGTGAATTGCTGCTGGCGGGCCTGCCTGCCGACGACCTTCTGAGCCGTCTGCCCAACGCGCAGGGCTGGAGCTGGCACGCTGGGGACTTCGCCGCGCTGGACGCCCGTTTCAATGGCAGAAACCACTTCGGCACCGAAGCGCCGACCCAGCCTTTCGAGGCCGCCGTACTGTTTCTGCCTAAAGCCAAAGACCTCACCGACTATCTGCTCAATGCGCTGGCCTCCCGTCTGACCGGTCGCGAACTGTTTCTGGTGGGTGAGAAGCGCGGCGGCATCGAAGCCGCCGCACGCCAACTGAGCCCATTCGGTCGCGCCCGCAAACTCGACAGCGCCCGCCATTGCCAGCTCTGGCAAGTCACTGTGGAGAACGCACCGCACGCCGTCGAGTTGAACAGCCTCGCCAAAGCCTTTGAGATCGAGATGGACGGCGGCCCGTTGAAAGTGATCAGCCTGCCGGGCGTCTTCAGCCATGGGCGCCTGGACCGGGGCACGGCCCTGTTGCTGGAGCACATCGACAAGCTCCCTGTCGGGCGTTTGCTCGACTTCGGTTGCGGCGCGGGCGTACTCGGTGCTGCGGTCAAACGTCGCAGTCCGGACATGCAAGTGACGATGCTCGACGTCGACGCCTTCGCCACCGCCAGCAGCCGCCTGACGCTGGCTGCCAATGGTCTGGAAGGCGAGGTAGTGACCGGCGACGGGATCGATGCAGCGCCTGAACACCTGGACGTGATTTTGACCAATCCGCCCTTTCATACCGGCGTTCACACCGATTACGCCGCGACAGAAAACCTGCTGCGAAAAGCGCGAGAACATCTGAAAAAAGGTGGCGAACTGCGCCTTGTTGCCAACAGCTTCCTGCGTTACCAGCCGATCATCGAGCAGCACCTTGGCGTATGTGCCATCTTGGCCGAAGGGAATGGATTCCGGATTTACCGCGCGAAACGTGGGTGAAAATTAACGCTTGCCGAACCGGATTCCCGTAGGCAGAATCCGCTCCGTCCTAGGGGAGTAGTCTCCCACGAGCCTCACGCTCGTCCGGCGCGCATCAACATACTTGGTCCTCAGACCATGGTGCGCGCGACCCCAGATCCGCATCAGACGGATCGGCGGTTTGACAAGACCTATGACACGCACATCCTGACCCGGGGCGGGGAGGCTGTACGTGTCATAGCCGTGTTGACCCGCCCCTTAGGAAACCCCTGATGCTGGAATCCCTGTTGGTCCCTACCGCGGTCGTCGCACTGGCCGAAATCGGTGACAAGACCCAACTGCTCGCGCTTATCCTCGCTGCTCGCTTTCGCAAGCCCTGGCCGATCATCGCCGGTATCGTCGCGGCCACGCTGGCCAACCACGCCGCAGCCGGTGCCGTGGGCGCCTGGTTCAGCAGTTTCTTCTCCGATGCCATGTTGCACTGGATCCTCGCCGCAAGCTTCACCGCCACTGCGCTGTGGACCCTGGTGCCGGACAAGATGGACGACGACGAAGCCAATACCGCTCGCAAATTCGGCCCGTTCATGACCACGCTGATCGCGTTCTTCCTTGCCGAAATCGGCGACAAGACGCAGATCGCGACCGTCATGCTGGCGGCGCAGTATTCCTACCTGTGGCTAGTGATTCTGGGCACGACATTAGGCATGTTGCTGGCTAACGTGCCGGTGGTACTGGCGGGTAACTTCGCCGCTGAGAAACTGCCATTGACGCTGATTCGCCGTTTGGCGGCCGGTGCGTTCTTCATCCTCGCCATCGTGGCGGTGTACAAGGCGATGCAGGTGAGCGGCTGGGTTTAACCCCATTCGCCCTTCGATGATCGTTCCCACGCCGGAGCGTGGGAACGATCAAGGTTATTGACCTATCCTCAGGATTTCGGTGCTTGCTCATACAGCGGCATGACCTTCGGAATCGCTGCCTGCAACGACGCAATCCGGTTTTCCGACGCCGGGTGAGTGCTCATGAACTCAGGCTGCGATGCTCCCGCCTGAGCCTGCATTTTCTGCCACAACGTAATGGCCGCATTGGGGTTGTAACCGGCACGGGCCGACAGCTCCAGACCGATCAAATCCGCCTCGTTTTCATTCGCCCGGCTGTTGGGCAATGTCAGGCTGTAATTGACCACGGTATCGGCCAGCGCCAGGCTGTCCTGTCCCAGCCCCAACAATGAGCCCGCGCCCTGCTTGGCCATTTGCACGCCATACGCCTTGGACATCGCCTCACGACCGTGCTCGCGCAGGGCATGGGCAATTTCGTGCCCCATGACCGCTGCCAGCTCGTCATCGCTGAGCTTGAGTGTATCGATCAGCCCGCTGTAGACGATGATCTTGCCACCCGGCCCACAGTTGGCGTTCAACTCGTCACTCTTGATCAGGTTCACTTCCCACTGCCATTGGGCAGCATCGGCACGTAGCTTCGGCGCCTGAGCGATCAAACGCTTAGCGACCGCCTGCACACGGGCGGCTTCGGCGCTGCTGTTATCCAGCACGCCTTTGGTTGTGGCTTCGCTGACCGTCTCTTTATAGGACTGGGCATACATCTGATTGACCTGATCGGTCGACAGCATGCTGAACATGTACTGCTTGCGCTCGACGCCTACCGAATCGCCGCTGGTGGTATTGACGGCCTGACATCCCGCAACCAGCAACGCTGCGCTCAAGGCACACAGAACAAAGGTCTGACGCATTTTGTATCTCCATCGAAACAATCGCGCCCATCCTAGGCGGTACGCCCGATGAGCACCAGATAGCAGCCGATTGCCATATGAAAGCCTGCCAAAAAAATCACACATTCGTAACAGCGCTGAAACACACTTCATCTCCCTTTCGGGATGACATGCTCTCTTTTGAATCAGACCAATCAGGCAGCATGTCAAAAAACGACAAAACGCCTTCAAAAGCGGCCACTTCGTCGGTTTCACCTAATAAAACAGGGGACCGAGGCGATATCTCCTTCAGACGTTCTTCCGCGTCCGGAGCCCCTATGAAGTTCAAATCGATCCAGTTTTCAGTCGCCGCACTGGCGGGCGCCATCGTGCTCAGCGTTGTGGCCGCCCTCGTTCTTTACGCGCTGTTTTCCGGCGCACGCACTCAGGATTTGGTGGAAAAGCGGACAACCGCCCAATTCGAGCAGGCCATCCAGGAACGCCTGACCGCAATCGCCCGAACGCAGGCCAGTGAAATCCAGCGGGAACTGGAAGCACCGCTGCAAACGGCAGCGGGTCTGGCGACGTTGAACGCCACCTTGGGCATGAAGGACGCCAAAGGCGAAGTACTGGTAAAAATGAGCCGTGAACAACTGCTCAACGTGCTGCACGAGACCGTCGTACGTAACCCGAAAATTCTGGGTTCCTACATTGGCTGGGAACACAACGCACTGGATCACAATGACGCCGCCTACGTCGAAACGCCGATCACAGGTGTCGACCCCAAAGACGGCCGTTTCATGGCCTGGTGGTATCGCAAGCCGGACGGCACCTTCAATCTGGAAAAGCTGGCCAGCCTGGAAGACACCAAAATCCTCTCCACCGGCATCCGCTCCAGCGAGTATTACCTGTGCTCCCGCGAGACCCGCAAAGCCTGCGTGATCGACCCGGCGCCTTATAAAGTCGGCGACAAAATGGTCATGCTGTCTTCGTTCATCGAACCCATCATGCTCGACGGTCAATTCCAGGGCATCGTCGGTGCAGACCTGTCGGTGAACTTCATTCAGGACATGCTCGAAGGCGCGGATAAAAAGCTGTATGACGGCGCGGGCGATCTGGCCCTGATCGCCACCAACGGGCGGCTGGTTGCCTACACCAAGGACACCAGCAAACTCGGCGAGAAAGCCAGCGACATCCTCGACGCCAACGAAGTCGCCAACCTGAACAACATCGTCAAAGGCGAAGTGCGTTACGACATCGATAAAGAGCACGGCCACATCGAGTTGTACCTGCCGTTTGGTATCGGCAACACCGACGCACGCTGGACGCTGATGATCCGCATGCCGGTCAGCGCGGTCATGGCCGACCTGCAAAAATTGCAGAGCGACCTGGCCCATCAACGCGACACCGATATTTTCGGCATGACCGTCGTCGGCCTGCTGATTGCGGCGCTGGGGTTGCTGATCGTCTGGTTCGTGGGACGTGGCATCGCGCGTCCACTGAAACAAATGGTCGCCATGCTTGACGACATTGCCAAGGGCGAAGGCGACCTCACTCGTCGCCTGACCAGCGACCGTGCCGACGAACTGGGCTCCATTGCGTCGGGCTTCAACACCTTCCTCGGCAAATTGCAGGCGATGATCAGCCAAGTGGTGACATCGGTGCAGAAGGTGAGCGATTCGTCCGAGCACACTGCCGATATTGCCATCCGCACCAACAAAGGCGTTCACAAACAGATGGCCGAGATCGATCTGGTTGCCACTGCCGTACATGAAATGACCGCTACTGCCCAAGACGTGGCGCGCAACGCCACCCAGGCCGCACAAGCCGCGAATCATGCGGACGACGCCGCCAATCAGGGCATGCGCATCGTGCACAACACCTCGAACTCCATCAGCGAACTGGCGGTGGAAATCGGCCGGGCTGTGGAAGTGGTTCAGACATTGGCCAAGGACAGCGAGAACATCAACGCGATTCTGACCGCCATTCGCGGAATTGCCGAGCAGACCAACCTGCTGGCCCTCAACGCAGCGATCGAGGCAGCGCGCGCGGGCGAACAGGGTCGGGGCTTTGCGGTGGTCGCTGATGAAGTGCGCAATCTGGCGCAAAAGACCCAGCAGGCCACCGAAGAAATCCAGACCATGATCCAGGCCTTGCAAACCGGCACGCGGCAAGTGGTGAAGGTCATGGAAGACAGCCAGAACAAGACCGATGAAAGTGTGGGCCATGCCGCCGAAGCGGCGCAGGCACTGGAGAGCATCACCCAGGCCGTGTCGGTGATCAACGACATGAACACCCAGATCGCCAGCGCCGCCGAGGAACAAAGCGCCGTGGCGGACGACATCAACCGCAACGTGATCAACATCGGTCAAGTGGCCAACGAAGTGGCGGGTGGGGCGGATGAGTCGAGTCAAGCGAGCGCCGAGCTGACCAAACTGGCAGAACAGCAGCGCCGGTTGATTAATCAGTTCAGGGTCTAAAAGCCACATCCCCCGTTGATCGTGCCCACGCTCTGCGTGGGCATGCATCCCATGACGCTCCGCGTCACACCAGCAACGGACGCAGAGCGTCCTGGGCGGCGTTACCACGCGGAGCGTGGGAACGATCAATCGCGCCCCCCAGGGGATCTTCGAAATGTTTAAAGCGGCGTCAGACACTCCGGCGCATTAAGCTTCGGATCATTCACCATGTTCGCCAACGGCCGCTCACGCAGTTGCATCTGCGGCGCAGCGAGCAGGGATTGCAGGGTCGCCAGCGAACTCTCCGGATCAAGCCAGGCAGCCTGCCCTTCTGCGTCGAGAATCAACGGCCTGCGCTGGTTCATCGCCGATTGTGTCACCACCGCCACGCTCAACCAGTCGTGGCCATCCACCGGATACGCTTCCCAGATCGCCGCAAAGAACAGCGCCGAGCCCTCCCCCGGCGTCAACCAAAATGGCCGTTTGCGCACCGTGCCACGCCATTCGTAAAAGCCGTTGGCCGGTAACAAACAGCGACGCTCGCGAAACGCCTGACGAAACATCGGCTGCTCAGCCAAAGTTTCCGCCCGCGCATGGGCCGGGGTGCGGGACATGTCGGTGAGCCACGGCGGAGTCAGCCCCCACCGAGCGCGCGCCAGCGTTCGTCCGCCTTGCTCGTCTTGCGCGGCACGCAGGATCAACACCGTGTCATTGGGGGAGATGTTCCACTGCGCCTGCTGGTCTGCCGGAAAGCCCGGCAAGGCCGCGAAAGCAGGCGTCCAGCGAAACAGGGCATAACGTCCACACATGGGTTTTAGGTAACTCTTCTTTAGAAAGTGACGGTGCCGACCTCAGCACAACAACACATCGGGGTAACTGTCAGGTTCTTCGCCAGACAGCGGAAACGCGTCATTGTACTCAGTGATCAAGCGCCGCGCCCGCTCGGCCTGATCATCCTCCACCGCCAGCCCCAACAAGCCGAACACCGGCAACTCGCCAATCCCGCCGAGCAAATGGCGCCCGGTGATGTGCGCCTCGATACCTTCACTGGCGAGCATCGATTGCAGCAGCTCACCTTCCATCATGTTTTCCGGCTCGTAGATTTTGCGCATCATTCGTTCTCGCTACGCACGTCCAGGGTCCAGTCCTCACCATCGGTATGCAGGCTGAAAATGATCGGGCGACAACAGACCGGGCAATCTTCGATGTACGTCTGATCGCCGCCGGACAGGTCCAGCACTGCCTCCACCGGCTCGCCACAATACGGGCAGTCATAATCCTGTATTTCCTGCATCACAGTCTCCGCGCCCAGATTTGCGTATAATCGCCGACTTGTTTGCCGGCCAGGCCTTCCATTTCGTATCTACAAGCCTGGCCAATCCTTATTTACCCTAGCCGTTTCCAACAAGAGAGCATGATGGGCGAATTCGATGCCATCCGACCGTACGACGACACCGAAGTAAAAGCCGTACTCAACCGGCTGCTGGGTGACAAGGCGTTCCTCGCAATCCTCACGCATTTCCGTTTTCCGCGTCTGGCCGGCTCCCTCGGCTGGATCCTGCAACCGGCCATCGCCCGTAAACTGCGTCGCCAGTTTGCCGGTATCGAGTCCGTTGCGGCCCTGCAGGACAAGGTCGAACATTACGTCGACCATACCATCGAGCGCGCCACCGATGGTGTGACCTACACTGGCGTCGAGCAGTTCAAGTCCGGCGTGGCGTACCTGTTTCTCGCCAACCACCGCGACATCGTGATGGACCCGGCGTTCGTGAACTACGCCGTGTACCACGCAGGCCTGCCGACGCCGCGCATCGCCATCGGCGACAACCTGCTGCAAAAGCCCTTCGTCAGCGACCTGATGCGTCTGAACAAGAGCTTCATCGTGCACCGTTCCATTACCGGGCGTCGCGAGAAAATGGCGGCCTATCAGTTGCTGTCGGCGTACATCAACCACTCGATCCGCCACGACTGCGCCTCGATCTGGATCGCTCAGGCCGAAGGTCGCGCCAAAGACGGCGACGATCGCACTGAGTCGGCGATCCTCAAAATGTTCCACATGAGCCGCAAGGACGAGCCGTTCGGCGAGGTCATTCAGTCGCTGAACCTGACGCCCGTCTCGATCAGCTATGAATACGACCCCTGCGACCACGCCAAGGCTCGCGAGCTGTACATCCGCGCCACCACCGGCAGCTACACCAAGGCGCCGGGTGAGGACGATGTCAGCATCGCGCTAGGCATCACTGGCTATAAAGGCCGCGTGCACGTCAATTTCGCACCGCCGATCACAGAAGCCTATGAAGACACCAAGCAATTGGCTGCTGAAATGGACAAGCAAATTCTCGGTGGCTACCGCCTGTTCCCGGTGCATTACCTGGCGTACGCGCAGTGGGCCGATGCTGATCCTGGCCTGAACGTACCAAGCGCTGCCGAGGTGTTCCCGGCAGACGAACTGGCGCGGGCGAAGGAAGAGTGGCAACGTCGTCTGGACGGCTGCCCTGAAGAGCACCGGCCTTATTTGGTGTTGCAATACGCGACGCCGGTGCGCAACCAGTACCGGGTCAAGGCAGGGTTGCCGTTGTAAAGACCGCATCATAAAAAACGGCGCTCAATCAGGCGCCGTTTTTTATTGCCTGCCACCCAATCCTGTGGGAGCCGGCCTGCTGGCGAAAGTGGTGTGTCAGTCGCCTGAGGAAGTAGACATACCGCATTCGCCAGCAAGCCGGGTCCCACAGCCCTCAGCATCAGTCAGATTTTGGTACTCACCCACGACAACACCAGCGCAAACGCCAGACACCCCGCTCCAATCCGGTAGCTCTGGCGAATCATACGCAAAGTCGGCACGTCCATCAGGTGCATAGGCTCATCAATCGGCGCCTGTTCGGTAAGGTTATTCAAATGCGCGGTTTCGCGCTGCTCCCGGACACGCGTAGTGTGCAGCAACCAGATGCCAGGGCCTGCCGCTGCCAGCGCCAGTAGATTGATGACCATCCCGGGGGAGTGCTGGAAGAGCGACATGGGGCCTCGATGGCGCCGGATAGAAGGCGCCGAAGATTCGGTGGGATCTGCCGAATACGGTATCGCCTGTCACCTTAACGTCACCTGAACCGGTCACTGTGTAGGCCCTCGAACGCCCCCTACAGGACACGGAGCCCGTCATGCTGCACGCCCACAATCAGGACCGCCTCTATCTCATTGCGCCGAGCGAAGAGCAGCAAGCCTTGATCGACGGCCTGGCCTTCAACGTCCAGGATCGCCACTGGCTGGTGTATTGCGCGCTGGGTGGGCATCAACACCATGATTTGCCCGAGGCAGATCTGGTCACAGGGTTCAGCTTTCTGGATTTCTATCAGGCGGCATAAGGCTAAAAACGCGCCTGGACAATCGGCGACTCACCCTGTGGGAATGTGTGTTCAGCCCTAGAAATGAACGCTCATGAAAAAGCCCCGGCATCTCGCGATACCGGGGCTTTTCGTTGACGCTTGATGCCGTTACTGGCCCAGCATCTGACCAATCGTCTGATCCTGGAACAGACGGGTCAGCGCATCACTCAACACGTCGCCGATCAGCTTGGTGTTGGTCTCTTCGTTCGGCGCCATGCCAAAACGCTGATCCAGCGAAGCGGCATAACGACCGTTGTAGCTGCGGCCGTTGTTCTGCACGTCAGCGCGGAAGGTCGAGCTGATGTTTGCCTCGGTCACGTACAAGCCTTCTTTTGGCGACTGATACTTCAAATCGGCCAACGTGATGGTCAATTGAGGACCATTGCCACCCTGAACCGGGGTGAAGCCCAACAGACGAACAGCGGCTTCGGCCTGAGCCTGGATTTGTGGTACCAGTTGCTGACCGCTCACTGTAATCGAGCTGGTTTCCGGATACAGACCGCCACGGGTACCAAGGGTCTGCGACTGGCGACCATCGACCACACGAACCACGACCTGCTGACCGTGCCCGACAGGCGCGAGTTGGCTGGTCAACTTCGGTTGCGGGTTGAGTGTCTGCGGGCTGTGGGCACACCCCACCAGCGTCAGACTGCCGACGGCAAGCAAACCGAACAAAACACGACGCAACATGCTCATTTCTCCATGGGCCAAGGCACAAATTGTGCGGCAGTATAGCGACCTCACAAGCTCACTCACTAGCGTAAAGATACGACAAAGTGCCACTGTCGCGGTTCCCGCGCATGCGCATCCCAACATCTCGCGACACTCGGACATCATCAAGCAATACCAGCGTCATCGCCATGTCATCGGCCCACGACATACTTTTAACAACTACCCAACACGGAGTCCCCGTCATGGACTTTCTCTGGTCGTTGTTTTTCCCGAAAAGCCGTCATCGCCACTACGCTCGCCTGGATCAACACGGAGTCTGTTTGTCGTTCAAGCACTGTGCACTGCCGCCACAGGGCCATGACTGGGTGGAAATCACCGAACCCAAGCTGTGCTGGCTGCAACGTCCCCTGCCTGCAAGCGCCCGTGTCGCTTCGCGCGCACGTGCGATTACCGCCCGACAATTGCTCAGCATCTGACCGAACGGCGAATAAAAGTCATTTTTTCTGGATCAATTCTGCGCGTTTCATCGCTATAATCTCCCCCCGATTATAAGGACGTCTCCTGATCGGGCCTCGCAGCATCGCTGATACCTGTTGTCAGCTCCTTCGTTCCGCCCACAGAGAGCCTTCCACACAGACATGTGCAGCCCGGCGTGCCGCCTTGCCCGCGTGAATAACTCGATTCATTCGAACCTTTCGCGCTGACCAATGCCCACACTGTGTTGGAACCTGATCTGCAGGCCCTGCCAGCGCGCAGGCCTTTTTTGAGGTTCGCGTCTCCAAAAGAGCGTGAAAAAAACGGGTTTTCACAACTTCACAAGAGTGTGGCGAGCAAATGAACAGTTACGCGTTTGTAAATGCACCATTAGCGTCTGACCCAGCCCCATCGCACAGGACTGACTGCCTGGCAGTCTCCACAACCGGAGCCTGAAGCCGTTCACGACTGATTTGCTTGCATGACCGGACGTCTTGACGATAGTCGAATGGCTGTTCGGGCCGAAAAATGCGTTCATGCTTCTTAATAAAAGCATCAACCAGGCCCTACCAGTAGCGTCCGCTGAAGATGCAAAAAATGGCGAAGAACCGGACATGGATCTCCCGGCCGACAGGCTTGAGGCAATGCGCGAATACGCGCCGCCCGCCCTCGGCAACTGACCTCGGGACCCATGCCGTCAATTTGGTGCTGCAGATTTTGGAGACGCGTTAATGGCGCATAACGAAGCAGTCGATGTGGTACTGGTCGGGGCAGGCATCATGAGTGCCACCCTCGCGGTACTGCTCAAGGAACTGGACCCCAGCCTCAAGATCGAGGTGGTCGAGCTGATGGATTCAGGTGCCGCAGAGAGTTCCAACCCCTGGAACAACGCCGGTACCGGCCACGCAGGCCTGTGTGAGCTGAACTACACACCGCAAGCGGCTGACGGCTCCATCGACACCAAGAAAGCGATTCACATCAACACCCAGTTCGAAGTCTCGAAGCAGTTCTGGGCCTATCTGGCTCGCAAAGGCACCTTCGGTTCTGCACGCTCGTTCATTACCCCGGTTCCGCACCTGAGCTACGTCGAGGGCGAGAAAGGTGTTTCCTACCTGAAGAAACGCTATGAGGCGCTGCGCAAGCACCACGCGTTTTCGACAATGGAATACACCGAAGACAAGGCCAAAATGGCCGAGTGGATGCCACTGATGATGCCGGGCCGTCCGGCAGACCAACAGTTGGCGGCGACCCGTGTCATGCACGGCACTGACGTCAACTTCGGCGCCCTGACCAACCAGTTGCTCAAACACCTGGCCGCTGCACCCGATGCGCAGGTCAAGTATTGCAAGCGCGTTACCGACCTGAGCCGTAAAGGCGATGGCTGGACCGTCACCATCAAGGACGTCAACAGCGGTGGCACCCGCGAAATCGATGCCAAATTCGTGTTCCTGGGCGCGGGTGGCGCGGCATTGCCGCTGCTGCAGATGTCCGGCATCGAAGAGGGCAAGGGTTTCGGCGGCTTCCCGGTGAGCGGCCAGTGGCTGCGTTGCGACAACCCTGAAGTGGTCAAGCACCACCAGGCCAAGGTTTACAGCCAGGCCGCCGTGGGTTCGCCACCGATGTCGGTTCCGCACCTGGACACCCGCGTCGTCGACGGCAAGACTTCCCTGCTGTTCGGCCCATACGCCGGTTTTACCACCAAATTCCTCAAGCACGGTTCGATCATGGACCTGCCACTGTCGATCCGCGCCGCCAACATCGCCCCGATGCTGGCCGTGGCCCGCGACAACATGGACCTGACCAAATACCTGATCAGCGAAGTGCGGCAGTCGATGGAGCAGCGTCTGGAAGCCCTGCGTCGTTTCTACCCTGAAGCGAAAGCTGAAGACTGGCGCCTTGAAGTGGCCGGACAGCGCGTGCAGATCATCAAGAAAGACCCGAAGAAAGGCGGCGTTCTGCAATTCGGTACCGAACTGGTCTCGGCCAAGGACGGTTCCCTCGCAGCGTTGCTGGGTGCTTCGCCAGGCGCCTCGGTGACGGTGTCGATCATGCTGGAGCTGATCGAACGCTGCTTCCCGGAGAAAGCCAAAACCGAATGGGCCGCCAAGCTCAACGAAATCTTCCCGGCACGTGAAAAGGCCTTGGAAAGCGATGCGCAGTTGTATCAACGCATCAGCGCCCAGAGCGACGCAAGCCTGGAACTGGTTTCCAACAGCCCGGCGGCAAGCTTCGCTTGATTCAGGGCTTGCCTTGAATCAGTGAGATCACTGAAGGCCCCGCCCACGCAGCGGGGTCTTCAGTTTTGCCTGTTGCCGGTTCAGCGCCGCCAACAGACACCACGCAGGCTGGCAATCAGCCGCGCGCTTTTTCGATCAACTCGATGTAATCCTCGGCATTGCGCTGATCCTTGATCAGAGCAACGAAGTCATTGCCGTGCTCGTCCTTGCCATCGAGGTCGTAGCCCGCTTCCTTGAAGAACCCCAGAAAACGCTCGAAATCATCGATGCGCAGGCCGCGATAGGCCTTGATCAGTTTGTGCAGCGAGGGCGAAGTGGCATCGGCTGGTTCGAAATCCAGGAACAATTTGATCTGGGCGTCGCCGATTTCATCGCCAATCACCTGCTTCTTATCTTTACGCATTGCTGACTCCAACTGACTTGCGGGACATTTTCAGGGGCGGGCAGTTTACCCCTCGCTCGGTCACCGGCTCAACGCGCGCGTACGCTGCCGGTGTGCAAGTCGGCCCAGACGTGACCATTGGCGTAACTGAGGAACTGGACGTACATCTTCTCGTTGCGCAGCAAATCGACCAGCACGCGGTACTGGCTCGCCGGGTAATACAGCGTCAGCGTGCGGCTCGGCTCGTCATATGCAGGCTTTTTTAGGCTTTTGCTTTCACCGTCGAAATGAATCAGCACCTCGGCAATCGTAGCGCCTTTGTTCATCGGCTTACCTTTCAGGCGCAGCGTCAGTGGCGATGTGACGGGGATGGGTTGCTGATTGGACTGACGCTGGCTGCCCGCGACGATGACGTACTCGGTAATCTGCAACAGTTGCTGCTGCTCGGGCTCACCTTCGCGCACCGACATCTCGTCGGGCGGCAGGTACTGGGCGTGCATGGGTTCAGCAAGGGCGGGAAGCGGCAGGGAAAACAGCAACATCAGCGCCGCTTTACTACGAAACGATAACGTCATGGAGGCCTCCCGGGAAAAGTGGGTGGCACTCTAGCATGCAAGCAACTGATCTCACTCAACGTTGTGGGAGCCGCCTTGCTGGCGATTGCGGTTTGTCAGTGACAAATGTGCAGAGTGACACACCGCTTCGCCAGCAAGCCGGCTCCCACAGAAGAACGCAGGCGTCAGTTACATCCCTTTAACGGCGTAGATACCCGCAGCATTGCGCCAGTAACCTTTGTAATCCATGCCATAACCGAAGATGTAGCGGTCAATGCACGGCAGCCCCACGAAATCGGCCTTCAGGTCAGGACGGGCCTTGCGGTTGTGGTCCTTGTCGATCAGCACGGCTGTATGAACGGCGCTGGCGCCTGCGTGTTTGCAGAAGTCGATGATCGCGCCCAGGGTGTGCCCTTCGTCCAGGATGTCATCGATGATCAGCACGTCACGGTCGATGAACGAGACTTCCGGCTTGGCTTTCCAGAACAGCTCGCCGCCGCTGGTTTCGTTGCGATAACGGGTGGCGTGCAGGTAGGACGCTTCCAGCGGGAAGTTCAAGTGGGTCAGCAGCTTGCCCGCAAAGATCAGGCCGCCGTTCATCACGCAGAATACGACCGGGTTGCGGTCGGCCAGCACGCTGTTGATCTGCTCGCCGACACGAGCGATGGAGGCCTCGACTTCCTCATTCGTGTACAGGCAGTCAGCCTCGTCCATGACTTGACGGATGTGTGCGAGATCAGCGGGCATGGTGCTCTCCAAAGGGGGGCTGGGCAAGAAAAGCGGGCAAAGGTACGCATCCGTCATCGTCAGAGCAAGTGTTTCTGGACTAACGTTGTACCAGCGTCCCATTAATGTAAAAAACCTGAACTTAACCTGTAGGACAAGTTACTGCTGAATAGATTAATCTAGGCCGTTTTTTTTGCCCGCCCGCTGGAGCCTTCCCCTTATGTCCATTCGTGAGATCCGCCATCCGCTGATCCGTCACAAGCTCGGCCTCATGCGCCGTGCCGATATCAGCACCAAGAATTTTCGTGAACTGGCTCAGGAAGTCGGCGCACTGTTGACCTACGAAGCGACCAAGGATTTGCCGCTGGAAACCTACGACATCCAGGGGTGGGCCGGGACGGTTCAGGTGGAAAAGATCGCTGGCAAGAAGATCACTGTCGTGCCGATCCTGCGCGCAGGCATTGGCATGCTCGAAGGCGTGCTCAGTCTGATTCCGGGCGCCAAGGTCAGTGCCGTGGGTGTGGCGCGCAACGAAGAAACCCTCGAAGCCCACACTTATCTGGAAAAGCTCGCACCGGAAATCGACCAACGTCTGGCGCTGATCATTGACCCGATGCTCGCAACCGGTGGCTCGATGGTCGCCACGATCGATCTGCTTAAAAAAGCTGGCTGCCGCGACATCCGCGCGATGGTCCTGGTGGCAGCGCCGGAAGGCATCGCCATCGTCGAGAAAGCGCACCCGGACGTACAGATTTACACCGCGTCCATCGATCAACGCCTGAACGAACACGGCTACATCATCCCGGGTCTGGGCGATGCCGGTGACAAGATTTTCGGCACCAAGCAAAAGGACGCCTGATGAAACAGGACGAGTTCAACGATCCACTGTGGCGCACCGTATTGTCGGGCGCCCAAATGCTGTTTGTGGCCTTCGGTGCGCTGGTGCTGATGCCGCTGATCACCGGGCTCGATCCCAACGTCGCGCTGTTCACCGCAGGTCTGGGCACGCTGTGCTTTCAAGTGGTGACAGGCCGTCAGGTGCCGGTTTTTCTGGCTTCAAGCTTCGCCTTCATCACCCCGATCATTCTCGCCAAGGGCCAGTTCGGCCTGGCCGCGACCATGGGCGGCGTCATGGCAGCGGGCTTTGTCTACACCTTCCTGGGCCTGGCCGTGAAGATCAAAGGCACCGGTTTCATTGACCGCCTGCTGCCACCCGTGGTCATTGGCCCAGTGGTAATTTCCATCGGCCTGGCAATGGCCCCCATTGCCGCGAACATGGCGATGGGCAAAACCGGTGACGGCGCGGCAGAGTTGATCCCGTACCACACGGCAATCACCATCTCGATGGCGGCCCTGCTGACGACGCTGATCGTGGCCGTATTCGGCAAAGGCATTTTCCGCCTGGTGCCAATCATCTCCGGCGTGTTGGTGGGTTTTGCATTGTCGTTCTGGTTCGGCGTGGTCGACGTAGCCAAGATCGCTGCGGCGCCATGGCTGGAACTGCCACGCTTCACGGCGCCGGAATTCAACTGGCAAGCGATTCTGTTCATCGTCCCTGTGGCGCTGGCCCCCGCCATCGAGCACATCGGCGGCGTGATTGCCGTGGGCAGCGTGACGGGCCGTGACTATCTCAAGAAGCCTGGCTTGCACCGCACGCTGCTTGGCGACGGCATCGCGACCACCGTGGCAGGCGCCTTCGGCGGCCCACCCAACACCACCTACGCCGAGGTGACTGGCGCGGTGATGCTGACCAAGAACTACAACCCGAAAATCATGACCTGGGCGGCGATCTTCGCCATCGCGCTAGCATTCATCGGCAAGTTCGGCGCGCTGTTGCAGAGCATTCCAGTGCCAGTCATGGGCGGGATTCTGTGCCTGCTGTTCGGCTCCATCGCCGCTGTGGGTATGAACACGCTGATCCGCCACAAGGTCGATCTGGCCGAAGCCCGCAACCTGGTGATCGTGTCAGTAACCCTGGTATTTGGCATCGGTGGCGTGCTGATCGGCACCGGTAACGGGCCAGACGACTTCGGCATGAAAGGCATTGCGCTGTGCGCCGTGACCGCGATTCTGCTGAACCTGATCCTGCCGGGCAATGATGGCTGGAAGAACAAGCATCTGGATGATCAGTTGCCGTAGTTAGTCCGCTACGAAAAAAGGGGGCCATCAATGAGCCCCTTTTTTGTGCCCGTACAACAATCCACCTGTGGGATTGAATTCATTCGCGACGTTTGTACAGCCGATAAATCTCCATCGGCTGTACCATTTTTCGCGAATGAATTCGCTCCCACAGGTCTGATTTGCGCAGGACTCAAACCATCGCAGGCGCACGCTCACACAAGGCATTCAACGCCTTCGCCCAGTTCGGATCGTCATTCAGGCACGGAATCAAAATCAGCTCTTCGCCCCCCGCTTCTTTGAACTGCTCTGCGCCACGATCCCCGATCTCTTCCAGCGTCTCGATGCAGTCCGCGACGAACGCCGGGCACATGACCAGCAGCTTTTTCACACCCTGCTCTGCCAGTTCCGCCAAATGCGCTTCGGTATAGGGTTCGATCCATTTGTTGCGGCCCAAGCGCGACTGGAAGGACACCGACCACTTGCCCTCCGGGATGCCCATCAACCTGGCAAACTCGGCCGAAGAATGCATGCACTGCGCGCGGTAACAGAACGCGAGGGTTTCGGGATTCGAGTGATCGCAGCAGTTGCCGTTTTTGTCGAAGCGATGTTTGCCAGTCGGATCGAGCTTGTTGATGTGGCTCTCCGGCAGGCCGTGGAAGCTCAACAGCAGGTGATCGTAATCCTGCTCCAAATGCGGTTTGACGCTCTGCACCAGCGCGTCGAGGTATTCCGGCTGATTGAAGAACGGCGGCAGCAGCGCCAGCTCGAATTTCAGCTGCTTTTCGCGGATGACGCGGCGGGCCTCTTCGACGACCGTGGTCACGGTGCTGTCGGCGAATTGTGGATACAAGGGGGCCAACGTGATTTTCTTGATGCCCTGCGCGGCCAGTCGGGTCAATACAGACTCAATCGAAGGTTCGCCATAACGCATCGCCAGTTCAACCGGTCCATGGGTCCATTCCCGGGTCATCGCCTGTTGCAGACGCTTGCTCAACACCACCAGCGGCGAGCCTTCGTCCCACCAGATCGACGCATAGGCGTGGGCGGACTGCTCCGGGCGCTTGATCAGGATCAACGAGACCAACAGGCGGCGCAACGGCCAGGGCAGATCGATAACGTAAGGGTCCATCAGGAACTGGTTGAGGTAGCGGCGGACATCCGCAACTTCGGTGGAGGCTGGCGAACCGAGGTTTACCAGCAGCAACGCGTGATCGGTCATGCAGCACCTTGAGGTCAATGGCGGCCTGTAATGTTTTCCAGGGCCGCGTGCAGATCGGTGAATTGGAAAGTGAATCCGGCGTCCAGCAACCGGGTCGGACGCGCGCGCTGGCCGCCCAACAGCAGAATCGACAACTCGCCCATCAACAGCCGCAGCGCGAGGGCTGGCATGGGCATGAACGCCGGGCGGTGCAGGATCGAGCCGAGCGTCTTGGCAAACTCACGGTTCCGAACCGGTGATGGCGCACAGGCATTATACGGACCCTCGGCATCGTCACGGTTCAACAGAAAATCAATCGCCGCGATTTGGTCGTTGATATGAACCCAAGGCATCCATTGGCGCCCATTGCCGATGGGGCCGCCCATGCCCAGTTTGAAAGGCGGCAACAAGCGCTGCATCATGCCGCCATCGTGAGCGAGCACAAGGCCGGTGCGCAGCAACACGACGCGAATGCCTAATGTCTGCGCACGTTGCGCCGTTTCTTCCCAAGCGATGCACAAGCGGCTGGCGAAGTCTTCGCTGACTGGCTGTGACGTCTCGTCGAGCTCACGCTCGCCCCCGTCGCCGTACCAGCCAACGGCAGAGCCGGAAATCAGCACACGCGGCTTCTGCTCGCGTCGCTCAAGCCAGGTCAGGAGTTGTTCGGTGAGGGTAATGCGGCTGTCCCATAGCAACATTTTGCGCTTGCGGGTCCAGGGCCTGTCGGCAATCGGTGCGCCCGCCAGATTGATCACGGCATCGACCGGCTGGCTGCCGATCTCGTCCAGATGCGCGACACCGCGCACGCCAGAACCACAGAGACGCGAGACCTGAGCCGGCGTGCGGCTCAGTACGATCAGCTGATGCCCTTGATCGCGCCAGTGTCGACACAGGCGTCGACCTATCAAGCCTGTACCGCCGGTCAGCAAGATGTGCATGTCGGTGATCCTCGCGTGGCGTTCATCGCAAATCGGTAGTCTATTTCTTTACACACAACGTGCTTTAGACGAAGCGAACAGTGAAACCTTAGGCCACGTTATAGAGAGCCGCTCGAACGCCATACGTTCGATCTCATCCGTTCGCACAGTTGAACGATTCTGGCGAACCGTCAGACTCACTATTGACCCGCTCAACAGCGGGAGCGGTCAGCGTCCTGAGCGTCGAAGGACGACAAGTTATACCGAAAAACAGCATTGTACAGGTTTTGACGACGGCGTAGTCTGTGCAGACAAGGTAACGAGGCTCCTATGACTGTACCCATCGCAATCATCGGTACCGGCATTGCCGGACTCTCAGCTGCCCGCGCGCTACACGCCGCCGGGCACAGCATTCACCTTTTCGACAAGAGCCGTGGCAGCGGCGGACGCATGTCCAGCAAGCGCAGCGATGCCGGTTCGCTGGACATGGGCGCACAATATTTCACCGCCCGTGATCGTCGATTCGCCAACGTCGTTCAGCAATGGCAGGCCGAGGGCTTCGTCGCTGAATGGGCACCGGTGCTCTACAACTTTCATGGCGGGCAGTTGAGTCTGTCGCCCGACGAGCAAGTCCGCTGGGTCGGCAAGCCGCGCATGAGCGCCATCACCCGGGCGATGCTCGGCGACCTACCAGTGACGTTTTCCTGCCGTATCAATGAAGTCTTCCGGGGTGAAGAGCATTGGCACCTGCTCGACGCCGATGGCCGCAGCCACGGGCCGTTCAGTCAGGTGGTGATTGCGATCCCCGCACCACAGGCGACAGCATTGCTGGCCGCCGCGCCAAAACTGGCGAGTGTCGTGGCCGGTGTGAAAATGGAGCCGACCTGGGCCGTCGCCATGGCCTTCGAAAGCCCGCTGGATACGCCGATGGAGGGCTGTTTCGTGCAGGACAGCCCCATCGACTGGCTGGCGCGCAACCGCAGTAAACCGGGCCGCGACAGCACGATGGACACGTGGGTGCTCCACGCCACCAGCGCATGGAGCCGTCAACATCTGGACATGTCCAAAGAAGACGTGATCGATCACTTGCACGGCGCCTTCGCCGAGATGATCAGTTGCGCGATGCCCGCCCCCGCCTTCACCCTCGCCCACCGCTGGTTGTATGCACGGCCTGCGGGGGGACGTGAAGTGGGGGCGCTGTCGGATCCTGATCTGGGCGTTTATGTCTGTGGTGACTGGTGCCTGTCCGGTCGCGTCGAGGGCGCTTGGCTCAGTGGCCAGGAAGCGGCGCGTCGTTTGCTTGAACATTTGAAGTAAATCGCCTGCCCCGGACGTAAACCTATAGAGCGGCGGAGCGTTGTGGGTGTCGGCTTGATGCGGGAGACGTTGCAACGAAGGCAGCTCCCCTAGGTCCAGCGTCGAACAAAAGACCTGGATCCAGCGCAGTCATTGTGGGAGCCGCCTTGGTGGCGAAGGCAGTTGACCAGACAACATAGAATCTCGCAGGACGCAGTTCATTAAAGTTGTACAAACCGTTTGACTTGTACAACTCAGAACCTATGATGAGCAAAAGTTGTACAACCGCCAAGGGTTGTACATGAAGCTCGTCGAGGTTTTACCCATGCGTACGCCGCTGGATCAGCCACCGGAAGCCAAAACGAAGCCCAAGCTGGGCGTTAGCGCGTGCCTGATGGGCGTTGAGGTTCGCTACAACGGTGGGCACAAAGAGTCGCATCTGCTGACTCGCGCACTCAACGAGCACTTCGATTTCGTTCCGGCCTGCCCGGAAGTGGCCATCGGCCTGGGAATTCCTCGCGAAACGATCCGCCTGGTAGGCGACCCCAAACACCCCCAAGCCGTCGGCACCGTCCACGAAGAGCTGAACGTCACGCAGCCATTGGCCGATTACGGAGCGCACATGGCCGAGGCCATGGACGACATCTGTGGCTACATCTTCATGCAAAAATCCCCGTCCTGCGGCCTGGAGCGGGTGAAGGTTTATCGCGACAACGGCGCGCCGTTCGATGAAGGCGGTCGTGGCGTTTACGCCCAGGCCTTCTGCGCCCGGCATCCTGATCTGCCCGTTGAGGAAGATGGCCGGCTGAATGATCCGGTCCTGCGGGAAAACTTCATCACCCGCGTGTTTGCCTACGCCGCCTGGCAGCACTTGCTCAAAGAGGGGATCAGCCGACGGGCGCTGACTGAATTTCACTCGCGCTACAAATACCAACTGATGGCCAACGACCCCGTGCAATACAAGGCACTGGGCAGCCTGCTCGGTCATATGGGCCGCAGCGATCCAACCGAGATCGCCCCCCGCTATTTCAGTGCATTGATGAACGCATTGAAGAAGCCTGCCACCCGGCGCACTCACACCAACGTGTTGCAGCATTTGTGCGGCTACCTGCGCGAAACGCTCAACACGTCGGACAAACAGGAAATACAGGGCCTTATCAACCAGTACCGCCAAGGCATCGTGCCGCTGGTGGTGCCGCTGACCCTGCTCAAACACCATTTCCGACAGCACCCGGACCCGTACATCGCCATCCAGGTGTACCTGCAACCGCACCCGGAAAACCTTAGCCTGCGCAACGCCATTTGAGCCATGAACGACATCACTACCGAACCAATGGAAGACGACCCGCAAGCCTACGCCGAGGCCCTCGAAGATGGCTGGCTGCCGATTCGTGAGGTCGCCCGCCTGACCGGCGTGAACGCTGTGACCCTGCGCGCCTGGGAACGTCGCTACGGCCTGATCGTGCCCCATCGCACGCCCAAGGGGCATCGCCTGTACAGCACCGCCCACGTCGACCGAGTGTTGGCGATCCTCACTTGGCTCAATCGCGGGGTGTCGGTCAGTCAGGTCAAGCAACTGATCGACAACCAACAGGCCGCGTCACCCAGCGTCGAAAGCGACTGGGAACCGCTGCGTCAGAATCTGCTGCAAGCCATCACCAGCCTCTCGGAACGCCGGCTGGACGACACCGTCAATCAGGCCATGTCGCTTTACCCGCCGCGCACGCTGTGCGAGCAGTTGCTGCTGCCTCTGCTCAGTGAGCTGGAGCAGCGCTGGCAAGGGCAGTTCGGCGCACAACTGGAGCGGACGTTCTTCTATTCATGGCTGCGCAGCAAATTCGGCGCGCGGCTGTATCACAACAACCGTCAGGTCAGCGGCGCGCCACTGTTGCTGGTCAATCAGTCCGATACGCCCATGGAGCCGCACCTGTGGCTGACCGCGTGGCTGGTCAGCAGCGCCGATTGCCCGGTGGAAGTCTTCGACTGGCCCCTGCCGGTCGGCGAACTGGGCCTGGCCTGTGAGTACCTCAAACCCCGCGCCGTGCTGTTGTACTCCAGCAAATCGCTGAACCTGAACCCGTTGCCGCGCCTGCTGAGCAACATCGACTGCCCGAAACTGATCGTCGGCCCGACGGTGCAAATTCATGCGGACGAATGGGCCGAGTGCGTCAGGGAAATCAACGGGCTGACCCTCGCGGACGACCCGCTGAGCGCCCACGCCGCGCTGCAGCGTCTGGACCTCATTTAAGGAGTGATCATGCAATTGTTCTGGCTGCGCACTGATTTGCGCGCACACGACAACACCGCATTGAACGCTGCGATGAAGCAGGGTCCGACTGTGGCCGTGTACATGATCAGTCCGGGACAATGGCACAGCCACGATGACGCGCCGTGCAAAGTGGATTTCTGGCTGCGCAATCTGGCGGCGTTGAAAAACGGGTTGGAGGCACTGAACGTACCGCTGCTGATCGTCAATGCCACTACGTGGGACAAAGCCCCCAAGGCACTGCTGGAGTTGTGCCTGACCCATAAAATCGAGCACGTTCACGTCAACGAAGAGTATGGAATCAACGAGGACAATCGCGACAAGGCCGTTGCTGCGATGCTTGATCAACACGGCATCGGCTTTACGCGCCACCTGGATCAACTGTTTTTCAAGCCCGGCAGCGTACTGACCAAAAGCGGCGGTTACTTCAAGGTCTACACCCAGTTTCGTAAAGTCTGCTACGAGCGTCTCCATCACTCGATTCCGTCTGTGGGCAGGCTGCCCCCGGCGCAGGCGGCGCTGCACATCAAGAGTGATGACGTTCCAGAAAGTGTCCACGGTTTCGCCACGCCTCCCGACGCGCTGCGCATGCTTTGGCCCGCTGGCGAGGACGAAGCGCGCAAACGGCTGGCGCAGTTCACCGACGACGCGGTGCATTACTACAACGACGAACGGGATTTCCCGGCCAGACCCGGCACCAGCCAGTTGTCCGCCTATCTGGCAGCCGGCGTGATTTCACCACGGCAATGCCTGCACGCTGCGCTGCGCAGCAACAACGGCGAGTTCGAGACCGGCAACGTCGGCGCGGTGACCTGGATCAACGAGCTGCTGTGGCGCGAGTTTTATAAACACGTTCTGGTCGGTTTTCCGCGGGTGTCTCGCCACAGAGCGTTCCGGCCGGAAACCGAAGCGTTGAAATGGCGTCACGCCCCTAAGGATCTGGAGGCCTGGCAGCAAGGCCGGACCGGACTTCCGATTGTTGATGCAGCGATGCGTCAGTTGCTGGAGACCGGGTGGATGCACAACCGCCTGCGCATGATCGTGGCGATGTACCTGACCAAAAACCTGCTGATCGACTGGCGCGAAGGCGAGCGTTTCTTCATGCAGCACTTGATTGACGGTGATTTGGCCGCCAACAACGGCGGCTGGCAATGGAGCTCGTCGACGGGCACCGACTCATCGCCCTACTTCCGTATTTTCAACCCGATCAGCCAGTCCGAGCGGTTCGACCCGCAAGGCGTGTTCATCAAGCAGTGGGTGCCGGAGCTGGCCGAACTGAACAAACGCGACGTTCACGACCCCTCGGCACTGGGTGGGCTGTTTGGCGTACAAGGCTATCCGGCGCCCATCGTGAACCTGAAGGCCAGCCGCGAGCGGGCCCTGGCAGCGTTCAAGTCCCTCCCCCATCGTCAGCCAGAGACTCAAGACCATGAGTGAATTCCTGCGCGACTACGCCCGGCGCTTTGCCGAACTCGACAAGGACAACCTGCATCGGCTCGGTGAGCTGTACAGCGAGGACATCGCCTTCACCGATCCGCTGCACGAGATCCATGGCCTGACCCGTCTGGGCGACTATTTCGCCGAGCTGTACGCCAACGTGCGTGACCTGCATTTCGAGTTTCATGCATTCGACCAGGTGCGCGAAGGCAAGGGCTACTTGCGCTGGACCATGACCTACCGCCACCCGCGTCTTAATCATGGCGAGCTGATTGCCGTCAACGGCTGCTCGCACCTGCTGTGGACCGACAACAAAGTGTTCCAGCATCGCGATTTCTTCGACGCCGGAGCGCTGCTCTACGAACACCTGCCCGTGATGGGCAGGATGATTGGCTGGCTCAAGAGGCGACTGGTATGAAACGACGCATCTGGTTGACGGGCGCCAGCAGCGGAATCGGCCTCGCACTGGCCGAAGCGCTGCTCAGTGCGGGTCACCAGGTGGCGTTGACCGCGCGCAGCTTCGAGCCACTGGAAGCGCTGGATCGGCGCTTCCCCCGCCAAGTGGTGCTGGCGCCGGGCGATGTGACGGATCCCGAGCAAGTCACGGCCATCGGCGAGCGCATCGCGCAGGTATGGGGGGCGCTGGACACAGCGATTCTCAATGCCGGGACGTGTGAATACGTCGACACTCACCAATACGACGCCAAGCTGGTCGAGCGGGTGATCAGGACCAATCTCATTGCCACCTCCTACTGCGTTCAGGAAGCGCTGACTTTGTTGCGCCTGGGCGAACGGCCTCATTTGGTGGGCGTGGCCAGCTCGGTCGCCTTCCTGCCGCTCACCCGCTCCGAAGCCTATGGCGCCTCGAAGGCCGGGGTCCGTTACCTGTTTCAGTCGCTACGCATTGACCTGGCCCACGAAGGCATCGACGTCACGCTGGTCAACCCCGGTTTCGTCGACACCCCGTTGACGGCCAAAAACGATTTCGCCATGCCGATGCGCTGGTCCGCGCCCAAAGCGGCGCGCTTCATCGCCGAGCGTCTGGACACACCGCGCAGACCACTGGAAATCTCCTTCCCGTGGCTATTCATTCTGGCGCTCAAGGCCATTGCCCTGTTGCCCGGCCGCCTGCAACTGGCGCTGAGCAAACGCATGGTGCGCCGCCCCGACCAGCCAGGAGCGGCGCCATGAAGATCGCGATCATTGGCAGCGGCATTTCGGGCCTGACCAGCGCCTGGCTGCTGAACCGGCTGCACGACGTCACCGTTTTCGAAGCGGAAAACTGGATCGGCGGCCATACCCACACCGTCAACGTTTCGGTCAATGGCCAGCAGCACGCCATCGACACCGGGTTCATCGTCTTCAACGACTGGACCTACCCTCACTTCATCAAGTTGCTGGGCAAACTGGGCGTCGCCTACAAACCCACCGAAATGAGCTTTTCGGTGAGCGACCCTCATACCTGCATCGAATACAACGGTAACAACCTGAACAGCCTGTTCGCGCAACGCAGCAACCTGTTGTCGCCCACCTTCTGGGGCATGCTGCGAGACATCCTGCGCTTCAACAAGCAGGCACTCGCAGACCTGCAAAGCCAGCGCATCGCCGCCGATACCACGTTGGGCGCCTATCTCAAGGCCGAAGGCTACGGTAGACGCTTCACCGAGCATTACATCGTGCCAATGGGGGCTGCGATCTGGTCAATGTCACTGGTTGACATGCTGGCGTTCCCGCTGCAATTTTTCGTGCGCTTTTTCAAGAACCACGGCCTGCTGTCAGTGAGCAACCGGCCGCAATGGCACGTCATCGAGGGGGGATCGAGTCGCTACATCGAGCCGCTGACGGCATCGTTTCGTGACCGCATTCGCCTGCGCTGTCCGGTCACACGGGTCGAGCGCGACCGTGAAGGGGTGACCGTTCACAGCACCCTCGGCAGCGAGCGCTTCGACAAAGTGGTGTTTGCCTGTCACAGCGATCAGGCCTTGTCGTTGCTGGCCGAACCCAGCACCAACGAGCGGGAAATCCTCGGCGCCCTGCCCTACGCCGACAACGACGTGGTGCTGCACACCGACACCAGCCTGCTGCCCAAACGCCCTTTGGCATGGGCCAGCTGGAATTACCGTCTGGGTGGCGCAGGCGATCAATCGGCTGCCGTGACCTACGCCATGAACATCCTGCAAGGGATCGACAGCGACACCACGTTCTGCGTCAGCCTCAATCAGACGCCGTCCATTGATCCGAACAAGATTCTCGCGCGCTATCGCTACGCCCATCCGCAATACAGCCTCAAGGGCATCGCCGCCCAGGCCCGCTGGCAGGAACTGCACGGCGCTCGGCACACCTATTACTGCGGGGCCTATTGGGCCAACGGCTTTCATGAGGATGGGGTGGTCAGCGCACTGCGCGTGGCGTCGGCGTTCGGGGAGTCTCTATGAACAGCGCCCTGTACAGCGGCTGGGTGACTCATCGGCGCTTTGTGCCCAAAGCTCATGCCTTCACCTACCGCATCGGCATGCTGTACCTGGATCTCGACGAACAGGATGCGGTGATGAAGCTATCACCCTTCGCAGGCGCAAGCCGACTGGCGCCGTTCTCGTTTCGTCCCGGAGATTATCTGAAGGATTACACCAGTCGAGGCATGTCGCTGATCGGCGCCGTTCGGGAAATCGTCAAGCAATCGCAAGGACGCGCGCCCATGGGGCGAGTTTGCCTGCTGACCCAGGCCCGCAGTTGGGGGTTGTCGTTCAACCCCGTGAGCTTCTTCTATTGCTACGAAGAAGATGGGGCATTAGCGGCGATTGTCTGTGAGGTGACCAATACGCCCTGGCGCGAGCGCTACCACTACGTCCTGCCCGCAGGGCCTAAAGGCCATCAGCACTTTGCCGTGGCCAAGGCCTTTCATGTCTCGCCGTTTCTGCCCCGTGATCTTGAATACCGCATGAGTTTTAGCCAGCCCGATGCGCACTTGGGGGTCCACATGGCCGACTGGCAGGGCGATAAAAAAGTGTTTGATGCCACGCTGAATTTGCAGCGCCAACCGCTGGATCGCCCGGCGCTGCATCGTCATTTGCTGGATTTTCCCTGGATGACGGCCAAGACCTGCCTGGCTATTTACTGGCAGGCGTTGAGACTTTTTCTGAAACGTATTCCGGTGTTTTCCCACCAGGCCGCTGAGGGCTCGTACCGCACTGCCGCCGCTCAATCAAAGGCTCGACGCCATGAAAAGTAACAGCCTCCCCCTGGGTCTGAGCACCCACAGCTTGACCTCCCATTTCTTGCGACGTGGTGTGTTACGCCAACTGGAACATCTACGTCATGGACAACTGGTGATCTACGAGGGCGATCAACATCATGTGTTCGGCGCAGCAGGCGCATTGTTACTAGGCGAAATCCGCGTGCAAGATTCGGCCGCTTGGGGCCTGGTTGCCAGCAATGGCTCGATTGGCGCGGGGGAAGCCTTCATTCACGGCTACTGGACCAGCCCGGACCTGACCGCCGTGATTCGCGTCTTCGTCAGCAACCTCGATGTGCTCGACGCGATGGAAGGCGGGCTGGCGCGCCTGAGCCGCCCGTTCGTTCAGGGGCTGCACTGGCTCAATCGCAACACTCGCGCAGGCTCTCAAAAGAACATCGCCGCCCATTACGACCTGGGCAACGACATGTTTGAACAGTTTCTTGACCCGACCATGATGTATTCGGCGGCACAGTTCCTCAGCCCCGAGGACTCACTGGAACAGGCGCAACTGAACAAACTGGAGCGGATCTGCCAGAAACTGGCGCTCAAACCGTCAGACCATTTGCTGGAAATCGGCACCGGCTGGGGCAGCATGGCGATCTATGCCGCGCAGCACTATGGCTGTAAGGTCACCACCACGACGCTCTCCAAAGAACAGTTCGCTTACACCGAAAAACGCATCGCAGAACTGGGCTTACAGGACCGCATTACACTGCTGCTGCGCGACTACCGTGACCTCGACGGCCAATTCGACAAGCTGGTGTCCATCGAAATGATCGAAGCGGTGGGCCATCGCTTTATGCCCACCTATTTCAAGCAGTGCGCGCGCTTGCTCAACGACAACGGCCTGATGTTGATTCAGGCGATCACCATCCGCGAACAACGCTATGCGCAGGCCAAGCGCAGTGTGGACTTCATTCAGCGCTACATCTTCCCCGGCGGCGCACTGCCATCAGTGACCCGCATGCTGGAGATCGTCGGCAAGGACACCGACATGAACCTGCTGCACATGGAGGATTTCGGCCTGCACTACGCACGTACCCTGCGCCTGTGGCACGACAACTTTCGCCGCGCGACGGGCCATTTGAAAGAACGGGGCTACGACGATTACTTCCTGCGGCTGTGGGAGTTTTACCTGTGCTACTGCGAGGGCGGTTTTCTCGAACGCACCATTGGCACCGCACAACTGCTGCTGGCCAAACCCCAAGCGATGCGTGCGCCGCTGCTGGGACGTTTCGATGCTTAAAAGGCTGCTGAACGCAGCGCTGTTTCAAGTCGGCTGGTTCGCCTGCGTGCTGGGAGGCAACAGTGGCTGGCTATTGCTGCCTGTGACCATCGTGCTGGGGCACCTGTGGCTGATAGGCACTTGGCGGACGGAGGGGCGATTGCTGATGACGGTTTTCGCCTTGGGCTGTGTGCTGGACAGCGCGCTGATCAAAATCGGCCTGTTCGATTTCGGAGAAGCCGGGCGTGTGATTCCACTGTGGCTGGCCTTGCTCTGGCCGCTGTTGGGGACGACGTTACGGCATTGTCTGGCCTGGAGCGCACGCCCCTGGTGGCTGGCGAGTCTGCTGGGGTCTATCGGCGGACCGCTGTCTTACCTCGCGGGATCGCACCTGACCTACGTGCAATTGCCACTGGGCGTCTGGCCGAGCGCGCTGATTCTGGGAGTGATCTGGGCGGTGGTGTTTCCGCTGTTGCACTGGCTGGCAGGGTATTTTTGCGAGGCGCGTCAGCGGGAGGTGTCGGTGTGAGCCGGTCAACTTACGCGTTCATTGTTGAAGTTTCTATGTGGCTTGGCCAAACGCCTTCGCCAGCAAGCCGGCTCCCACATTGACTGCATCGGATTCGGATCTCTTGTTCGACGCTGAACCTGTGGGAGCCGGCTTGCTGGCGAAGGCGGTGTCTCAGACAACGATGCTTAGAACGGCATCGTGTAATGAATCGCGTAGCTCTCGATACCGTCGTTGGTGCTGGTCAGGCCACCATTGGAGTAGTGAGTCGCACGCAGGCCCACTTCATGACCACCGGCGAAACGCAGGCCGAAACCAATGCGGTCTTCGAACTGGAAAGCGCTGCCCAGCTTGTTGCCTTCGACTTCCGTGCGCTGGAATACCGCAGCGCCGATGCCGGCTTCGATATAAGGCTTGACGCTGTCACCGGCGAATTCATATACGAACACTGGAGAGAACGACAGGCTGTTGTTGCTCGCGTTCTTGTCGCCTTCCCAGTAGGTGTAGGCGCCGCTCCAGTAGCCGGTCAGGCGACCGACGCTGGTTTGCCACCAACTCTTGTCCCAATCAAATTGCGCACCCAGACGATAGGTCATCGTCGATTCGCCGGTATGGCCCACCGAGAATTCGACCCCATCGGCCTGTGCAATCGCACTTTGCCCCGTCAACACAGCCGCAATCGCAGCCAAACAAAACAGTCGCTTCATCTGAAACATCCCATTTTCGAGTGCAGTTAGAAATATTTTTATCAACAGACGAGCTGTAGAAATCTTCGAATGAATGAAAGTTCATCCAAAAACAGTGCTATTCACGTTTTTTTCACGAACCGAAGGATCGCACACTGTCAGATTTTTTCCATAGTACAGGTAGGATGTTTCTGAAATTTTCTGGATTTCCACTCGTCCAGAATTGAGCTTCCACAGGGCGAGAAGTGGAAAGAAGATCACGTTGGTTCAATAGACGCCCTAATTGGCGAGCGACTGCGGCGCCCGTATCAATCAGGGTGATGGATGACGGAATCATTTCCCTCAAAAGCGGTTTGAGGAAGGGATAGTGAGTGCAGCCCAGAATAATCGTGTCGCACCTCGCCTCAAGCAGCGGCTCGACATAACGCCATAAGAGTTGGCGAATGACAGGACTGACCAGATCACCGGTTTCGATCAATTCCACCAATCCCGGACAGGGTTGAGTAATCACCTGTACATCCGTCGCGAAGCGGTCGAGCAACGCAGCGAACTTCGCGCTTTGCAGCGTGCCCGTTGTCGCCAGCACGCCCACCACGCCACTTTGGGTTGCGGCGGCAGCGGGTTTGACGGCGGGTTCCATGCCCACCAGTGGCCAGTCCGGATAGCGCTCGCGCAAATCAGCCACCCCGGCCACAGTGGCCGTGTTACAGGCGATCACCAGCGCCTTGGCGCCCTGCTCGCGGAAAAACTCTGCAATGGTCACGCAGCGCTGGCGAATGAACTCGGGGGTTTTCTCGCCGTAGGGGATATGCCCGCAATCAGCGACATACAGCAGCGATTCGTTGGGCAGCAGCTGATGAATCTCGCCCAGCACCGACAGCCCGCCGACACCCGAATCAAACACGCCCACCGGCGCGTCGCTGTCTCTAGCCATGCTTGCTCATTCTATTCATGAGGGGTGCCGCATACGCTGCAGCCCGGATCGCGTTTGACTTTCAGTTCACGCAAGCGCGTGCCCAGCGCATCGATCAACAACAGCCGTCCGACCATGGGTTCACCAAAGCCAGCGAGCAATTTCAGCGCCTCCAACGCTTGAAGGCTGCCCACCAGCCCCACCAGCGGTCCGATCACACCCGCTTCGGAGCACGTCAGCTCATTTTCGCTGCCATGCCCGTACAGGCAGTGGTAGCACGGGCTTTCGGCACGACGGGGGTCGAACACCGACAACTGGCCCTCCAGCCGAATCGCCGCGCCGCTGACCAGAGGCTTGCCTGCCGCGACACACGCCGCGTTCACAGCTTCACGAGTGGTGAAGTTGTCGGAGCAATCGAGCACCAGATCCACCGCCGCCACGACCGCCGCCAGGGAGTCCTCATCCAGCGCAGCGCGATGGGGAACCAGCACAACGTCGGGATTGATCGCGGTCAGCCGTGCGATGGCAGAGTCCACTTTGCTCACGCCCACGCTCTGCGTGTCATGAATGATCTGGCGCTGAAGGTTGGTCAGGTCGACCGTGTCGAAGTCCGCCAGATGCAGCTCACCCACCCCGGCAGCAGCCAGATAGAGCGCCACAGGAGACCCCAATCCGCCGACACCGACGATCAGTGCGCGGCTCTGCTTGAGGCGCAACTGGCCATCGATGTCGACCTGTTGCAGAAGAATCTGCCGACTGTAGCGCAGCAGCTCTTCGTCGGTCAGCACGGCACGCGCCCAAAGGTGATGCGTTCATGTTCGCCGAGATCGCGGCGGGTCTGAATCTGCTCGAAGCCCTGCTGGTTCAGCAACTCGCGAACGGCTGCACCCTGATCGTAGCCGTGTTCAAGCAACAACCAGCCACCGGGCTCCAGATGCGCAGGCGCTTGCGCAACGATCAGACGCAGATCGTCCAGGCCGTCCTTGCCGGACGTCAGGGCGGTACTGGGTTCAAAGCGCACATCGCCCTGAACCAAGTGAGGATCGTTGTCCGCAATGTAGGGGGGATTGCTCAGAATCAGATCGAAACGCTGGCCTTCCACTGCACCGAACCAGTGGCTTTCCAGCACACGGGCGTTGTCCAGATGCAGGCGCTGGCGGTTGCGCTCGGCCAGTTCCACGGCTTCGGCCACCCGATCCACCGCCGTGACAGACCACTGCGGACGGTCCTTGGCCAGCGACAGCGCGATGGCGCCGGTGCCAGTGCCCAAATCCAGAAGACGATGAGGAATCGCGCCCGACAGCAGTTCCAGTGCGGTCTCCACCAGCATTTCCGTTTCCGGGCGCGGGATCAGCGTATGGGGCGCGACTTCAAGATCAATGTTCCAGAAGCCCTGCTGGCCGAGGATGTACGCCACCGGCTCACCGGTACGACGACGCTGAAGATAGCCGTCGAACGCTTGCGCGGCTTCGGTGCTGACAATGCGCTCCGGCCAGGTGTGCAAAAAGCTGCGCGGCTTGCCCAGGGCAGCGGCCAACAGCAGTTCGGCATCCAGTCGGGCTGTCGGAGAATCCGGCAGCTCAGCGCTTCTTAACAAGCTGGCGATGATGGTCATTTACTCACCCAGTGCCGCAAGTTGATCTGCCTGATACTCGGCAAGCAACGGTTCTATCACTGCATCGACACCACCCGCCAAAACTTCATCCAGCGAATACAGCGTCAGGTTCACGCGGTGGTCCGTCACTCGCCCCTGTGGGAAATTGTAAGTACGAATACGCTCGGAGCGATCTCCTGAACCGACCAGCAATTTACGCTCACTGGCAATCGCATTGGCAGCGGCAGCGGTTTGCTGGTCGTTGAGCTTGGCTGACAGCCAGGCCATGGCCCGGGCACGGTTCTTGTGCTGGGAACGTTCTTCCTGGCACTCGACGACGGTTCCGGTCGGTATATGGGTAATACGAATCGCCGAGTCGGTGGTGTTGACGTGCTGCCCGCCCGCGCCCGAGGAACGGAACGTATCCACACGCAAATCCGCCGGGTTGATCTCGATCGCCTGCTTCTCATCCGGCTCAGGCAGCACCGCAACCGTGCAGGCAGAGGTGTGAATGCGGCCTTGGGACTCGGTTTCAGGCACGCGCTGGACGCGGTGGGCGCCGGACTCGAATTTCAGCTTGCCATAGACGTTCTCGCCTTCGACCCGCGCAATGACCTCTTTGAAGCCGCCATGCTCGCCTTCGTTCTCGGAAAGGATTTCCACGCGCCAACCGCGACGTTCGGCGTAACGGGAATACATACGAAACAGGTCACCGGAGAAAATCGCCGCCTCGTCGCCGCCAGTGCCCGCGCGAATTTCCAGAAACACGTTACGGCCGTCGTTGGGGTCCTTGGGCAGCAGCATCTTCTGCAACTCGCCCTCCAGCACCACCAGTTGCTCCTTGGCCTCACGCACTTCCTCGACGGCCATTTCGCGCATGTCAGGGTCACTGTCCTTGAGCAACGCCTGCGCGCCCTCAAGTCCGGCCTGTACTTTTTTCAGCTGCGAGTAGGCCCGAATCACGGGTTCGACTTCCGCGTATTCGCGGGAATAGGCGCGGAATTGGGTCTGATCGGAAATGACTTCGGCGTCGCCAAGCAGCGCGGTCAATTCTTCGAAACGGTCGCTGAGCACGTCCAGCTTATTGAGCAGTGAAGCTTTCATTGCGGGGGTTTATCCGTGGAGCCCTCATTGAGGGCAAAGAGTTCCTGGGCCATGGCCAGCGCATCGACGCGACCTTCGGCAGACAGCTTTTTCAATTGCACGCTTGGCGCATGCATCAGTTTATTCGTGAGGCCCCGTGCCAGCGCCATCAATACATCTTCGGCGTTACTGCCGTTGGCGAGCATGCGTTGTGCCTTTTGCAACTCCTCATCACGCAGGCGCTCGCTTTGCTGACGATAGGCCTTGAGCACATCGACGGCCGCCAGCTCGCGCAGGCGCGACATGAAATCGTCGACGCCCAGCGTCACCAATTCTTCAGCCGCCTGAGCGGCGCCCTGACGACTCTTCAGGTTCTCGGCGACGACCTCGTGCAAATCGTCCACGGTATACAGATAAACGTCGTCCAGCTCACCGACTTCCGGCTCGATATCCCGTGGAACGGCGATATCTACCATGAAAATCGGCTTGTGCTTGCGCAGTTTCAGCGCGCTTTCCACTGCGCCCTTGCCCAGAATCGGCAACTGACTGGCAGTGGAACTGATGACGATGTCACTGTTGACCAACTCGGCCGGGATATCGGCCAGCAAAACGGCATGAGCGCCAAACTCTTCAGCGAGGATGCTGGCGCGCTCCAGCGTGCGGTTGGCGACCACGATACGCTTCACGCCCAATTCATGCAGGTGCCGGGCGACCAGCGTGATGGTCTCGCCTGCCCCAATGAGCAACGCCTGACTGCGTTGCAGGTCGCTGAAAATCTGTTTGGCCAGGCTGACCGCGGCAAATGCCACCGAAACCGGGTTTTCGCCAATGGCCGTGTCGGTGCGCACCTGCTTGGCCGCGCTGAACGTCGCCTGAAACAACCGGCCCAGCAATGGACCGATGGTTCCGGCCTCCCGCGCAACGGCATAGGCGGATTTCATCTGCCCCAGAATCTGCGGCTCGCCCAACACCAGCGAATCCAGCCCCGAGGCCACGCGCATCATGTGCCGGACCGCTGCGTCGTCTTCGTGCACATAGGCACTGGCGCGCAGTTCATCGATATTGAGGTGGTGATAATCGGCCAGCCAGCGCAGCACGACGTCCGCGGTGAGCGAATCCTGCTCTATATAAAGCTCGCTGCGGTTGCAGGTCGACAGGATGGCCGCCTCGCGACTCTGGGTCAGGCGGCACAGCTGCTGCAACGCCTCGACCAACTGCTCAGGCGTAAATGCCACGCGCTCGCGGACATCCACGGATGCAGTCTTATGGTTGATACCCAGAGCAAGAAAGGCCATTCAAGGTCGCTGATGGTGACGTGAAGCCGACAATTGTCCTACTTCAATAGATTCAGAACAACCACCGCAATACATTCAGAACGTCCAGGACCGTCTATTGTCCCTATAGTGTTCCGCTTCGCAGCGCGCGCCCTGCGACAAATTGTCCAAGCGCGGGCTGTAAATGGCGGGTCTGTAGTTTTCAGTCGGGCTGTGGGTTTGCTCCCTGCCTTGTGTCATGATGTTTTCAAACCGCAGGTAAGCCGCCCTCTCTTCTATATGAATAAATCCTCCGCGTTGTTCCTTGCCCTTGTCGTTCTTGGTGGCTGTCAGTCTACGGCCTCCGTTTCCACGGAGCCTCCGGCCCCCGCGAAAGAAACGACGCCCGCACCTGTAACCAAGCCGCAGGTCTATGGTTCGTTCACCCAGGAAACCGTCGTTGCCCTGCTGACCGCCGAGCTTGCAGGGCAGCGCAACCGCTTCGACATCGCACTGGATAATTACGTGACCCAGGCGATCCAGACGCAGGATCCGGGGATATCCGAGCGCGCCTTCCGCATCGCCGAATACCTGGGCGCCGATCAGGCTGCACTGGACACCTCGATGCTGTGGGCCAGAAACGACCCGACCAATCTCGAAGCGCAGCGCGCTGCCGCCATTCAACTGGCCCGCGCCGGACGCTACGACGACTCCATGCGCTATATGGAGAAAGTGCTGCAAGGGCAAGGCGACACCCATTTCGACTTCCTCGCGCTCTCGGCCGCGGAAACCGACTCCAATACACGTAAAGGTCTGCTCGCCAGTTTTGATCGCCTGCTGGCCAAATACCCGAAAAACGGCCAGTTGATCTTCGGCAAAGCCTTGCTGCTGCAGCAGGAAGGTGACAGCGTTGCATCGCTGAAACTGCTCGAAGACAATCCTCCGGGAGAGGGTGAAGTCGCACCGATTCTGCTGCGCGCCCGCCTGCTGCAAAGCATGAATCGCGGCAAGGAAGCGTTGCCCCTGCTGGAAAAAAGCATCAAGAAATACCCGGATGACAAGCGCCTGCGCCTGACGTACGCGCGGATGCTCGTTGAGCAGAACCGCATGGAAGACGCGAAGGTGCAATTCTCCAGCCTCGTTCAGCAATACCCGGACGACGACGAACTGCGTTACTCGCTGGCACTGGTGTGCCTGGAAAACAAAGCGTGGGACGAAGCACAAGGTTATCTGGAAGACCTCATTGCCCGCGGCAGCCACGTTGACTCGGCTCACGTGAACCTTGGCCGTATTTATGAAGAGCGCGAAGACCCGCAAAACGCGCTGAATGAATACGCCCAGGTCGGGCCAGGCAACGACTATCTGCCCGCGCAACTGCGTCAGGCAGACATTCTGATGAGCAACGGCAGCACCGCCGAAGCCTCGAAACGTCTGGCTCAGGCCCGCGCCGACCAGCCGGATTACACCATTCAGCTCTATCTGATCGAGGCAGAAACACTGACCAACAACAACCAGAGCGACCGTGGCTGGCAGGTGTTGAATCAGGCGCTCAAGCAATACCCGGACGACCTCAATCTGCTCTACACCCGCGCCATGCTGGCGGAAAAGCGTGACGACCTGAAGCAGATGGAGACCGACCTGCGGGCGATTCTCAAGCGCGAACCGGACAACGCCATGGCCCTGAACGCGCTGGGTTACACCCTCTCCGACCGCACGACGCGCTATGCCGAAGCGAAAGAACTGATCGAGCGCGCCCATCAGCTCAATCCAGACGATCCTGCCGTGCTCGACAGCCTGGGCTGGGTCAATTATCGCCTGGGCAATCTCGATGAGGCCGAGCGCCTGCTGCGTGAAGCACTGGAGCGCTACCCTGATCACGAAGTCGCCGCGCACCTGGGCGAAGTGCTCTGGGCAAAAGGCCAACAGCGCGAAGCCCGCAAAGTGTGGGGCAAAGCCCTCGAACAGCAACCTGATAGCCCGGTCCTGCGCAGCACCCTCAAACGCCTGACCGGCTCCGAGACCCTTTGATTTATGTTATTGCGCCACGTCATCGTATTCAGCTTGATTGCCCTGCTCGCCGGCTGCGCCGGAATCACCTCCCGTGAGGCCGTGCAAGGCACAGGCGACGCCAACAGATGGAAAGCCAACAAGGAACAGCTCGCCAGCCTTGATGGCTGGGAAATCAACGGCAAGGTTGGCATCCGCGCACCGAAGGACTCCGGCAGCGGCACCCTGTATTGGCTGCAACGCCAGGATTACTACGACATTCGCCTGTCCGGCCCGCTGGGTCGTGGTGCCGCACGCCTGACGGGACGCCCCGGCGCCGTGTCGCTGGAAGTCGCCAACCAGGGGCGTTTTGACGCGCCCGATCCAGAAACCCTGCTCAAGGATCAACTGGGCTGGAGGCTGCCGGTCTCCCATCTGGTCTGGTGGGTCCGCGGCCTGCCCGCGCCTGAAACCAAAAGCAGCCTGACACTGGATGGCGACAGCCGCCTGGCCGGGCTGGAGCAGGATGGCTGGAAAATCGAGTACCTGAGTTACGCAGAGCAGAATGGTTACTGGCTACCTGAACGCATGAAACTGCACGGCCAGGACCTGGACGTCACGCTGGTCATCAAAGACTGGCAGCCGCGCAAGCTGGGGCAATGAGCATGTCACTGTCCCCTCAAGACGCGCCACGTCTGACCCTGCCCGCCCCTGCCAAGCTGAACCTGATGCTGCACATACTCGGGCGCCGCCCCGACGGCTACCACGAATTGCAGACGATCTTTCAGTTCCTCGACTACGGCGACGAGCTCAGTTTCGCACTGCGCGAAGACGGCGAAGTGCGCCTGCAAACGGAAATTCCTGACGTCCCCCACGACAGCAATCTGATTGTCAAAGCCGCTCGCGCGCTCAAAGAGCAGTCCGGTTGCACACAAGGTGTCGACATCTGGCTGAAGAAAATCCTGCCCATGGGTGGCGGCATTGGCGGTGGCAGTTCGGATGCCGCGACTACCCTGCTAGGGCTCAATCATCTCTGGCAACTGGGCTGGGACGAGGATCGCCTCGCTGCACTGGGCCTCAAACTGGGCGCCGACGTCCCGGTTTTCGTACGTGGACACGCGGCTTTCGCCGAGGGCGTGGGCGAAATCCTCACCCCTGTGGACCCCGAAGAACCGTGGTATGTCGTGCTGGTGCCGCAAGTCTCTGTAAGTACAGCAGAAATTTTTTCAGATCCACTGTTGACACGTGACACGCCGCCCATTAAAGTGCGCCCCGTTCCCAAGGGAAACAGTCGAAATGACTGCTTACCGGTTGTAGCAAGGCGTTATCCAGATGTTCGTAACGCGTTGAATTTGCTAGGTAAATTTACCGAAGCAAAACTAACCGGAACTGGAAGTTGTGTGTTTGGGGCCTTCCCAAACAAAGCTGAAGCTGATAAAGTCTCGGCCCTTCTTACAGAGACCCTTACAGGGTTTGTAGCAAAAGGCAGCAACATTTCGATGTTGCACCGCAAGTTACAAACACTGCTCTAAGAGAACCGAATGCCAGGCATTCGTTGCAACAGATACAGGGGCGTCGCCAAGCGGTAAGGCAGCAGGTTTTGATCCTGCCATGCGTTGGTTCGAATCCAGCCGCCCCTGCCATTTTCCTATAGCCATCCAGGCATACCCAAATACATCAGGTACTGCGCGTGTCCAAGATGATGGTCTTCACGGGGAACGCTAACCCCGATCTGGCTCGGCGTGTCGTTCGTCAGCTGCATATCCCTCTCGGTGACATTTCTGTCGGCAAGTTTTCCGACGGCGAGATTACCGCTGAGATCAATGAAAACGTTCGCGGTAAAGACGTCTTCATCATTCAGCCGACCTGCGCTCCGACCAACGATAACCTGATGGAACTCGTCGTGATGGCCGATGCCTTCCGCCGCTCCTCAGCGACTCGTATCACCGCTGTTATCCCTTACTTTGGTTATGCCCGCCAGGATCGCCGTCCGCGCTCCGCTCGCGTGGCAATCAGCGCCAAAGTGGTTGCGGACATGCTCACCGTTGTCGGTATCGACCGTGTGCTGACCGTTGACCTGCACGCTGACCAGATTCAGGGCTTCTTCGACATTCCGGTAGATAACATCTACGGCTCCCCGGTTCTGGTGGATGACATCGAAGATCAACGTTTCGAAAACCTGATGATCGTTTCTCCGGATATCGGTGGCGTCGTGCGTGCACGTGCTGTTGCCAAATCCCTGGGTGTCGATCTCGGGATCATCGACAAACGCCGCGAGAAGGCCAATCACTCTGAAGTGATGCACATCATCGGTGACGTCGAAGGTCGTACCTGCATTCTGGTCGACGACATGGTCGATACCGCCGGCACTCTGTGCCACGCGGCCAAGGCTCTGAAAGAACACGGCGCAGCCAAGGTATTTGCCTACTGCACCCACCCTGTTCTCTCGGGTCGTGCGATCGAGAACATTGAAAATTCCGTGCTGGACGAACTGGTGGTGACCAACACCATCCCGTTGTCCGCAGCAGCACAAGCCTGTGACCGTATCCGTCAACTGGATATCGCACCGGTAGTGGCTGAAGCGATGCGTCGCATCAGCAATGAAGAATCGATCAGCGCGATGTTCCGCTAAGGGCTCTGCCCTTTCGAAACTCCGTTGACGAAAAGCGCCCCGCCCCAACAGCCTCTGTTGGGGCGGGGCTTTTTTGCCCATATCGGGTTTGGCGCTGGTCGCAAACGCCACCCGAGCATGGCTATTTTGGAGATACAAAATGACTGACTTTACTCTGAACGCCCAAGCGCGTACTGACCTGGGGAAAGGTGCGAGCCGCCGCCTGCGTCACTCCGCCAGCATCCCTGCCGTTGTTTACGGTGGTAACAAAGACGCGCAGTCCCTGACCATCGTGGCCAAGGAAATCACCAAACTGTTCGACAACGAAGCGGCTTTCAGCCACGTGATCGAACTGAACGTTGACGGCACCAAGCAAAACGTCATCGTTAAAGCACTGCAGCGTCACCCAGCCAAGCAGTTCATCATGCACGCTGACTTCATCCGTGTTGTCGCTGGCCAGAAACTGACTGCCAAGGTTCCGGTTCACTTCGTTAACGAAGAAGCTCCGGTCAAGAAAGGCGGCGAAGTTTCCCACGTAGAAAACGAAATCGAAGTTTCCTGCGAAGCCAAAGACCTGCCTGAGTTCATCGAAGTTGACCTGGCTAAAGCCGAAGTCGGCACCATCATCCACCTGTCGGACCTGAAAGCTCCGAAAGGCGTAGAATTCGTGGCTCTGGCTCACGGTGACGACAAAGCAGTTGCCAACGTTCACGCGCCACGCGTTTCCGCTGAAGCTGCTGAAGAAGGCGCTGCCGAGTAATTCATTACTCGCACGCCGGTTGCATGAGTGACGATATTCAGTATCGTCACCTACAACCCAAGGAAGAGCCCCTGACGTGACCGCCATCCAACTGATCGTCGGCCTGGGAAACCCCGGCCCCGAATACGAACAGACCCGGCATAACGCAGGGGCTCTTTTCGTTGAACGCATTGCCAGCGCCCAGCGTGTCAATCTGACCGCTGACCGCAAGTATTTCGGCCTGACGGCTAAATTCAGCCATCAGGGCCAAGACGTTCGTCTGCTGATACCCACCACCTACATGAACCGTAGCGGCCAGTCCGTTGCGTCACTGGCGGGTTTCTTCCGGATTCCTCCTGCGGCCATTCTGGTGGCCCACGACGAACTCGACCTGCCTCCGGGTGTCGCCAAACTCAAACTGGGTGGCGGACACGGCGGGCACAACGGCCTGCGCGACATCATCGCGCAGCTCGGCAACCAGAACGGCTTCCATCGTCTGCGGCTCGGCATCGGGCACCCAGGCGACGCCAAATTGGTCTCCAACTTCGTACTGGGTCGTGCGCCGCGCGCCGAACAGGAAAAACTGGACGCCAGCATCGACTTTGCCCTCGGCGTGCTGCCGGATGTCCTCGCAGGCGACTTCGCCAAGGCGATGCGAGTCCTGCACAGCCAGAAGGCCTGACATCACACGAGGGGAAACACCATGGGATTCAATTGCGGCATCGTCGGCCTGCCCAACGTCGGCAAGTCCACCCTGTTCAACGCCCTGACCAAATCCGGTATTGCGGCAGAGAACTTTCCCTTCTGCACCATCGAGCCGAACAGCGGCATCGTGGCCATGCCCGATGCACGCCTGAACGCGCTGGCTGAAATCGTCAACCCCAAGCGCATCCTGCCGACCACAATGGAGTTCGTCGACATCGCCGGTTTGGTGGCGGGTGCCTCCAAAGGTGAAGGTCTGGGCAACAAGTTCCTGGCCAACATCCGCGAAACCGATGCCATCGCCCACGTGGTCCGCTGCTTCGAAGACGAAAACGTGATTCACGTCTCCAACAGCGTCGACCCGAAACGCGACATCGAAATCATCGACCTGGAACTGATCTTCGCTGACCTCGAAAGCTGCGAGAAGCAACTTCAGAAAGTTGCGCGCAATGCCAAGGGCGGTGACAAGGAAGCGGTGGTTCAAAAAGGCCTGCTGGAACAACTCATCAGCCACTTCACCGATGGCAAGCCTGCGCGCAGCCTGATGAAAGGCATGAGCGCCGAAGAGAAGGCCGTGATCAAGGGCTTCCACCTGCTGACCACCAAGCCTGTGATGTACATCGCCAACGTCGCTGAAGACGGCTTCGAAAACAACCCGCACCTGGACGTGGTTCGCGCCATCGCCGAAGAAGAAGGCGCCATGCTGGTGCCGGTCTGCAACAAGATCGAAGCCGAGATCGCCGAACTCGACGACGGTGAAGAGAAGGACATGTTCCTCGAAGCCCTGGGCCTTGAAGAGCCGGGTCTGAACCGCGTGATCCGCGCCGGTTATGAAATGCTCAACCTGCAGACCTACTTCACCGCCGGTGTCGAAGAAGTCCGCGCCTGGACCGTCCGTGTCGGCGCCACCGCGCCACAAGCCGCTGGCGTCATCCACACCGACTTCGAAAAAGGCTTCATCCGCGCCGAGTGCGTGGCCTACAGCGACTTCATCCAGTACAAGGGCGAAGCCGGTGCCAAAGAAGCTGGTAAATGGCGTCTGGAAGGCAAGGACTACATCGTCAAGGACGGTGACGTTTTGCATTTCCGCTTCAACGTCTGATCGCAGCGCGCTTTGTAACAGGAAAGCCCCCATCTCCGGGGGCTTTTTTGTGGGCCAATCGCCACACGCTCGCCCGGCATTTTTCCTGACTCAGGTCAATCCGAGCAGAAAATGCGAATTAATCTCAAATAGATCCTTGCTATTCCACGGATAAGAATTATTCTCATTGAACATTTTCAAGGAGAACGAACATGACTTATCTGATAGACGCCTGGCTGGACCGGCCACACCCTTACCTGCGCATCCTGCACCGTGAAACTGGTGAGGTGTGTGCCGTGCTGGAAGAAGACGCACTCGATGAACTGCGGGATCAGGGGGATCTGGATGTGCACAGCCTCAGTTCGTGTGAACCGGGTGTGCAGAAGGAAATGGTACGAAGCCTGTTTCTGTTCTGCTACGCCCGAGCGTTGCGCCCGGCGTGTGAACTTCATTGAACAGCTCAACCTTCAAGCTGCGCGCTGCTGACTGAGCGAAAGCGTCAATCCGCAACGTACAGCTTTGACAGCTTGAAGCTTGTGGCTGCTTTTACAGGACGTCGAGCAGTTCGACGTCGAATACCAGCACGCTGTGCGGCGGAATGCTGCCCACGCCCTGAGCGCCATAGGCCAGTTCGCTTGGAACGTGCAGACGCCATTTACTGCCGGCCTTCATAAGTTGCAGCGCTTCGGTCCAGCCAGCGATCACGCCACCCACCGGAAATTCAGCGGGCTCACCACGGTCGTAGGAGCTATCGAACACAGTGCCGTCGATCAGCATGCCGTGGTAGTGAGTGCGCACGTTGCTTTCACGGGTAGGTTGCTCGCCTTCACCTTGAGTGATGACTTCGAATTGCAGCCCGGACGCCAAAGTGGTCACGCCCTCACGCTTGGCGTTTTCGGCCAGGTATTCCTTGCCAGCGCCAGCAGCGGCTTCGGCTTTGGCAGCCGCTTCAGCCTGCATGATGTCGCGAATGACTTTGAAGCTGGCGGCCATTTCTTCCTGGCTGACGCGGCTTGGCTGGCCACCGAAGGCGTCGGTCAGGCCTGCCAAGATGGCATCCAGGTTCACGCCCGGTGGCGGGTTGTCACGCAACTGGTCACCCAACTGGCGGCCAATGCCGTAGCTGACACGGGTTTCGTCGGTAGACAGATTGACTTCGGACATGCTGCTGCTCCGCTTGGAGAACGCCCGCAGGCGCCCTGAACTAAAAGGCCGAGCAGCCTAGCACAAGCCGACGCATCAGGTCATGGCTTACCACGCCGAGCGGATTGACATCGGCACACGCACGGTTTGCTCTTCGGTATCCCGGATTCCGCACATCTCATCGTGAACCACGGCGTGCACCAGATTGAAGGGCATGTCCGACACCGCATGCAAGACCTCCCGGGCGTGCTCGACCGAACGCAAGTGCATCGTCTTGCCGTGGGCATCATTGAGCGGGTGAGCCGCGCCATGCATGCGCGCTTCAAGCAGGTAAATACCGCCTTCCATGGAGATAAGGTTGAGTTCGTCAATGCGACCGGCACTGGCGTGGGCGGTGAGTTCCTGAAGATTCATGAGAGGGTCCTCGTTGATCCAGGATGAAGATGAACGAGTGACAAGTCTTGCTCAGTCTGGCTGAAGTACAAGGTTGGGAGGGAGCCGCTGGTCTGCTTTATGTAGGAGTGAGCTTGCTCGCGATAGCGTTATATCAGACACAGATGAGGTGTCGGATATAACGCTATCGCGAGCAAGCTCACTCCTACAGGTCGGTGGCGAACCTCTGACTCAATGCTTGGTCAGCTTGTCCAGATAGCCCATCGCAAACGCCGACACCACGAAGGTCATGTGAATGATCACGTACCACATCAGGTATTGGGTTTCGATGTTCTTGGCGTCCATGAACACCCGAAGCAGGTGAATGGAGGAGATAGCGACGATGGAAGCCGCGACTTTCATCTTCAGGGAAGATGAGTCCATCTTGCCCAGCCAGTTGAGCTTTTCCTTGCTCTCGTCGATGTCCAGTTGCGAAACGAAGTTCTCGTAACCGGAGATCATCACCATCACCAGCAGACCGCCCACCAGCGCCATGTCGATCAACGACAGCAGCACCAGAATCAGGTCCGATTCAGCCAGCGAAAATACATTGGGAATGACGTGAAAGATTTCCTGGAAGAACTTCAGCGCCAGCGCCAACAGCCCCAGAGACAAACCAAAGTAGATCGGCGCCAGCAACCAGCGCGACGCGTACATGGCATTTTCGATAAAACGTTCCATTGAAACTCACAGTTAATTGAAAGCTCGCGAGTATAGGGCGAAGGCTGTGCAGCACAACCCATCACGACAAAACTTGAAACAATTAACTCGGAGACAGATCCGCCTGCGGTGAAGTGCACGCCACGTTACGACCCTGTGTCACAGGAAAAACGACGTGGCGCTCACTGGATCGTAATCCGTCAGTTGAGTGGGAACGTTCGATGGCCGTGAGACGTGCCCCCATTGATCCGGCGCAATTCGCCTTGCAGATGAAGGCTCCAGATCGGAATTTCCTCGGCCGTTTGATAGCCATGCAACGCAAGGCTTTCAGCAATCGCATCCAGTACCGATTCGGCCGCAACCGGCCCATGAAACGGTCCTTGAGCTTTTAGCGCAGAAGGTTGTTCACCCGACATTCCAGCGGCGAACAGTAAGGTCCACATTCCGTTATCGCCAGACAGCGGGCGAATGACACATTCGATACGGGTCACAAGACCCAGGCATTGACGAGTAAGACAGAGGCTGCGCGGCATGGCGAGCTCCTCATTGATTGCAGTATTCATTCCCTTGAAACGACCGAAGGAAACGCGTCAGTCCGTTTGACAACTGCTGTAACACGACAATACGAAGAAATATCCCACAGGAAAAGAGCGAAAACAAAAAGGGCGCCGAATGGTCATTTGGCCATCAAACGCCCGGTTTAGTTGACGTCAAACCCTTAACTTTTCAGCTCAGGCTGTAATTGTGGCGCCTCTTTTTCGATCTCTTTGAGGTCATCTTCGCTGAGCATTTCGGCGATATCGCGCAGGCGATCCACCACACGGCCATTGACCGAGTTTTCAGGGAACTGCCCCTCTTCGTCGGCTTCGCCCACCGGCTCGCCCACCAACAGGCTCAGCGCTTCGTCCACTTGGCGTACCGCGTACACATGGAATTGCCCCGCACGTACGGCCTGCAATACGCGCTCATCGAGCATCAGCGTGGCGACGTTGGCCTGCGGGATGATCGCGCCTTGATCCCCTGTCAGGCCACGAGCCTCACAGAGTCGGAAAAAGCCTTCGATCTTCTCGTTGACCCCGCCCACCGCCTGCACTTCGCCGAACTGGTTGATGGACCCGGTGATCGCAAAGCATTGCTTGAGTGGCGTTTTCGACAGCGCGGAAATCAGCGTGCAGACCTCGCCCAGCGACGCACTGTCGCCGTCCACGTAGCCGTAGGACTGTTCCAGCGCGATGCTTGCGGAGATCGCCAGCGGGAACTCCTGCGCATAACGACTGCCCAGATAGCCCGTCAAAATCATCACGCCCTTGGAGTGGATCGGCTGACCGAGGTTGACCTCACGTTCGATGTCAACGATGCCGCTGCCGCCCGGGTACACCGTGGCGGAAATCCGCGCAGGCACCCCGAACGCCGAATCGCCCACTTCCAGCACCGTCAGGCCGTTGCATTTGCCAACGGCTGCGCCTGCGGTGTCGATGAGGATGATCCCGGCGAGCATGTCGTCGAGAATCCGCGCCGACACCCGCCCCGTGCGCGTGGCCTTGGCCTTGAGTGCACGCTCGATATGTCCGGCGTCCGTGCGTTCATCATTGGCCAGGCTGCGAATGAAATCGGCTTCGCTGACCAACTGGAACAGATCGCCAATACGCGCCGACAAACGCCCCTGGTGCTCGGCCAGCCGCGCACTGTAGGTCGCCAGTCGGGCAACGGCATCGGCGGTCAACGGCGCCATGCCCTCTTCCGAGGTGCGGGTTTTCAGCAGTTGGGCGAACTGCTCAAGGCTCTCGTCGACCATCGGGATGTCTTCGTCGAAGTCCACCAGTACCCGGAACATCTCCTGGAAATCCGGATCGAGGTCTTGCAGCGTGTAGTACAGCGAACGGGCACCGATGATGATGACCTTCACCTGCAACGGGATGGTTTGCGGGGTCAGGGTCACGGTGGCGATGCGGCCCAACTCACCCAGCGGCGATTCCATCTTCAGTTTGCGCGATTGCAGAGAACGCTTGAGCGCGTCCCACACGAACGGCTCGCTGAGCATTTTCTCCGCTTCAAGGATCAGGAAACCGCCGTTGGCCCGGTGAATCGCCCCCGGACGCAACTGGCGATAGGTGGTGTACAGCGCGCCTTGGTCGGTGCTGTATTCGATGCGGCCGAACAGGTTGTCGTAGGTCGGGTGCGGCTCGAACACCACAGGCGCCCCGCCGCTTGCCGAATGCCCCACCACCAGGCTTGGGCAGTATTGCTCTTCCAGCAGCTTGCGCGCCTGAGCATCGCTCTTGCTGTCATCGACCAGTTGCTCGACCACCGTTTTCAGCAGATTGACCTGCACGGCTTGCAGGTACGCACAAACCGCCGCGTTTTCGGCGTATTGCTCGGACAGCGGCGCCAGCAACGGCTGCAACGCCAGAATGATGGTTTCTTCATTCAGTTGGCGCATCTGGTTGCTGGACTCGCGTTTCCATTGTGGCAGGCTGGCCAGCTCCTCATTCAAACGCTCTTCCAGCGCCGAAATATCGCTGTGGAAACGCTCGCGCTCAGCATCCGGCAATTGTGAGAACTCGGCCTCATCCAGCGCCTTGCCATCGAGCATCGGGGTGAAGGCGATGTTGCTGCTGTCCCGATAAAGCGCGATGTCCTTTTCCAGTGCCAGACGCTCGATCACGTCCAGTGCACGGTCGTAGCGCTGGTTGAAGGCGCGGTCAATGCCGCTTTTCTTTTGCTGGTAGGACGGGTGCTCGAAGACCGCAGGAAATGTCGACAGAAGGTTGTCGATCAGTCCGTTGATGTCGGCAATGAACGAACTCGCACTGCCGGGCGGCAATTCCACCGCACGTGGCTCGCGTGGCTCGTCGAAATTGTTGACGTAAACCCAGTCCGACGGGGTCTGCAAACGCTTGCCCTCGGCCTTGAGGTAGCGTTTTACGAAAGAAAAACGGCCCGTGCCGGGCTCGCCCATGACGAAGACGTTGTAACCGGGGCGCGGCATGGCGACCCCGAACTGTAAGGCCTCGACCGCTCGTTCCTGACCGAGCACGCCGCGAAAGGGTTCCAGATCGTTGGTTGTCGTGAAGCTGAACTGTTCAGCGGAAAAGGGACGGGTCAGCGCCTCAGGCGCTAGTCGCAGGCTGGCAGCTACAGAATCGGGCATCGGACATCCTTACATCAGGCGGGGCAGATGGGGGCATTCTGGCGCTCGCTGCACCAGACTGGCAAGGCAGGAACCCTCGGAATCTTTTTCCCCTGAAGAAGCGACTTACAAGACCCAAGCGATTTGGGCGACAGGCAACAAACTGCAATAACCCACGGAACGTTCGGATCGTGCCTAAACTCCAACCTGCGCGGCCGGTAACAATTCAATAAACCGGCCCCCCCCTGGCGCCGTTCTGGCCAGGCATCCGACCCTTGGTTGAAACAACAGAGACTAAAGCTATGAAACGGATTCTTCTTGGTACTCTCCTCGCCGCTGCATCCCTGAACGCCATGGCCCAAGCGCCTGGCGGCCCTGATTGCGGCTGGGGCAACATGCTGTTCGAAGGCCAACGCGGTACTCCAGCTCACTTCCTTGCGTCCACCACCAACGGCACCTCCGGTAACGCCACGTTCGGCATGACCTCGGGCACCAACGGTTGCTCCACCAACAGCGCGCTGACCTATGGCGGCAAGTCCTGGTTTGCCATGAACGGCATGATGGACGAACTCTCCAAGGACATGGCCATGGGCCAGGGCGAAGCGCTGACCACCTACGCGGTGGTACTGGGCGTGAAACCTGAAGATCGTGCGCATTTCGCCGCGGTCACCCATGAGCACTACTCGCAGATCTTCAACAAGGCTGATGCCACCGCCGAAGACGTTCACACCAACACAATGGACGTGTTGAAGAATGATCCGACGCTGGCCAAATACGCCACACAAGCTTAAAACGCTGTATCCCCCTGCCCTCTTCGGAGGGCAGGAGTCGAACGCCTCCGTCCAATCCTGACTAGTTGCCACACTATGCTCAAACGCCTTGCCCGGCGGGCGCTCTACATGTGTGCCCCGCTGTACGCCGCGCAGCTTTCTGCTGCACCGCATGTCGACAATGATCGTTTGCAGCAACTGGCCGACTCCCGATTCTGGATCGCCATCGGCCATTACGAATCCGCCAAGCTGGGCGGCTGGCGCAGCTACGTCGATGACCCGAAGTTCTTCCTCGCGGTCGATGGCGCCCATGACCCGAAGGCCGAGCTGGCCGCCACCCTCGAAGCGATCTATCGCCCTGTGGTGCAAGGTAAGGAAGACCTTCATCCGCAATGCGTTTATCCCTCGCGCACGCGCTTTTTGCGGAACGAACTGAAGCTGACAGACCTGCCTGCCGTCGACTGCAAAGACTTCAACAAATGGTTTTCCGACGTCGCGCCGGACAGCACAGTGATGATTTTTCCGGCGGCCTACCTCAACAGTCCGTCTTCCATGTTCGGCCACACCCTGCTGCGCATCGACCAGAAAGGCGTGCAGGAAAATCAGACCGCACTGCTCAGCTACGCAATCAACTTCGGCGCCTACATCGAAGGCTCCGACAACAGCATTCTCTATGCGTGGAAGGGCCTGATGGGGGGCTATCCGGGCCTGTTCGCGCTGGTGCCGTATCAAGAAAAACTCTCAGAGTACCGTAGCCTCGAAAACCGTGACCTGTGGGAATACCGCCTGAACCTGACGCCGGAAGAAACCCGGCGCATGGTCGAGCATGTGTGGGAACTCAAACAGATTCGCTTCGGTTATTTCTTCTTCGACGAGAACTGTTCGTACCGTCTGCTGGAGCTGCTGCAAGTCGCGCGTCCAAGTCTGAACCTGACCCCGCAATTTCGCCTGACCGCCATTCCCACCGATACCGTGCGAGCGGTGAAAGACGCAGGCTTGGTGGAGAAAATCGATTATCGCCCTTCGAAAGAGCGCGAACTGCTCAGCCGCGCCGAACCGCTGAGCCACGACGAAAAACAGTGGGTGCTGAAGATCAGCGCCGATCAGCAACAGATGCGAACCTCGGAATATCAGGCGCTGGCAAAAGATCGCCGGGCGTTGATTCAGGACGCGGCCTATCGCCTTGAGCGTTATCGTGCCAATGGTCAGGAGCGCGACCCAGTGCGGGCGCAGCGCAGCTACGACCTGTTACGCGCGATCAGCACCAACCCGCCGCCTGCGCTGCACATCGAACGCCCCGGCCTGCCAGAAGACGGCCATGAATCCCGCACCTGGCAACTGGGCGTCGGTACGCGCGATGACAAGGCTTTTGCCGAATACGGTCTGCGCATGGCGTATCACGATTTGAACGACAACGCTTATGGCTTCCCGCTCGGGGCGCAGATCGAGATTCTGCAACTGAAACTGCGCCAGTACGAAAACAATAAGTGGCAGGTACAGCGGCTGGATCTGGCGACCATCCGCTCACTTACCCCGCGCAACGAACTGCTGCAACCCTGGTCCTGGCAAGTGACGGGCGGGTTGGAGCGTGTACTGGGCAAGCATGGCGACGAGAATCTGGTCAGCCATGTCAACGGCGGCGCGGGGGGCACGTGGAAACTGGGGGACGATGCCTTGGGCTTCGCGTTGGGCACGGTGCGGGTCGAGCACAACAATGATTTCGATGCGTTCGTGTCACCGGCAGCAGGTTTTGACACCGGGATGTTGTGGCGTAACCCGTTGGGGAATCTGAGCGTTGAGGGTAAAGGCGATTACTTCACCAACGGCGAAGTACGCCGCACGATCAGTCTGAATCAACAGTGGGAATTATCGCGCAACCTGGGGCTGCGGTTGAGCGCACAACGGCAGTTCAGCGAAATGACCTCGCCAGTGAATGAGGTGATGCTGGAATTGAAGTGGTATCACTATTGAAAAAAAGAGGCGAAACGGACGGTTTCTGCCAGAGGCGTGTTGATCGTTCCCACGCTCTGCGTGGGCACGTAGCCTGTGACGCTCCGCGTCACCCCTACAGTGTGAACGGGGTTACCACGCGGAGCGTGGGAACGATCAACGACTTCGGCAGAAGCAGCGCTGTCACACCACCTTCGCGGTGTAGCCCTCTTCCACGATCAAACTGATGATCTGCTCGGCAGCCAACTGGCTCTGCACCGCCACTTCGCCTTTGGCCAGATCGATCTGCACATCCGCCGCCGGGTCTTCACCCTTTATGGCGTTGGTAACCGCGCGAACGCAGTGGCCGCAGGTCATGCCTTGAACGTTGAACACTTGCATGTCGTGACTCCTCGGGTGAATGAAAAGCATTGAATGACGGCATCTTTGACCTTCCCACCATGGCAAGGTCAAGTTTCTCTTGAACCTGCCGGGCTGGCATTCAGCGTCACCCTGAGCCAAAGTGTTTCATCAACGATCATCAGGAGAATCGGCCATGCGCTGGTCAACCCCTCGTCTTTTCGGATTTCTCGGCCTGCTGGCTTGCGCCTCCTGGGCTCAGGCCGATGAGGATTACGGCGTACTCATCATTTCCCGCGAGCGGCTGGAAGTAGGCACACCGTGCGAAATCGGTATTTATATGCAGGATCAACTGGTGGGCCGCTTGTTTCAGGAAGAAACACGCTCGTTCAACCTGCCTGCCGGTGATGTTTCCGTGCGTTTGCGCGTGCTGCCCACTCAGACGCCAGGCTGCTCGCCAGGCATCGAAGCGCAGAACAACACCCGGCTGCATATCAATGCCCACGACGTTCTCAAGTACCGCATTGCCTCCGGGCCCAATGGCATGTACCTGAAGAAAGCCGAGCTGAATTACTGAAATTTTCCGACAGGAATGCATTGTTTGTGGGAGCCGGCTTGCTGGCGAAGCGGTGTGACATTCCCTGATGAGTTGGCTGGCAGTCTGTTATCGCCAGCAAGCCGACTCCCACAAATCGGGTCACTCCGAAGCCATGGTTGACCTTCACAATAATTGCCTCCATGACTAAAACATCGGGACTTGACCTTGCCAACGTGGCAAGGTTGATCCTTGCTGGCAATCGCCTTCAAGGAGTGCCCGGAATGTCCAGTCCCGATACCTTCGACCTGCCGATCACCGGCATGACCTGCGCCAGTTGCGCGGGGCGTGTCGAGCGTGCATTGCGCAAAGTACCTGGCGTGAAGAACGCCACAGTCAATCTCGCCAACGAGCGTGCCCACGTCGAAGTGCTGGAACAGATCGACCCCGCTACGCTCATCGCGGCGGTGGATAAAGCGGGTTATGGCGCCAGTCTTGAACAGGACAGCAAAGCGCAGCAGGCCGATCAGCGAAAACGCCACGACAGCGAACGCTGGCACCTGATCCTCGCAATTATCCTCGCACTGCCGTTGGTGGTCCCCATGCTGCTGCAACCGTTGGGCGTTCACTGGATGCTGCCCGCGTGGGCGCAATTCGTTCTGGCAACACCCGTGCAGTTCTTCCTCGGTGCGCGCTTTTATGTGGCGGCATTCAAGGCCGTAAAAGCGAAAGCCGGGAATATGGATCTGCTCGTCGCATTGGGCACCAGCGCCGGTTACGGCCTGAGCGTTTATCAGTGGCTCGCCGCGCCGTCCGGCAGCATGCCGCACCTGTATTTCGAAGCGTCTGCGGTGGTGATCGCTCTCGTGCTGCTGGGCAAATACCTGGAAAGCAGCGCCAAACGCCAGACCGCCAGCGCGATTCGTGCACTGGAAGCCTTGCGGCCGGAGCGCGCCATTCAGGTCATTGACGGCCAGGAGAAGGACGTCGCTATCAGCGCATTGAACGTGGGCGATCTTGTTCGGGTGAAACCCGGCGAACGCTTTCCGGTGGACGGCGAGGTCATCGAGGGCCAGAGCCATGCCGATGAGGCGCTGATCAGCGGCGAAAGCCTGCCTGTCGCCAAACAGCCCGGTGACAAGGTTACAGGTGGCGCGATCAACGGCGAGGGACGGCTGCTGGTGCGCACGCTGGCGCTGGGGTCTGAAACGGTGTTGGCTCGCATTATCCGGCTGGTCGAAGACGCGCAATCGGCCAAGGCGCCGATCCAGAAGCTGGTCGACAAAGTGAGCCAGGTGTTCGTCCCGGTCGTCCTGCTGCTGGCACTTGCCACGCTGGTTGGCTGGTGGCTGGCGGGTGCGTCGGTCGAAACCGCGCTGATCAACGCGGTCGCCGTGCTGGTCATCGCTTGCCCGTGCGCCCTTGGACTGGCAACACCCACCGCCATCATGGCCGGGACGGGCGTGGCTGCGCGCCACGGCATTCTGATCAAAGACGCCGAAGCCCTGGAACGCGCTCACGAAGTCACCTCCGTGGTGTTCGACAAAACCGGCACGCTTACCTCAGGCACACCGCGCATCGCCCATCTGAGCGCACTGGACGGCGATGACGACACCCTGCTGAAACTGGCCGGAACGCTGCAACAGGGCAGCGAACACCCGTTAGCCAAGGCCGTGTTGGACGTGTGCGCAGAGCGTGGCCTGACGCTGGAAAACATTCACGACAGCCGCTCACTGGCCGGGCGCGGCATAGCGGGATCAGTGCAGGAGCGCGCACTGGCCTTGGGCAATCGCCGCTTGCTGGAAGAAAACGGCCTGTCCTCCGATGCGCTGAACGAATCCGCCAAAACGTGGGAAGCCGAAGGCCGGACCCTGTCGTGGCTGATCGAACTGAAGCCGGAGCGTCGCGTGCTGGGCCTGTTCGCCTTTGGCGACACGCTCAAACCTGGTGCCACCGAGGCCATCAAGCAACTTGGCGCACGCCAGATCAGCAGCCACCTGCTCACCGGGGACAATCGCGGCAGCGCCTACGCCGTCGCCGATGCGTTGGGCATCACAGACGTTCACGCCGAAGTCCTGCCCGCCGACAAGGCCGCCACCGTGGTCGCCTTGAAGAAAACCGGCGTGATCGCCATGGTGGGCGATGGCATCAACGACGCTCCGGCCCTCGCCGCCGCTGACATCGGGATTGCAATGGGCGGTGGCACCGACGTCGCCATGCACGCCTCGGGCATCACGCTGATGCGCGGCGACCCCCGGTTGATCCCGGCAGCACTGGACATCAGCCGCAAGACCTACGGCAAAATCCGCCAAAACCTGTTCTGGGCCTTCATCTACAACCTGATCGGCATTCCGCTGGCCGCATTCGGTTTACTCAACCCCGTGCTCGCAGGCGCCGCCATGGCACTGTCCAGCGTCAGCGTCGTAAGCAACGCGCTGCTACTCAAGACTTGGAAACCTGACGATCAGGGAGACGCACAATGAACATCGGACAAGCCGCCAAAATCAGCGGGCTGAGCGCCAAGATGATTCGTTACTACGAGTCCATCGGTCTGCTCCATGCTGCCCATCGCACCGACAGTGGCTATCGCCTTTACAGTCGGGATGACCTGCACACATTAGCGTTCATCAAGCGGTCAAGGGATCTGGGATTCTCACTTGAAGAGGTCGGCAAACTGCTGACCCTCTGGCAAGACCGCGACCGGGCGAGCGCCGATGTCAAAGAACTGGCCCGCCAACACATCGATGAGCTTAATCAGAAGATCGCTGAACTGACGGGGCTGCGCGATACGTTGCAGGACCTGGTGGAGCATTGTCAGGGGGATCACCGTCCTGACTGTCCGATTCTCAAGGATCTGGAATCAGGCGGATGTTGTGCACCCACAAAAAACCCGGCATAAGCCGGGCTTCTCATCAGTTCATCACTGCATCCAGGGCGGCGTAGGCTCTTCGGCCTTGCCCGGTGGCGCGTCATCAGCCTGCCGTGCGGCCTGACGCCGTGCCTCATCCCGCTGGGCCGCCTCAATTTCGCGCAACACGCCTTTGACGTCGGCCTGGTTGGTCGGATCGTCGAAATGGCCGGTCAGCACAGTGGCGGGGGACAATGTGCCCGCCTGATAGTGAGACCACATTTCTTTGGCGAACCGGGTTTTCTTCAGTTCAGGGGCGAAACGACCGAAGTAGGCCGCCATGTTGCCAACATCCCGCTCCAGCATGCTGAAGGCATGATTGTTCCCTGCTGCATCGACAGCTTGTGGCAGATCGATGATGACCGGGCCGTCAGGTGACAACAACACGTTGAACTCCGAAAGGTCACCGTGCACCAGTCCGGCACACAGCATGAGCACGATCTGCTGAATCAGAAACGCGTGATATTCCCGGGCCTGATCCGGTTCGAGGGTGACGTCGTTCAGCCGTGGCGCCGCATCGCCGTAGCCGTCCGAGACCATTTCCATCAACAGCACGCCGTCGAGGAAGTCGTAGGGTTTGGGCACCCTGACGCCCGCATTCGCCAACCGGAATAGCGCAGAAACTTCAGCGTTCTGCCACGCGTCCTCGCTTTCCTTGCGTCCGAATTTTGAACCTTTGGCCATGGCGCGCGCCTCGCGGCTACCACGAACCTTACGGCCCTCCTGATATTCCGAGGCCTGCCGGAAACTGCGTTTGTTCGCCTCCTTGTAAACCTTCGCGCAGCGCAGCTCTTTGCCACAGCGCACCACATAAACAGCTGCCTCTTTGCCACTCATCAGCGGGCGCAGCACTTCGTCTACCAGACCGTCTTCGATCAGGGGTTCAATGCGTTTGGGAGTCTTCATCAGCTTTTATTCTGGGTCCTTCGTTGCCAAACACGCGATCGTTGCTCGTTATACGGCAATCCTCTGCCAGCGAGTAGGGGCATGTGGAATGCAGTCATGGATTCAATTGCAGCCCATACGTTCCCTGAATTGAGGCAAGCACCTTTCATGCCGCGGCACAGCATAAACCAGCGAATGGATCACCACAGCGACAGAGTGAAAGCAGATGTGCGCGCACCGCCTGCCGCCTTGTTCAAGGCCGGAACAGATCCCCCGGTGTAAAACCGAAGAGCCCCTTGAACGCGGCAATGAACGCAGACGTTGAGTCATACCCACAATTGAGGGCGGTGCTCGTCACGCTGTCGCCCTCTTCCAGCGCGTTTAGCGAGGCGAGCAATCGCGCGCGTTGCCGCCAGCCTCTGAAGCTCAAACCGGTTTCCCGTTGAAACAGGCGCATCAGGGTTTTTTCAGACATGCTCAGGCGTTGCGCCCAGTCGGTGAGCGTGATGTCTTGCCCCGGCTCTTCGACCAGTTCCTGGCACAACATTAACAACCGGGCGTGGCGTGGCAACGGCAAAGAGAAACCGACTTCAGGCAGGCTCGCCAATTGATCGAGCAGCACGCGAACGAGGCGCGCAGGCTGGCTGTCCCCCTCGGGATAATCGACGGGCAGCAGACAAAAGGCTTTGATCAGCTCTCGGGCCAGAGGCGTGACTTCCAGCACCCGACAACGATCCGGCGCCCACAATGAATCTTGAGTCCGCACGTAGAGGCTGCGCATCTCAGCACGGGTCGAGGTGACGACTTCGTGATCCAGCCCTGCCGGAATCCACACACCCCACTGCGGCGGAGCGAAGAAACTGCCCTGCTCGGTATGGACGCCGAGAACACCGCTGATAGCGTAGGAAAATTGCACCCAGTCGTGACGATGTGTCGGCGTCCACGACCCCGCGCTCAAGCTCTCGGCGCGGGCGTAGAGCGGGCGTGGCAAATCCGCCAACACTGGAATGAGCCGCTCGGTCTGGGGACTGCGGGAGGGGGAATGTCCTTTGCTGGGCATGGGCGCGTCTTTTGTCGTGGAACGGCAGTGTACGTGATCCCATGCTAGCCCGCTTCTGCCGAAGGCGTAGGAGCGTGGCCTGCCCCGGGCCACGCTCCTACGGGCTGACGCCCAGAATCAGCGCTCCAGAATGGCAGTCACGCCTTGCCCACCCGCTGCGCAGATCGAAATCAACCCACGGCCCTGCCCCGCCACGTTGAGCAATTTGGCGAGGTTGGCAACGATGCGCCCTCCCGTCGCCGCAAACGGATGGCCTGCCGCCAATGAGCTGCCTTTGACATTGAGTTTGCTACGATCAATGGACCCCAGCGGCGCATCGAGCCCCAAACGGGTTTGGCAATATTCGGCGTCCTCCCATGCTTTCAGCGTGCACAGCACTTGGGCAGCGAAGGCTTCGTGGATTTCGTAGTAGTCAAAATCCTGCAACGTCAGACCATTGCGGGCCAGCAAGCGCGGCACAGCGTAGACCGGTGCCATGAGCAAGCCCTCTTCGCCACGGACGAAATCCACCGCAGCGGCCTCGCCATCGCGCCAGTAGGCCAACACTGGCAAGCTGCGCGCTCGCGCCCACTCCTCACTGGCCAGCAGCACGAGCGAAGCGCCGTCAGTCAGCGGGGTCGAGTTGCCTGCTGTCAGCGTACCTTTGGCGCTGCGTTCATACGCAGGCTTGAGGGACGCGAGCTTTTCCAGGCTGGCGTCGACGCGCAGGTTGTTGTCGCGCGTCAGGCCTCGGAATGGCGTCAGCAGATCGCTGTGCCAGCCCTCGACGTAAGACGCCGCCAGTTTCTGGTGGCTTTCCAGTGCCAATTGGTCCTGAGCGTCGCGTGGAATCTGCCAGGTTTGCGCCATCAACTCGCAATGCTGCCCCATGGAAAGGCCGGTGCGCGGTTCGCCATTGCGCGGCAATTCGGGTTTGAGGTTGCGGGGGCGTAGTTGAGTCAGCGTCTTGAGCTTGTCGCCCGTGCTTTTCGCGCGATTGATTTGTAACAGAATCTGCCGCAAATCCTCGTTCACGCCGATGGGTGCGTCGGAGGTCGTATCGACGCCACCTGCAATGCCGCATTCGATCTGGCCCAATGCGATCTTGTTGGCCACCAGCAGCGCCGCTTCCAGTCCGGTGCCGCAGGCTTGTTGCAGATCGTAGGCAGGGGTTTGTGCGGACAAGCGCGAGCCCAGTACACACTCGCGAGTCAGGTTGAAATCCCGGGAATGCTTGAGCACAGCGCCCGCCACGACCTCGCCCATGCGTTGGCCGTGCAGGTTGTAACGCTCGATCAAGCCTTCAAGCGCGGCGGTCAGCATGTCCTGATTGCTGGCGGTGGCGTAGGCGCCGTTGGAGCGGGCGAACGGAATCCGGTTACCGCCGACGATAGCCACGCGACGTGTCTGAGTCATTCAAATCTCTCCTTCTTGCTCCTGCGGGATTCGGTGTATGCAGCGTAGGACTTTCTTCACCAGCGTGTGGTCCACTGGTTTGAACCCTGACTCAAGGAGCGCGTTCCATGGCATCTGATCGCTACATTGACTTCGCCAACTCAGACATCGGCCGTCGGCTGGTAGGCGCTGTGGGACTGCCTGCTCCGGCGCGTCTGGAACGTTGGCAAGCCGGGCGTCTGCGGCCTGTCGAGGGTGCGCTGCTGTTGAGTGGAGGCCCTCTGGCCGAGCGAGTCAGCAGTTTTGCCCCGCGCATGACCGATTTGCTCTTCAGCTTCGGCAACGAGGTCAGCGGCGCCCACCCATGGACCGCCGAGCAAGGCGCGAAGATCAAAGCCGTGGTGTTCGACGCCAGTATGATTTTGCACACGTCACAACTCGGTCAATTGCGCGAGTTTTTCCAGCCGGTCCTGCGTCAACTGGAACACAGCGCCCACCTCGTGATTCTCGCTCGCGCGCCGGAGACGCAAACCGACCCTTTGGCGGCCAGTACGCAGCAAGCCATCGAAGGCTTCAGCCGCTCACTGGCGAAGGAAATGCGCAACGGCGGCACGGTCCAGTTGCTGCAAATCGAAGACGAGGCCGAGGACCAACTGGAAGGCGCATTGCGCTTTTTCCTGTCGCCCAAGAGCGCATTCATTTCCGGGCAGGTGATTCGTCTGAGTGCTTGCGCTGCGAAGGTTCAGGACTGGAGTCGCCCACTGGCCGGGCGCAAGGCGTTGGTCACAGGTGCCGCACGGGGCATTGGCGCTGCGATCGCAGAAACCCTCGCGCGCGATGGCGCCGACGTTGTGCTGCTCGATGTGCCACAGGCCAGGTCCGATCTGGAAGCGCTGGCAGCACGCCTTGGCGGTCAGGCGCTGATGCTGGACATCTGCGCGCCGGATGCTGCCACGCAATTGATCGAACAGGTGCCGGGCGGGCTCGACATCGTGGTGCACAACGCGGGCATCACGCGAGACAAGACCCTCGCCAATATGACCGCCGATTTCTGGAACTCAGTGCTCAATGTCAACCTCAACGCGCCGCAAGTGCTGACTCAGTCGCTGATCGACGCGGGTGCTCTGCGGGACAATGGCTGCGTGATCCTGATGGCCTCGATCAGCGGGTTGGCAGGCAATCGCGGGCAAACCAACTACACCACCAGCAAGGCCGGGTTGATTGGGCTGGCACGGGCATTGGCACCGACCTTGAAGGCGCGTGGCATCAGCATCAACGCCGTCGCGCCCGGTTTCATCGAAACCAGCATGACTGCGCACATGCCGTTCGCGCTGCGTGAGGCCGGACGACGCATGAGTTCACTGGGCCAGGGCGGTCTGCCGCAAGATGTCGCCGAAGCCGTTGCGTGGTTGAGTCAGCCCGGCAGCGGCGCAGTGAGCGGCCAAGTGTTGCGCGTGTGCGGGCAAAGCGTCATCGGCGCCTAAAAAACCTGCCACAAGCGGCAGATGAGGAGAGACGTGATGGGAACACACTGGCGCTATCTGGACACCCCACCCGCTCTGCCGGGCCTGTTCATGCAAGCGGCGTTGCGGCGCAAGGTCCACGGCACGCACCTGCCCGATCAGGGGTTGCGCTGTTGGGTGTCGGTGGACCCCGACAAGGTCAAAGCTTTCGCCAACGTCTGCGGCTTTATTCCCGGCAGCCTGCTGCCACCGACCTACCCCCATGTGCTGGCGTTTGCGTTGCAGATGAAGCTGCTGACCGACAAAGACTTCCCCTTTCCACTGCTGGGGCTGGTGCATTTGCAGAACCGCATCAGTATTCGCAGGCCCCTGGGCAGTGTGATCAAGGCTCAGGTCAGCGTCCGCCTGGCCGACCTCAAGCCCCATGCCAAAGGGGCGACGTTCAGCCTGATCACCCAGATCGATGACGCCTTGGGCCTGCTTTGGGAGGAAGAGAGCACCATGCTGTGTCGGGGTGTGCAGATCGCAGGTGAACCCGATGGGACGTATGAACCGGCGCCCTTGCCCATGAGCGAGCTGGCCACCTGGTACGCGCCATCGGACATCGGCCGTCAGTACGCCAAGGTCAGCGGCGACTACAACCCGATTCATTTGAGCGCCAGCAGCGCTAAATTGTTTGGTTTCCCGACCGCCATCGCCCATGGGATGTGGATAAAAAGCCGTGCATTGGCGGCGCTGGACGATCATTTGCCCGCCTCGAATGTGGATATCTCGGTGACGTTTCAAAAGCCGGTGCGCTTGCCCGGCGAAGTGACGTTGTCAGCCAGCACGGCGGGGTCTCATGGGCAATTGAGGCTGGAGGGCAAGGAAGGGATCGTGCACATGGTGGGGAGTTGGCAGCCTGCAGGGGAGTAACGCCGACGACAGATTTTGCACACGACGCGTTATCTGTAGCAGTCCGGCTTGCCGGCGGTGGCGTCCTCAAAACCGCTACCGCCGGCAAACCGGACTGCTACAGGGGTTTGCACCGTTCTGAATTTACACCGACTTCACTTGATTCCTCCCCTCATCCCCCTGAAGCTACGCACCTTCAGGAGACCCGCCCCATGAACCTCGACGAACTCATCCAGCGCCTGCACCACATCCGCGATACCAACGATTGGCGGCCATTCCACAGCCCCAAGAATCTGGCCATGGCCGCGAGTGTGGAGATGGCCGAATTGGTGGAGATTTTCCAGTGGAAAACCGAGGACCAGTCCCGTCAATTACCGGCGGATGAACTGGCCCATGCGGGTCAGGAAGTGGGCGACATCATTCTCTATCTGCTGCTGATGTGCAGCGAACTGGGTCTGGACATGAACGAAGTGGTTCGCGCCAAGCTGGCGGACAGCGAGCGGCGTTTTCTGAAATGAGTGATCGTCACTTCGACCAATTGGCGACGCGCTTTGCCGAAAAAATCTATGGCGGCGCGAAGGGCGCGATTCGTCTGGCGGTTTTGCAGGCGGACCTGAACGAAAGCCTGCCGGATCGCCCCTTGCGCGTACTGGACATCGGCGCAGGGCTGGGCCACATGTCGCTCTGGCTGGCGCAGCAGGGCCACGATGTCACACTGGCCGAGCCTGCCGAGCCGATGTTCGAAGGGGCACGTCAGCGCTTTTCAGATGCCGGACAGACAGCAACGTTCATTCAGGCGCCATGGCAGGATCTGCCAAATCTGCTGAACGAACCCTACGACCTGGTGATCTGCCACGCCGTGCTGGAATGGCTGGCCGAGCCTTTCACGATCCTGCCGGTGCTGCGCCAATTGACCGCCGCCGAGGGCTGGTTGTCTCTGGCGTTTTACAACCGTGACGCGCTGATTTATCGCAATCTGCTCAAGGGCCATTTCCGCAAAATGCGCCGTAACACGCTGGCCGGTGAAAAACAGAGCCTGACGCCGCAAGAACCCCTTGATCCGCGCGAATTAGCGGCGCAACTTGAAGGTCTGTGGCGAGTCGAAACCCAGAGTGGCGTTCGGGTGTTCCACGATTACATGCCGGTGGAATTCCAGACCAAGGCCGATCTGGCGGACTTGCTGGAAATGGAACTGGCCCATCGGCGCCACCCGAGTTTCGCCGGACTGGGACGTTATCTGCACTGGATGTGCCGACCCGTTTGAGGCTTTCTGCGGAGACCACTATGAAACGCCGTCTCGCTTCGCTCACACTGTTCTCGACCCTGGCACTGGCTGCCTGTCAGAACCAGAACCCTTACACCGCCGTTTCCGCCGCGATCCCGCCTGCCCCGCCGCAAGCGGCCAATGCCATCGACATGAGCGCCTACCCGGCCGCACCAAGAGATTATGGGCGTTATCGCAACTGGACCTGGCTCAACGGCCAGTTGCCACCGGGCACCCAGTGGGCGGATTCAGCACAGGTGGCGGAGGCGGTGAGCAACGGCCTGGATCAGCGCGGCCTGCGCCCTTCGCAGAACCCGCAGGCGGCAGACTTGCGGGTCGCGGCTGACACCCGTATCGAAACCCGTCTGCGCCAGGTGCGCGACGATTATTACGATCCGTACTATGGCGGTGCCGGGGTGGGCTACTACAACGGCTATCGTCACGGTTACGGCGGATACGCCACCGTACCGGTGGTGCGAACCTACCAAGAGCAAGTGGTCGTGGTGAACATCAGTCTGTTCGATGCCCGCAGCGGCCAACCCGTGTGGAGCGCCAGTGCCGAGACCGGCAGTGGCGGCGATCAGTCCGATCGCGCCAAAGCGTTGCGTCAGGCCGTGCAGCGCGCTTTGGCCGCCTATCCCCCTGCGTAACCTGTTACGCGCTTCTGGAGAACCATCATGCTCCGCTGTATCGCTGTCGTGTGTGTTGCCCTGCTGCTCGCCGCCTGCCAGACCGATCGCGTCAATCGCGATTTCGACGCACAGCGCGACTTCGGCGGGTACAGAACCTGGGCCTGGAAAGAACCGGGCCTGCAATATCAACCCAATGACCCACGCATCAAAAGTGACCTGACCGAACAACGCATTCGCCAGTCGGTCAGCGAACAACTCGACCAAAGGGGTTTGCGCATGGCGGCGCCCGGCGCCAAGGCCGATGTGCAGGTACAGGCCTGGCTGATCGTTGAAAACCGCCAGCAAATGGTCACCACCAACTACGGCGGTGGCGGCTATTGGGGCAACCCGTGGGGCGGTTACTGGGGCGGCCCGATTGGCACCGAAACGCGTAACGTCGATTACAAGGTCTCGACGCTGCAAATCGACATGCTCGACGGCAAGGACGGCAAACTCGTCTGGCGCGGCAGTACCGAACAGGTCGTGAACGACGGCAGCGCCAACCCGGCTGCACGAGAACTGGCTTTGCGTCAGACCGTGCAGAAAATCCTGCAGCAGTATCCGCCGCATTGATGGATAGCAGACCGATACATAATTGTCGGTCTGCCCGATACCCTGTGGGAGACAACCGATCGCGTCGGTGCCGTGCTGACGCGCGGCAAACACAGGACCCTGTGGGAGCGAATTCATTCGCGAAGCGGAGTGTCAGGCGACGTTGATGCTATGGCTGCCGACGTCTTCGCGAATGAATTCGCTCCCACAGGGAACCGGGACCCCATCAACAGGCCCGAGCAACATCTTTCTCCCGGCACACTCCCTGCGCCCCAACTACACTCCCACCCCGGGTGAGTAGCGATGGCGTAGCCGAAGGAGTGCTGGATGTCTCCCCTGAAATCTCCCTGCGCGCGCCGGGACCGGCAGCGTGGTGCCATAGGACTGCTGGCCGCGCTGACCATGGCCCTGGCGCTGTTGTGTACGCTGGTAGTGGTCGACAGCGGTCGGTTGTTCATGGAAAAACGCACCCTGCAACGGGTCGCCGACATGGCCGCACTGGAAGCGGCGAGCCTGAACGGCGTCTGCACCGGCAGTAACACCGCCAGCACCTACGCCACTCAGAGCGCCACCCGCAACAGCTTCACCGTCACAGACAACACACGTACCCTCACTACCCGCTGCGGCACGCTCAGCACAGGTTCGAACGGCCTTCGCACCTTCACGGTCGATGCAACCAAAACCGATGCGATTCAAGTGGTGGTCAGCCATACCGTATCACGCAGCATCGCGGCAGGCATTGGCGCGATGTTCGACACCAACCCCACACCCTCCGACATCCAATTGACCGCCGTGGCCGTGGCGACCCCGGCCTTGCCGCCGCTCGCGCAGTTGACGATCAACAGCTCGCTAGCGACCGTGGACAGCACGCAAGCCGGGTTGCTCAACACGTTGTGGGGCGGGTTGCTCGGCGGCACGCTCAACATCTCGGCGGCGGGCTGGAACGGACTGGCCAACGCCAACATCAACCTGCTCAGTTACCTGAATCAACTGGCGATCGACGTCAACGCCCAGGCCGGCAACTACACCTCACTGCTGGCCACCAACATCTCCGTCAAACAACTGCTTACGACGGCTGCCACCGTGCTGCCGCAAAACAATTCCGCCGTTCAGACAGCGATCAGCGGCCTGCTCAGCGTCAGCACCATTGCCAGCGGCACGACGATCAAACTGCAAGACCTGCTGAACCTGCAAACCGGCCTGCCATCCTCCGCTCTCAATGCCAACCTGAACGTGTTTGGGTTGTTGCAGGGCTTCGTTCAAGTGGCCAACAGCAACAGCGGGGCCTACGCCACGATCCCCGCCAACGTGTTGGGGCTGGTGGGGTTGAGCACCAAGGTGAAAATCGTCGAACCCTCTCAACTGTCCGCCGCCGGGGATCCGCGACTGGCGACCGCCAACAGCAGCGACCCCAATCAGATTTACGTGCGCACCGCGCAGGTGCGCACATTGACGAGCGTGGATTTGAGTTCGCTCAGCCCGGTGCTCAATATCGTCAGCGGATCACTCAACACCCTGCTCGCGCTGCTCAGTGCAGACGTCCAGATCGCACCGGCGCCGCTGTCGCTGGACATCAGCCTGGAGGCCGCCAGCGCCAGTAGCCATGTGACCGGCTATAGCTGCTCGTCCGACGCCACCAAAACACTGGCAGCCGACACCAATACAGCGCTGGTCAAACTCAAGGTCGGCAAAATCGACAGCAGCACGTGGAGTTCTTCGGTGGCTGATCTTCCGGCGCCGCAGGAGTTGGTGCTGCTGAATATTAGGACAGGCAACCCGAGGGTCGATTACGGGGGCGGCGGCGTGGGTTTGTTGGTCAACCTGCCGGTCGCAGCGAACAGGGCAACGCTGAATTTCGCTCAGCCTGCCGAAATCGGCGCCACCCCGTCGCCCGTACTGTCACTCAATGGCGACCCGAACATCGTGACCAGCCTGGGCAACAGCCTGAGCAACCCGGTCGTGCTGCACTCGGCCACCAACGCAGGCTTGCTCGGCCTGGTGATCAACGCCGTGACCTCGCTCGTGAATGGCTTGGTCAGCACCGTCACGTCAATCGTCAGTGGCCTGATCGGCCCATTGCTGGACCCGTTGCTGAACCTGGTGCTGAAAAACCTCGGCGTGAACATCGCTAACGTCAACGTGGGTGCCAACCTCAGTTGTCACCCGGCGCAGGCGGTGTTGGTGATTTGAATGCGCGCCCTCCCCCGTAGGAGCGCGCTTGCCCGCGACCCCGGACGATCGCGGGCAAGCCTCGCTCATACGCCCTTCGGGCAGAAACAGGTCTTAATCCCGCGCAATCGGCAACGCGATCCGGAAACACGCCCCTTCGCTGGCGTTGCTCACGCTCAGCCGCCCCCCCATTTGCTCGACGATGCCATAACTCACCGATAACCCAAGCCCGGTGCCGACGCCCACGGGTTTGGTGGTGAAGAACGGCTCGAAAATCCGCTCCAGCAGACGCGGATCGATGCCGCCACCGTTGTCCTCGACGATCAACCAAAGGGTCTGATCGTCCTGTTCCACGTGCAGCGCGATCCAGGGTTCCAGCTCGGGGGTCTTTTCTTTCTTGGAAAGCAGCGCATCGCGGGCGTTGACCATCAAGTTGATCAGCACCTGCTCTAGCTGGTCGACGTGCCCGCGCACTTGCACGCGAGGCCCCGGTTCGCCTACCCGCAACTCGACGCCCTTACCTTTCATGCCCTCGGTGAGCATGTTCAGGGTGCCATCCACGGCATCAATGGGGTCGAACAGTTGCTGTTCGATTTCCGAACGACGCCCGAACACCCGCATGTGGTTGACCACCCGCGCCGCGCGTTGCACCTGGGTATCGATGCGGTTCAGTTTGTCGGTCAGGTATTCGACGTCGGTGTCGCCATTGCTCAGGCGTTTGAGCACGTTGACCACCGCCATGCGCATGACGTTGAGTGGCTGGTTGATCTCATGGGCCAAACCGGTGGCCATTTCGCCAAGGGTGGCCATTTTCGCACTCTGATTGAGTTGCATGCGCGTGCGACGGATTTCCGTGTTGTCGCGGCCCACGGCCTGGATCTCCACCAGCTTGCCGCTGTCATCAAAAACACCCCGATCCGCCCAGACCCACCAGGCATGCTCACGGCCTGGCAACTCCAGACAAATCTCGGCGGTGCTCATCGGCGCCTCCGGCGTCAGTTCGTCGATACGCCGCAAGAACGCCTCTTTCTGCTCGGCAGAGAACCAGTTGCCCAGATTGACGCCCGGCAGTTGTTGCGGCGTGCATTCGAGGTAGTCGGCCAATGGGCGGTTACCGAAATTCAGTATCAGATCCGGCGTATAGCGGCAGATCATCGCGGGCGAGTCTTCGACGAGAATCCGGTAGCGCTCCTCGCTCTCCCGCACACGCTCAGTCGCTTGAGTCGCTTCTGTGACGTCCAGCCACAATCCGACCGCCTCCACCGGCATGCCCAGATCGTCACGCAGCAAACGCGCTTCATCCAGCAGCCAGTGGTATTCGCCTTTCTTGTCGCGCAGGCGATAGCGGCAACTGACCACGCCTTCGCGCAGCAACTGGCGAGTGCGCTGGAACCAGATATCGCGGTCGTCGGGGTGGACGTATTGCGTGAGCAGACCCTCAGCGCATTCGGCCTGGGTCCAACCCAGTAACGGCGTGAGGCTGGCGCTGAAGAAGGTGGGCTCCAGACTGCCCCGGTCATAGCCGAGCACGTAGATCACGGCCGGTGAACTGGCGATCAGGTTATCGAGCCGGGCGTGGGCGGCGGCGGCCTGGATTTCCTGGTTTTTGATGTCGCTGACGTCGAGCATGAAGCCCAGCACCCGCCGGGCCTGCCCGCTGACCAGCACCTGCCCCTGAATCCGCAGCCAGACCGGAGGTTGGGCCGGGTCTTCTTGCTGCAAGCGCACGCATGACAACATGGGTGTGCCGCGATCACGCAACAGCCCCAGACGGCTTTCCAGCTCATGGCGGTCCGCCGGGTGAATCAACTGCAACCACTGCGTCAACGGCAGCACATCGCTGCTGCCCGGCAAGCCCAGCGTGCGGGCCAGTTGTGGCGCCAACTGCACCTCGTCGCTGTCCGGCAGGAATTCCCACCAACCGGTGCCCAGCAAGTCCTGCAACACCGCCAGACGCTCAAGTTGATGACGATGCGCCTGATCGGCGTGCCGATACAGAATCGGCCCTGCCAACGCCGAGCAGAGGTTCATCCATTCGCGCTCGCCCAGTTCTGGCGCCTGTCGCGCGGCGTTGTAGAAGCCGAACAACAGCCAGGCCTTGACCGAGCCTTCCTTGTGATGGGGCAGCAAAAATCCGTCGGCATTGCCAAAAGCGCTTTGCAAGTGGACGAGTTGAGTGGGCTCGCCAAAATCGATCTGATGGGTCTGGGTGCTGACCAACGCGTCCAGATCGGTGCCCAGCCGCTGGCCGTCCTGCCACAATTGCGGGGCGGTCTGGGCGTTGAACTGCGCGTAGATCCGCCAGCCTGCGCCACCCGGTTCGGCCAATGCCAGCGCCAGGCAAGGCACGCGGTAACTCTGGGCCAGCTCTTCAAGCTGTTCGGCGGTCACGGCCTGTAACCGGTCGACATGGCAACCACGCACTTTTTCCGCCAGTTGCCCGGCCAGTCTCAGGCACTGCTGACGGCTTTGGGCGACGTTCGCCTCCTCCATCAGATCGCCGATGTCCAGCAGTTGCAGCAGCCATTTTTCGCCCTGCGCCTGGACCCAGCCCCGAGTGTGCAGCACCTGACCATTGGGGCGCCGGAAGTCCAGATCGAGCATGTGCCCGTGCCACTCTTCCGGCGCACCTTCCACCACCAGCGCACTGCCAGGCATCAAATAGCCCATCAGACGCTGTGCAGGCGTGACCACCGCAGCCAGCCCGAGCGCGTTGCGCAGCGGTTTGCTGATGCCCGTCACACGGCCCTCCTCGTCCAGTTGCATGTGCCAGTCCGCAATCACCGACGCAGGCTCGACAACCGCAGGTTCGGGCTGTTTTTTCGGCTCGTGTTCGGCAGGCGCCTCGCGTCCGAGCCAACGATTGAGAATTTCGTTTTTAAGGGGCAAGTTGCAGGCTCGCTTGGGCAGAGAGGTAGGTCGGCAGATTCGGTACGTCACCGATTCCGGGGAGTGTTAAAACGGGCACCACTTGGGTCAGTTTGCTTCTGGGGTAGTTGATGCTGACTTGAAGCAATTTGCCGTCAAAGCTGACCGACGTATCGGACGCCACGCTGAACGCGAACGGCGTGGGTATCCACGACAATTGGGTGGTCAGGGCTTGCGTGGCCTGATTTTTGACCACGGTGACGTAACCCGAAACGCTGGGGCTGATCGCAACGCCCTGGCGCACGGCCTCGGCCGCAGCGTTGTTGAACGACTGCATCAGCAGCAGGGGCAAGCTGTAGGTCAGAAGGCCATAGAACACGGCAAAGAAAATCACGAACACCACCGCAAACTCGATGGCGGCTGCGCCTTTTTGTTTTCGAGGGGGGAATATGCGAGGTGTCCTGCGCATGCCGACGTCTACCCTGACAGTGCTACCTTGCAAGGAGCATAGATTCTTTCCGTAAAACAGGACGTTTTTTAGCCCATGAATTTACTGATCCTGCTGCTGTGGTTTGCCGCCTGCGCCGACCAGGATGCTCGGCACAGAAGGGTTTCCAACGTGTTGACCCTCGGTGGTGCAGCGCTGGCGCTGGTCTACCTGCTGATGAATGGCAGCACGTGGCTGGGCGCCTCAATGACAGAGGCAAGGTGGGCGGTACTGTGGGCGCTGTTACTGACACTGCCCGGCTACGCGTTGAAGAAACTGGGTGCCGGGGACGCGAAGTTGCTGGTCACCGTTGCGCTGACCAGCGATCAGCTTCATGTGCTGGGCACATTTGTCGGCGCTGGATTCACCAGTTTGATGTGGCTGCTGCTGCGTCAAAAAATCTGGCCCCATCTGGCTCAAGGGGTTAGAAACCGTTATCCCCAGCTCGCCCCCGAGCCGTCAAACAAACAGCCGTTCGTGCCCTTCCTGTTCACCGGTTTTTTGATGACGACACTCTGTCTTTCCTGAGCTCGCATGCGTAGCAGCACGGCCGTGCTGCTACAGGAAAATCGGTAGATCGCCCCCATGCATCTCCCACTAGTCGAAATGCCATCTCATGCTATGTACATAGTCCAAAAGTGAGTCTAGGTTTAGTCCTACGTCCGGGCAGAGAACTGTCCTACAGTGGATTGCCATAAGGATAGGCATGGCGCCGGACCCGGTTCAGCCGTAGTCGCAGCAGGGAGTCGCGCGTGAACAACCATCCCGCTTTAAAGATTCTGATCGTCGACGATCAGCCCCTCATCGTGGATGAGATCCACGAATTTCTGGAAAACAGTGGCTACCCGTGCGTGCCCTGTTACTCAAGCCGCGAAGCCCTCGAATGTTTTCGCGAAGACCCCACCGTCGCCATCGTGCTGTGCGACCTGGACATGCCCGGCATGAACGGCATCGAACTGGTCGAAGCCATGAAGCGCGTGGCAGGGAAAACGCGGATCTTCGAATCCATCATGCTCACGGGCCGCGCCGAGAAGCAGGACGTGATCAAAGCCCTGCGCGCGGGGATCGCCGATTACTACCAGAAGCCGGTAGACCTGAACGAGCTGCTCGACGGCGTGCGGCGTCAGGAAGAATCACTGGAAGAACGCGTGAAGAACGTACAGCACCTGGGCCATCTCAACGACAAACTGCAATTTCTGGCGGCGTCCATCGACGATCTGTGCCAGGACCTGGACAAGTCGCGGCAACTGGCTCAACCGGCGCTGGCGGACAGCGAGGGCGATGTGCAAATCCCGTCCATTTTCGAACAGCTTTCCCCCCGCCAGCTCGATGTCGCCAAACTGGTGAGCAAAGGCAAGACCAACTACCAGATCGCCTGCGAGCTGGGCATCACCGAGAACACCGTGAAGCTTTACGTTTCACAAGTGCTGCGCCTGACCCACATGCACAACCGCACGCAACTGGCGCTGGCATTGTCCCCCACCGCGACCGCGCGAGGGCGGGTGACGGCGCACTAAAGCCTGTGGGGAACTACCGGCCGCTCTGGCGCGCAGCCAACACATTTTCCCTGTAGGAGTGAGCTTGCTCGCGATTGAGGTCTGGCCATCACAACTGCAGTGACTGACCCTATGCCATGGCGAGCAAGCTCACTCCTACAGGGGATCGTTGTCTAGTCGTCAGGCGATTCCCATTTCGGGAGCCCGATCAATTCCCCCACCGCCCCGCTGCCAGACGCGCTCCCGCCCTTCTTCTGTTCATAGAAGTCGGGGATCGGGTGCTGGTAGTTGTTCAACCAGTGCTGCTGATCAGTTTTGCGACCTCAATATCGGCCAGATTCCCATCCACGTTCAACTCTCTGTATCGCCCGATTGCGACACTGTACCCGCCGAGAACAAACGCGAGTGCACACCCCATTAACGCGTTGAGCGTATTCATCGTCATGGAGGATGCGACGGCTGGCGATGCCTCGTTACCAAGAGCCATAGGGGATGCCAAATTTGTCGATGTATGCTCGCGACTCAGGCTCTAACTCCAGGGCGTACCTTCCGTTGGTACGTCCCAAGTCAGGGCCTTTGTCGACTACTCGACCTTGCACGCGGCTGACTTCAATTGCATCAATACAAACCCCCATCAACCAGGTCTTAACAACGCCGCCCGGGGCCAGCCCAATGACCAGATTCTTTCTGTAATCATCGATCCAGACCTGACTTGCACCGCAATATGTTTTTCCACCCTCGTGCATTGAGCGCTGTATCGACTCAGGAATTTCTACATAAGCCTCGTAGGTTTGTGGCTCTGCCAGGGATTGCCAGCGCACGTAAATCTGACGAGGGACATCGGCGCGCCAGACATGCTTCCCCGCCCCATCTCCCGGCTGCTTGGTCCAACCTCTCGGGTTTCCCCTCAGATTAGGTGGCGTGTGAATGGCCGCCACGCCACTCATGGCGCGCCTGAAAACCCGACCTTTGACGTCGACCACATTGGCGGTTTCGATCCAGACCTCCATGTAGTTGGGCGCCAGAAAGCCCAGTCGCCACGCGTCATAAGGCAGCTCTACTCCATAGTCATTAACGTGGCTGCACCCGCCGAGAACCATGGCGAGTGCGCACCCCAAAAGCGCTTTCACCATGGGTGATCCGCTGGCTGGCGATAGCGCGTTACCAGGAGTCATAAGGAATACCGAACTTGTCGATGTAAGCCTGAGATTCCTGATTAGGCGGGCGGTAATAGTGACCGTCTGACAGGCCGCCATAGGGTCCTTTCTTTACAATTTGGCCCTGCACGCGGCTGACTTCAATCGGCTCTAGGCATCCGCCCTGAATCCACGTTTTGGTCACGCCGCCGGGGGCCAAACCGATTGTCAAAAAGTCTCTGAAATCAACTATCCACTTCTCGTCTGCCTTACAGTACGCGTGCTCTCCCTTGAGCATGGCTTCACGAGTTCTCTGGGGGATTTCTATGTAAGCTTGATAGGTTTGCGGCTCCGCCAGAGACTGCCAGCGCACATATATAAAACGCGGAAGACTAGCGCCTGAAACCTGCTTCCCGGCCCCCCCTCCCGGACGTTTCGGCCAACCTGCCGGATCCCCTCTAAAGTTCGGTGGTGTCTGGACTGCCGCCACCCCACTCATTGCACGTTTGAACGCCTTGTCATTGATGTCCATCACATCAGCAGTTTCAATCCAGACCTCCATGTAATTAGGAGCAAAGAAACCCAACCGCCAAGAGTCATACGGCAGTTTTCCTCCATAGTAATTAACGTGGCTGCACCCGCCGAGAACCACGACGAGTGCCCCCCCCAATAATACTTTGAGCTTATTGATTGCCATGGATAATCCGCCGGTGATCATCGGCGGGCCGGTTGATGAACAGGACTCTTATGTCGGTTCTGTGCCTTTCCTTCACCGCATTCCAGCTCGCGGAGAGGTGGATGTAACGGCGGAGTAGCAAGTCCTCTTCGGCGGCGGTCAACTCCAACGCTCCCGCTCTTCCTGTTGCGTAATTCAGAACTTTCGCCGTAATAAGCGTTAGGTCTTCAGGTAAGGCCAGACGCGGATCTCGGTCGTTGATCGCATCGAACGGCGCTCCATGCTGTACCGCCAACTCCCGCATTGTTCTTAAATAGACCTTCGACAAGTCCCCCTCCACCTCACGCTCAAGTGTGCTCATGACGTACACCTGTTTGTAGGCAGGCGTCAGATTGTCCCGAGTGCGTGCTTCGTCCTCTGACCAGATGTGCATCTTCGGCTCGATACCTTGTTCGATCAGGCGCTTGACCAGTGGGCCGACACTTTGACGAGCGCTGGAGACGGCCCGTGCTTGTTCGTTGGGCAACGTCTTGCGCTCCCGGCTGCTGGTGGGTTTCGCCACCAACAGTCGTTCGCGCATGCGAGGTCGGTAGCCACCGCCGATGTCCGAATGGGCACCGGGCAGCACGATGTCGTTGCCAGTGCGGATCAGGGCGAAATTCAGGCGATGCTCATCCCGGGCGACCAGTTGCACGATTTTGCGGGCGCAACCTGTAGGCAATCCAAGGTCGAGGCCTGCGTTGCGCGCATTGCCGGGGCTGAAGTCCAATTGCAGGGGCGCGACGATGCCGGGTACGGTGTCGAACAGGCCGATGAAGTTCAGGTGAATATCGTATTGGATTCGCCACCTAAATCCTGCGCCAAACATGGACGCACCAGCAGGCAGGACTTTGGCAAGCAGACTGTTCGCACCTTTTCTTAGGTCATTGGCGAAGTGACGCGCAGCAGCCGCACCGCGGCTGAACCCAAAGACATCAACGTCTATTTTCGAGATTTTCACCGCCGGATTGTTTCGAACGAACAATCGTACGCTCTCTAAGATCAACGAGGTGCTTTGCTCAACCCGAGCCACAACACCATACTTCCCCGTTCCAGTACCCTGCCCCCACAGATCGTCAGCGCCGCCGCTTATAGTTCCGATCCCCTCCAGATAGACCTTCAGCGCTGCCTCTTCAGCGTCCGGCTCAATCGAAATGTCGGAGTGATCCCTATACAAGTCATACAACCGCGCAATATTGCTGGTGTCATTCCCGTAACTGCTATCCGGCGCACCGCCGTCGAGGCCATAACCGTGCTCGGCGCAGAATTGCTGAATGGCGTCAGCCTCATTTTCCAGCCCGACATCCCGCGCCATGCACCCCGCTACGGATTCGCTGTTGGCCTGGTTGTTACCGGTGCCATCGAAGAACACGCCCAGGCGCAAAGTGATGAGCTGTTCCTGCTCGACTTCTTCCTCCTCTTCTTCAAGTTCCAAGTTGGCAGGCATGATCTCGCGCTGCACGTTCGCAGGTGGCGGGCGAACGGAGGCCATCGGCGCGGGGGGATAACCCGGAACCGATCTGGCGGCCACGTGATTGGCTTTGCTCTCATAAGACGACTTGAACAACGACGGGTTTAGCGTTGCACGACAGGGGCATGAGCTGTAACTGTCCAACGAACCGGCCACGCGTTTACCGTGGCTGACGATGTAATCGATGCCGTCTACGATTGTGTAGATTTTGCCGTCGACGCCACAGGTGACCCGGTCGCCTTCACGAGCATGATCGATGCCGAACATGTTCACGCCGCTGTGCGCATCGATGACGACACCACCGCATGAAGTCTTGTCGCCTTTCCTTATGAAATACCCTTCCGCCATACGTTCGCTTCCCTGTTGAAACACGCATCCATGCGAGTGGTGTGTAGCCATTGTTGGGTCGGCCACTCAACGGCGGTCGAGCACAGTCCGGGGACTTCTAGCCCTCAAGCTCGGCGAGGAAATCATCAGGTAATGGCGTGTCGGATCGCTCAACAAAGACGAACCTGTCATTTCGGGTGTTGATGATTTCATCCCCGTTGCTCAAGCGGCTGCCGACGAGTGCGAGATTAAATTGTGTAGTGCCTGAGCCGGTGATGATCTGCGCGCAAGCACCATTGGGGTAAGTAACGACGTCGCCCGGCTGCGCGAGGCGCAACGTCTCACCCTCACGCGTCTCGCAGGTGATGGCCGATGTGGCTTGAAGAATGACACCGCCATCGCGGCTCTGGCTGCCTTCGCTGGCGGGTCGATAGATCGCAATGACCGGGTTCGGAGCGACAGGAACCCCCGGCCGGCAAGCGGTGGTGAACACGAATTCATCCGCTCCCGCCAACGCGGGTTCGCGATTAGTGGCGCAATTCATTGCACGGAGGTGCTCGTCTGTAACGGTGTTGTCGTAGAAAAGCGGTGTCGCTGTACTCATTTGAACTCCAGATCATGAGCGCGTAATTGGGCTGCTGATCCGGGATAGGGATGAGCAAGCATCGTTTGGGCGCTTAGGGTGGAGGACGAGACGAGCAGCGTATGTCGGCATGGCCGATACAGGGCGTCAGAAATGCAGGAGAGTGGCCTAGGCTGTTTCCTACAGAAAGAGGAAGCCTTCAATGTTCGCTTTACGAGTAGGGTGACGGCACATTGAGATTTCAGCGCAGGCTTAGCCGTTGGAAAATCGATGGCCGTCCGGCTACACAAAAACCTGTAGGAATGCCGCCCAGAGCAAGCTCACCTCTACAGGGCCCCGTGTTGACTGCGCAACAGCGCAGTGTCTGTACAACGGGCGATTTTGCGCAGCACCAAGCGCATTCAACTCCCGCCCGAGCCACCGCTGCCCGACACACTCCCGCCCTTCTTCTGCTCGAAGAATTCAGGAATCGGGTGTTGGTAGTTGTTCAACCAGCGCTGCATGCTCAGGTCGCGCTCGATGGGCGCCTGGGGCTGCGGGGTGGTCGAGGCGGCCTTGCCGCTGGCTTGCAGTTGCAGCCATTGCTCGGTGGGTGTGTTGGAAGACGAGGCGTCGTCCGCAAGCGCGATGCCGCCAAAAGCCGCCATACAAAGCCCGATAAAGACGCTGGATTTCATGGCTGGCTCCCTCCATCCGTTGTTGTCGCCGCCACCGCCGCAACCCTCTCAGGCTTGACCCGCACGCTGGCGGGCGATGTCTTGAGTTTTTCCGCGCGGGCCTGTGCATCACTGACCTGATCCGGCGTCAACCCTGCCCGTGAGACCAGTTCGGCAGCCTGTGTCCAGTTGTCCTGATAGATCAGCAGCGTCACCATGTTCGACGCCGCCAGCGTGTCGGACTGCTTGAGTTCGATGGCCGTCAGGAACTGGAACTTCGCCTTGTCCAGCTTCAACTGGTTGAGATAAACGACCCCCAAATCGTTGCGAATTCTTTCATCGGTGGGCGACAGTTTTACTGCCGCCTGCAAATGCATCAGGGCCTGATTGTTGTCCCCGCGCGCCGCAGCGAGCTGGCCCAAGCCGTGCTCACCTTCGGCGGCACGGCAGGTGCCTAAAAGGCTTCGGTACAACGGCTCCGCCTCGTTGCTGCCCAGCAAGCGCAGCACGCGCGCCTTGCGCAGCCGGACTTCCGCCAGGTTCGGCGGCAGGCTTTCCAGATGCGCCAGGCTGGCGTGCAGACGCCCTTCATCGGCCATGTCCTGGGCCATGTTCAGGGCCAGTTCCTGATCGGACGTCGGCTTGGTACAACTGGCCCCCGTGGTGTGTGCCAGCCACGGCGCGCTGCCGTCACTGGCACAGCCACTGAGCAGAGCCAGTCCGATGACTGCGATGACTGCTTTCATGCGATCTCCCTAAGAACTCAACGCCTTGCCTATGGCTGTGAAGCCCGGCCCTGCGATCACGATCAGCAGCGCCGGAAACAGAAACACCATCATGACCACCGACATCTTCCCTGAGAGCTTGGAGATGTACTCCTGCAAGCGGGTCATGCGGCGGTCGTCGATCAATTGCTTGAGCGCGAGCAGCGATTTCATCGCCCCGCCGCCCTGATGAATCAACTGGTTGAGAATCACGCAGGTGTCGCTGAATTCATCGACTGCCAACTGCGCGGCGGTCTTGTTCAACTCGTCCCCCAGCTCAAGGCCGGAGTCGACCCGCACCAGCATCACTCGCAGCTCGGACGACAGCACCGGCAGTAACCGACGGCCCTCGTTACTCAGCACACGCAGCGCTTGCTCAACCGCCATGCCGGATTCAAAAAGAATGCGCAGCAGCGGAATGAACGTGCCGACCTCGGCCAGTGCCTCCTTTTGTCGTCGCTGAGCCGCTGCGGCGAGCGTGCGCTTGGGCGCCAGATAGCCCAGCCCCATGGCAAAGATCGGCGCCAGCAGCGGGTAGGTCACGTCGTCGAAGAACAGGCTCTGAATCAGCAGCACGACACTCAAGACCACCAGCGGAACGCCCACCTGGAACGCCGCGAACAGCGAGCGCTGGCTCGCTTTGCGCCAGCCGATGCGGTTAAGGAGAATCTGCGTTTCGCTGTCCATGCTCACCGAGCGTTGCCCGAAGCGGCTGTCGCCGAGCAGTCGCAACAGCGTACTGACGCGGCTGTCCCGTGCGACCTCACCTTGCAGGCGCGACATGATCAGGCGCTCGCTGCGGCGCTGGCGGGCGACCGTGATCATCAGAAAGAATCCGGCAGCCGCGAACATCAGTGCACTCAGCAGCAATGCCATGTCAGATACTCCGCAACATGCGCCACAGCGACAGACAACCCAGGGTCTGCATGGTGAAGGCGACCATCAGCATTTTCTGCCCTGCAGCGTCATTCCACATATGCAGCAGGTAACTGGGGTTGACCACCATGAAGTAACCCACCATCGCCACTGGCAACAGCGCCAGAACGACCGCGCTCAAGCGGGTCTCGCCCGTCATCGCGCGCAATTGCCGGGCAGCCTGCTCCCGGTCACGAATCAGGCGGATCAGGTTTTCCAGCAACTCACTGGCGTTGCCGCCATAACGATGGTTGACGCGCAGCCCCAGCGCGAACAGACGAAACTCCTCACGTTCATAGAGTTCGGCAAAATCCTGAACGGCATCCGGCAAGGTGATGCCCAATTGCACGTTGCGCTTGATCCGCGACATCGCCTCGTTCAGCGGGTAGCCCGAGGCGTCGATACCCTGCAACACCGCGTCCCCCAGCGTCCGTCCGGACTTGAGGCTGCGGATGGTGTGATCGAGCAATTGCGGCAACTGGCTGATCATCCGTCGCACTCGGCGCTGGTAGCGAAAGCTGACGTAAAAGCGCAACACAATGACCGGCAACAGCATGCCCAGCAGCAGCCCGAGGCCGTCGTACAGCAAGAACCCCAGCAACATCACCATCGCCCAGACAGCCAGCGCCAGTGGCAAACGCTCAGCCGGGCGCCCCAGCCCGGCGCGCAGAAACGCACGTTCGAGCCGGGCCAGGCCCGGTTTGGCGGCCACAGGCTCAGGGCGCCCGATCAGCAGACGCGCCATGACCCGCTCGTTCACGCCTTTGTTCAGGCCGCGATAAAACAGGTACACCGACAGGCCGGCGAGCAGCATGAACATCACGCCGAAAACGATGGCGCCCTTCATCTTGAACCTCCTATTCCCGGCCCAGGTTCGGTACGAAAACCAAGCATCGCGGAACCTAGTAATCCAGTTGCCGCAACTTGTCGCCTGCCGGGTTCATCGCCTCGCGCATGAAGCCGAATCCGCTGCGTCGATCCAGGCGGAAAAGCGTGTTGGTGACGTACACGTCGTCGCGAGTGCCCACCACTTCCACCACCTCGCTGACGCAACGTCGGCCGTCCGGCATGCGAGTGAGCTGAATGATCACGTCCAGCGCCGCGCAGATCATCTGGCGCAGGGTTTTCTCAGCGATCTGCCGCCCGGTCAGCCCCACCAGCGTTTCCAGACGCAACAGGGCATCCTGGGCGTTGTTGGCGTGCACGGTGCTCATCGAACCGTCGTGGCCGGTGTTCATCGCGGTCAACACGTCGAGCACTTCGACGCCACGAATCTCGCCGAGGATGATGCGGTCAGGGCGCATCCGCAGGGCATTGCGGATCAGGTCACTGGCGCGTACTTCGCCATGGCCTTCGGCGTTGGGCGGGCGGGTTTCCAGGCGTACCACATGGGGGTGGCCGAGCTGCAATTCGGCGACGTCTTCGATGGTCACCAGACGCTGCTGGGTGTGAATCATCTGGCTCAGAACGTTGAGCATGGTGGTCTTGCCGGTGCCCGTACCGCCGCTGATCAGCACGTTGCAACGCTTGCTGACCGCGTTTTCCAGAAAGTCGTAAATCGACTGATCGATGGTCTGCATGGCCACCAGATCAGAACTTTTGAGCATGTCCTTGCGGAACTTCCGGATCGACACGCACGGCCCGTCCAGCGCAATCGGCGGGATGATCGCGTTGACCCGACTGCCATCCGGCAAGCGCGCATCGACCATCGGCGAGGACTCGTCCAGACGTCTGCCCAATGGCGCGAGAATCCGCTGAATGACCCGTTCGACGTGATGCGAATCGATGAAGCGCAGGTCCGAGTGATGCAGCACCCCTTCGCGCTCGATAAACACTTTGTTCGGACCGTTGACCAGAATTTCCGTGACGCTCTTGTCCCGCAGCAGCACTTCCAGCGGACCGAAACCGGTGAGTTCATCCACCAGCTCTTCGGCCAGCCGCTCCATTTCGTAGCGGGAAATCGCCAACCGCAGACGCGCGACGTATTCGGCCACCTTGTCCGTGACGAACTGCGCCAGCGCCGGCCGTGTGCCTTCCAGCAGGTTGCGCCCGCTTTCTTCGATGGCGTCGATGATGTAGCGGTGCAACACCAGTTTCAGGCCCTGCCCGTCGCCGCCACCATCGGCGGGGCGCGCGGACACGCCAAAAAGTTTTTCACCTTTCATTTGTTGGCCCTCAACAGACGGCCCAACCAGCCGTCACGGGGTTTGTCGGTCGTCTGCGACTGGCTCGCCAACCGCTCGCCAAGGTGCCGCAAACCGGTGCTCAGCGACTCCCGAGACGACAGCTCGAACAGCGACAGGCCCTGATTCTTGGCGTTGAGTCGGAACTCCGGACTGAGCGGCAACACGGCCATCGCGGGCAGTCCGAACGTTTTCTCCAAGGCATCGGAATTGGGCGTGACCTGGCGCAGGTACTTGTCCACCAGCAACCCGGCCTGTTGCAGCTTCAAGCCTTTCTCGCGCCACAGATTGAGAATCGCCAGATTGCGTCGACACTCGATGACGTTCTGGTCGGCGTACCAAAGCAATTGGTCGCAGTGAGTGACAAACGTGCGCAGCGACTCACTGTCCTGCTGCCCCACCAGATTCACCACCACATGCTGAAAATGCTGGCGCAGCGCGCTGAGCAGCATGTACAACTCGGCCGCGCTGGTGTGCTCCAGCGCCATGTCATCGTCGCCATAGGCCAGAATCCGCAACTGACTGGGGTGAGCGGTGAAGGCGCTGTCGATCAGGGTCGAGTCGAGTCGCCGCAAATGGCGCACCGCATCGCCGAAGGTGAACGAAGACTCAAGGCTCAACATCGCCAGGCTGTCGCCGCGCGGCATGCCCAGATCCAGCAGCAACGTGCGCTGACCTTTCTGTTGCGCCACCAACGCGAGATGGGCCGACACCAAGGCGCCGTCGCCGTCACACTGGGCGCCGTAGAGCACGGTCAGACCGCCCATGTTCGGGTTCGCCGCCACGGCAGGCAGGCGCTTGCTGAGCCGCCGGACCAGCCCCGCCACCTCACTGGAACGCGAGCCATAAGCCACAAAATCCCGCGCCCCTGCACGCATGGCGTTGAGCACCAGTTGGTTGTCCATGCCGTCGCCCAACGCAACGATGGCCAACATCGGTTTGGCCTCCAACGCGCCTTCGATCAATGCGCTCTGGTTCACCAGATGCTCACGGTCAAGCCCGACGAACACCACGCTGGCGAACGTGACGTCCACCAGCGCCAACAGCTCGTCGAGGCTGCCCGTTCCGGCGCTGACCACTTGCCCCAGCGGCGCCAACGCGCCCTGCAACCATTCAAGGTCGGTGGTGTTGCGGGTAATGGCCAGAAACGTCTGGCTCAGACTCGGTCCCTGACTCATTGCGATAACCCGCCACGGTCGAACTTGCCGTTTTCGAGGAAATACATCTTGAAGAAATTCGGGTCGTAGTTGCGCAGCCCTTCGCCCGGCAACGTCGGCATCGGCGCGTTGACCGCCAGCGGCTGAACCAGATGGGGCGTGACCACCATCAGCAGCTCGCGCTCTTCCCGATTGATCTGCGAGTTGCGGAATAGCGCGCCGATAATCGGGATGTCACCCAGCCCCGGAAACTTGTCGATGGTGGCGATGTTGCTGGTGTTGATCAGGCCACTGATGACGAAGCTTTCGCCATCGGCCAGCGACACGCTGGTGTCGGTCCGACGCACGTTGAGGGCAGGCACTGTGGTGCCCGCGATAGTGACGCCGTTGGTGAAGTCCAGTTCGCTGACTTCCGGCGCAACTTTCAAGGCAATGCGATCACGGCCTACTACCGTGGGCGTGAGCGTCAGGCGCACGCCGTATTCTTTGTATTCGATGGAAATGCCATTGCCTTCGCCATTGGGCACTGGCACAGGGAACTCGCCTCCCGCCAGAAAGCTCGCGCTCTGGCCGCTCAACGCCACCAGACTGGGCCGCGCGAGAGTGTAGGCGAAACCACTGCTTTCCATCGCGTTGAGCATGCCCAGCACTTTGCTGCTGCCACCGCCCCAGACGATATTGAAGTTACTGTTGTTCAGCGGAATCGCCGGGCGCGTGGCGCCAACAGTGCCCGGGGTCACCGTAACCCCCGGAACCGTGCCGGGCGAACCAAACAGGAAGTTGTTCGACCCCCTGCCGAAGATCGAGGTACTGGCCTCTTTCAATTTGGTGCGGCTGACCTCGATGAACCGAATGTCCGTCTGCACCTGGCTGGGCAAAGAGGGGTCTTCGGAAGGTGGCAGCGCCTTGTCGGTCATCGCGGTGCTCGCCGTGCCGCGCACGAACACCATGCTCTGCCGGGGCGAGGCAGAACAGGACGTCCAGACCATGAGGCTGGTGGTGCCCGGCCCGACGCCCGTCAGCAGGTAGCCATTGTTGTCGCCTTCAGTGACATGGACGTCCGCAATCTTCGGGTCCCCCACGGCCAGCCGCGTGATCGCGACCGGTGAGCGAATGTCCTGTTGCACACCCTGGCCGATCTCCATCACTGCGGGCATCGATGTCAGTCCGGCACAGTTTGCCGTTGCCGCAGCCGCCGTCCCCTGAACCAGCGCGGATAAGATGAACGCCAACACCACAGGGTTCAATGCCACTATGAAACGCTTGCTCATGAATGCGCAGTCCTTGCTCGACTCAGGGGGTTTGCTGCGTGACCTGATTGCCACGAATCACTTCGATACCGCGTGATTTCTGGCCCGTGCCATTGCCGACCGGCGTAGCGCGGGCAGCGCCCAAATTCAATTGCTCGTAATGAATGACGTTGCGGCTGGAACCCTCCAATTGCGTGGCAATGTCGGTGTCCCCCGCCCAGTAGCGCGCCAGGTTCTTTTCTTCGGCACTGCGCACCGCCAGCCGCAAAGGACCGGCCTGCGAGGCGAGCATCAAGCGGCTCAGAAGTTTTTCCGGAACGGCGACGACGACGCTTCGCGCACCGGATTTGAGTTTCTGCTGTTGCGCCCGGTCATCGCGGCTGAGGCCCTGATCATCCTGCCCCTGATTCACCGGCCCCATGAACGCCCCGACGCTGAGCACGCGCAACGCAGGCACGACCGTCTGCGCACTGCGGTCGGTGCTCATCTGATCAGGCGGCAGATAAAGCAACACATCGACGTAATCGCCGGGGCTCAACTGGCCGCCTGCACCGATGATTTCATCGATCGCCAGGGCCATGGCGCGCTCGCCGGGACGAATCATCCGCGCCAGCGTGCCACCGGCTTCGAAGCTGTTGTCGTTCAGCCAGGTGCCCGCCGCGAGCGGGCGCCACGATGAGCGCCCGATGGCATCCTCAGGCTTGCTGAAACTTCCGGCAGGCGCGACCTTCAAGCGCTCGACGACCAAATCGTCTGGGGTTATCGGCTGATAGGCGGGCACGTCTCTGACCAGCACCAATACCGGCTGACGGGTGGGGTCTTCGGCAGGTTTTTCGACAGCGACAGGCGCCACGGCAGGGGCAGCGCTATCGGTCACGGGGGCCTGTGGCGCAGGCGCGGGTTGGCGGCTCAGGACCAATCCCCAATATCCGGCAAACAGCGCGCCCAGCAAAAACAACACAGCCAGCCCCATTGTGACGCGACTGTTCATGACGGCCCTCCCGTGCCTGACTACAACCTGAAAACGTTTAAAGACAACCTGTCAGTCAGTTGGCTGTGAACATTCATCCATTTCGTTATGAAAGGTAGTCGAGGTGCTTCAAAACGCCATCAACCGTGGGAAATTTCACGGCGATCTCTTCATTCGGAGGGGACGGGCCAAGGCAACGGTACGCGGGCCTCTATCACTTTCGGATTAATGCTTTCTTGTGATTGAAGAGTGGCCCAATGGGGTCAATGCTGTGGGCACGAAGGATTGTTTAACGCGTCATGCGTGCGATAGCGCCTTGTGCACTAAGGAGTAATCAGATGTTCCTGACTTTCGTATCAGCCATGATTCGACGTTTCGTGAAAGACGAGGAAGCGGCGTCCGCCATCGAATACGCGGTCATTGCGACCATGGTCGCCATTGTCGTGATTGCTTTTGTCACGCCGCTGGGGGACGCAGTCAAGGCCAAGTTCAACTTGATCCTCACGAACCTGGGCGGCACCGCCATTTAGTGATGGATCAAGACGTCACACGTGTTTCAACCACGTCTCGGCAAGGAAACCAAGATGCCCTCTCATCCCACACGCCAACAATTACTACTCGTTGACGACGAAGAGGACGCCAACGAAGAGCTCGCCGAACTGCTGGAGGGTGAAGGGTTTTGCTGCTTCACCGCCCCCTCTGTGCGGGTCGCGCTGAAGCTGTTGACCGAACACCCTGATATCGCGTTGGTGATCACCGATCTGCGCATGCCGGAAGAAAGCGGCATCTCGCTGATCAAGCGCCTGCGCGAGCACACGTCACGCCAGCACCTGCCGGTGATCGTCACCTCGGGCCACGCCGACATGGAGGATGTCAGCGATTTGCTTCGCCTTCAGGTGCTGGACCTGTTCCGCAAGCCCATCTACCACGTCCGCCTGCTGGAAACCCTCAACAACCTGTTTCCGGAACCCAAGGTTTACCAAGTCGGACCGTGATGCGCTGACATCGCCTTCGAACACGCCGGGCATGCCCCGGCGTTGTTTTGTGTGGACGAAAAAAAGACAGGGGATCATCCGACTCCCCTGTCCGAAACAGACGCGAGCGTTGAGCGAACGTGCCTTCATAGTCGACCGCCGAAGAAAGAACACTGCATCGCGGACATCAGACTCGCGAACGTTCTCACACTGCCCGGCACTACGGCCTGACGCTCAGCCACACCCCACTCAAACCACCGCCGACAACGCCTGTCACACACTGAAGGCCACCTAACGAGGACAGTGGCCTGTGGCTATATATCAGCGTTTTGCAGGCATTCGTGCAATTCGTAACTTGGTATTAATCCGTTAGGTACGACGAGGACATTCGATGGCTGGCCAACTGCATTCGCCAGCAAGCCGGCTCCCACAATGACCTCACCAGGCTCAGGTCTTTTGTTCGACGCTCTCAACCTGTGGGAGCCGGCTTGCTGGCGAATGCGTCCGGTCAGGCACATCAACACTGAAGACACGCCGCCCTCCCAGCAAACACAGAACGCTGTGGGAGATTCCATGATTGAACGCACCCTTTCTCGCGCGTCCTTGCCCTTGGCTCCTGCTCTTCATGCGCGATAGCTCAGACACCACCGAACGCGACTTGGGTGCAGGCTGAACGCAAGTCGCGTTCCGCGGCGTCTGGACCAGCGTGCATGAAGAGCAAAAGCCAAAGCAAAAGCGAATTTTGCTCCCACAGGGCTTCGCGCTGAAACCTGGCTTGGCGACTTCAATCCACTACGCTGAACTCCACTCGCGCAGTCTGTCCGCTTTCATCCAGCACACTCAGTTGATAACGCCCCAATCGGGTGAACGTGTGGGTGTAGCTGTCCTGATTCGCGGTATCCCCCACCGGCGCACCATCGATGAACCACCAGCGTCGGCCATTGCCCCCCAGCGCCGACAGTTTCAGACGAAGCTGCTGCTGACTTCCCGCAGGCAGCCGCAATTGGTCACCTTCACGCACACCCACAATCGAGATGGGTGCGGCAAGGCTCAAACCCTGAGGCGGGCAAGAAGGGTCAATGACAGGCAGTCGCGCTTCCCGTCGCTCGCTTTTCGGCAACCAAGGCTCCAGCGGCGCAGGCCAGAGCGCGATGTCGCGGGCCTCGGCCTGTGGACAACTCGCACCGACGCGCAGGCCTTTGTCGTTGATCCAGACTTTCTCCAGCAAACCTAAACCCAACGGCTGATCGGTGGCTTGCAGCGTCGGCGGCGTGGTGCCATCCAGCGTCCAGGCGAAACGCTGGCGTCGGCAGTTGGGGTCACTTTTGCTCATTGGCTGCCCCAACGGCCAGCAGATCGCGGCGACACCGACGCTCAACGGCACCGGCTGAACCGGCGGCAGGATGTTGCGCTGAGCATCGCGGTTGACCAGCAGATCGTGCACTTGCAACATCAACGGCGCCGCAGACGCCAGGCCAAACTGCCCTGGAACCGGCGTGCCATCAGGTCTGCCAATCCACACGCCAATCAGGAAGCGAGGCCCGACGCCAATCGACCAGGCATCGCGAAAGCCGTAGCTGGTGCCGGTTTTCCACGCCAGTTGTGGGCGCTGCACCAACTCGGCGTGGGGGTCCAGATCCGGTCGCGACTGGCCACTGAGGATGCGCCGAATGATCCACGCGGCCCCCGGCGACATCATCGGTCGGTCACGCAATCTGTCTTCAGGCTGCAAGCGAATGTCGGCACTGCGCCCTCCCCTCGCGAACGCGGCGTAGCCACCGACCAAATCTTCCAGACGACTCCCCGCGCCACCCAGGATCAGCGCCAGATTGGGTTCGGCGAGCGGAGGTAACGTCAGGGGTACACCACCATTGCGCAACTCTGCCGCAAAGCGCTTCGGGCCATAGGCTTCCAGTAACTGCACGGCGGGCAAGTTGAGCGACATCGACAATGCGGAGCTGGCGGCCACCGCACCGTTGAAACCAGACGAGAAATTGCCCGGTCGGTAATCGCCATAACGTCGCGGCACGTCCTGCATCAGCGATTCGGAATGAATCAGCCCCGCGTCCATGGCCTTGCCGTAGAGAAAGGGCTTGAGTGTTGAACCCGGCGAGCGCAGCGCATTGACCATGTCGACGTGCCCAAAGCGCTTGTCGTCGCCAATGTCCACGGAGCCGACGTAAGCGCGCACGGCCATGTTCTCGGCCTCCACCACCAGAATCGCCGCTGACGTGCGCTCGGGCAGACGCGCGCGCCAGCCCAGTAACAAGTCTTCGAGACGCCGCTGCAAACTGGCGTCCAGAGTGGTGCGAATCAATGGCGGGCTGTTGGGGCGATTCAGGCGGCGTGCCAGCAACGGCGCCAGGCTCGGCTCCTGACGCGGCGCCAACAGCAGCGGTTCTTCCAGCGCTTCGTTGACGGCCTGTTGCGGCCATTGGCCAAACTCGGCCAGCCGCTTGAGCACTTTGTCTCGTGCGGCCTGCGCACGTTGCGGATGGCGGTCCGGGCGCAACCGGCTGGGCGCTTGCGGCAGCACGGCCAGCAACGCGGCGTCAGCGCGGGTCAGTTGTTGGGGGGATTTTCCCAGGTAGGCCCAACTGGCTGCCGCCACGCCTTGCAAGGTGCCCCCGAACGGCGCGCGATTGAGGTACAGGCCGAGGATTTCCTGTTTCGACAGGTGCCATTCCAGTTGCAGCGTGCGCCACAACTGTCGAAGTTTGCCGGGCAAGGTGCGCGAATGCGGATCGAGCAAACGCGCCACCTGCATCGACAACGTGCTGCCCCCCGACACTACGTGGCCGCCGCTGAGGTTCTGCCACGTCGCCCGGACCAGCGCCATCGGGTTCACGCCGGGATGTTGATAGAACCAGCGATCCTCGTAGGTCAGCAGTGCTTCAAGGTAATAGGGCGAGACCTGCTCGACCGTCACCGGATAACGCCACACGCCGTTGGCATCAGCGAAGCGCCACAAAGGCGTGCCGTCTTCGGCCAAGACGACGCGAGCCAAGTCGTCTTTGGGTAACGGTAACGGCCAGATACGGTCAACGAGCCAGAGCAGCAGGCAGACGCCAATGAGTACAACGCCGATGCGTCGTAGCACACGTGTACGCCTATAAAAAACTCCATGCGTCATGCCAAACAGCCTTTATGCTCTAGGGAACTCGCCCAGCCCATCGACAGCCAAAGCGAACATTCCCTTTCGCGTTTCATTTTTTTCATCAGGAAACAGACATGCAGGTAGAAAGCATTTTCGAGTGGCTGGGCCAGGTCATCGGGGCCGTGATCCGCTTCGTGGTCGATGGTTTGAGCTGGTTGTTCAACCTGTTCACTCATGCCGGTGGCAACTTCGTCGACGGCCTGGCGCGCACGCTGGGCATGGACACCTCGCTGATCAGCATCGTGGCCCTGATCATCGGCCTGATGCTGCTCTACTCGGCGATCCGCGCCTTCATGCGCGCCTCGATCATCATGGGGATCATCTGGTTGTTTCTGGGGCTGTGGCTGTTGAGCTGGATTATTCATTGAGCAGCGATTTGCCAGGTTCGTAACCCTATCTGGGAGTGAGCTTGCTCACGAATGCTGACATCCAGCCAGTACATCTTTAAAGGATGTACTGGCCTCTTCGTGAGCAAGCTCACTCCCACAGAAGTTCAATGATTCCAGCCCCTACCCATCACTTCTTCCCTTTCACCACCAACTGCGCTGGCGCATCACCCAGTGCCTGCCAGTTCGGGCGGTACATCGACTCCACTTGCGGTGGCGGCACACGATAGGTGCCCGGTGTCACGGCCCGCGCCAGATACAGCAGGTGCACCGTGTTGAAGCCCTGCAAATCCACCGCCGCCACATAGCGGTCGCCGCGGAATTCCTGGTGCTTCAACCCGGCGTTTTCCATCGACTCCCGCCACTGTTTTACCGACTCGCTGGCATCTTCCAGGCTGGCCGCGCTTTGCGCCAGATTCTGGTTTTCGATTTCAAGACCGGCAGGCAGCAGGTCAACCACCAACGCGTCCGGCACACGCTCTTTGGATTTCAATTCCAGGTGCACCAGCACCAACTCGCCGCTCTTCAAGGCATTGAGGTTCAGTGCCTCGCCATCCATGCCCAAGTACTCGCGACGAATCGCCAGATTCTCACCACCAGCCGCAGGCGGCTGCGAGGGGTAGCCAGAAATGGTCATCTGCTGATACAGCGTCTCGCTGCCGGTGTTCTGCACCGTCAGCGGAGAGGCCAGTACCGAGCTGTCCAGTTTCACGCCCGGCTGATCGTTGCTCAGTTCGCGGTTGTTGCTGCCGCTGTTCAACGTCGCGGCCCATTTCGCCTCAGGCTTGCCCAGCAGATCACGCCCAGCGAGGAACAGCGAGTTACGCTCCTGAGTCGACAAATAACGACTGGCCGCGACCTGATCCGCCAACGCAAACAGCCGCTCCTCGACCTTGTCCGACGCCAGTTTGTTTTCTTCGAGCAGCGACAGAATCAACGCCTGATCACGCAGCGGACTGCCGTAATCCGCCAGCCAGTCGTTGGCCTTTCGACCCGCTGCCAGCCCCGCCAACAGCGCCTGATCGGCACGCGGTTTGTCGCCCATTTTTTCCAGCGCGATAGACAACTGCACCAATGGCAAGCCTGAACGCGCATCGCTGCGGCGATCGAACAGACTGCGCAGCGCACCCAACGGCGCCTGTTGACTGCGCGACAACACCAGACCGGCGTAGGCCTGAACGGCAAAGCGGGTGTGGTCGGCGTTTTCGCTGTAGTTGACTTCGATCTGATTGCGCTCTTGCAGGTAACGCAGCAGCCGTTCATTGGCCTTTTTCAGCGCCTCGGGCGGCACCGCGAAGCCCTGATCGCGAGCGCGCAGCAGGAAGTCGGTGACATACGCGGTCAGCCAGTATTCCTCTTCGCCATCCGAACCCCACAGGCCGAAGCTGCCGTTGTAACGCTGCATGCCCAACAGGCGCTCGATGCCGATCTCGATCTTGTGTTTGCGCACCTCATCGGACTCACCCTCAAGCCCCAGTCGCTTGAGGGTGGCGGCATCGGCATACAACGACGGATACAGGCCGCTGGTGGTCTGCTCCAGACAGCCGTAGGGGTAAGCCTTCAGCGCACGAATCTGTTCGCCAAGGTTCAGCGGTGGACGGCTGGACACCGACAGCAGCGCCTCACGCCCGGCAGGTTCGAATGCATCCAGCGCACCGTCCGGCAGGCTCCAGGCCTGATCCTTGAGCACGGCACGGTACTGACGCAGCATCGCCGGATAAGCCGGACGCACGCCAATGGTCCACTCGCGGCTGAACGCTGGCAGGTTTTCGCCCGGCAGGTCCAGGCCATTGACGGTCACTTTGATCACGCCTTGACCAAAACCGCCCTGCGCTTTCACCGGGATCTGCAACGTCGTGCGCTGGCCTTGATTCAGGCTGACCGCTTTCGCGCCGTCGCCTTCACCCAGGCTCAACTGCCCTTCTGCTGTGACCTGCACATTGAGTTTCTGCGCTTTGCCGGACAGGTTCGACAGGTCCAGCGCCACTTTGGTCTGGTCGCCTCCCGCCAGAAAACGCGGGGCCGACAGTTCGGCAATCAGCGGCGCGGCCACAACGGTTTTCGCTTCGGCCATGCCATAGCGTTCGTCGGTCCAGGCCTGCGCCATGATCCGCAGTTCGCCGTTGAAATCAGGAATGTCGACGCTAACTTCCGCATCGCCCTGCTCGTTCAAGGTCACTGGAGCGCTTTGCAGAGCAACGATGGTCACGCTGGTTTCCGGGCGCTTGCCGCCCTTGGCCAGTGCGGCATCACCACCGAAGGCCAGACTGGCGAGACGATTGCGCCCGGCTTCGATCAACTGGCCATAGATGTCGAGCTGATCGGCACCGTATTCCTTGCGCCCGAACAGGCTGGCGAATGGATCGGGCGTAGCGTACTCGGTGATGTTGAGAATCCCGACGTCCACCGCTGCCACCAGCACGTGCACGTCTTTTGGAATCGAGCCATCGGCGTTCTTCGCGTTGACCTTGAGTTTGAGCGCCTGCTTGGGACGCATCTTCTCGGGCGCCGTCACGGTCAGCGCCAGCTTGCGTTGCGAGCGATCCAGCGGCAGGTGCAGCACGCCGACGGCACGCTTGGGCGTGACATTGGCCTTGCGTTCACCCGGACGAATCACCAGCGCGCTGACGTACAGGTCGTGGCGTGCCCATTTCTTGTCCACCGGCACGTCGAAGGTCTTGCCCTCGGCGGGCACGTCGATCTCTTGCCACCAGAGAGGCCCCTCGCTCGACTCCACCAGCAGATAGCCCTTGCCCGCAGACGGCGGTGTGACGGTAACTTTTGCGGTGTCGCCATCGGCGTAGGCCGGTTTATCCAGCGCCAGCTTGACCTGATCAGGACGCACGGCGCCGCCTTCGGCGTTGTCCTGCCAGCGATAACCGGCCCAGAAGCGCACGCTGCTGACGATGCCAGTGGCCGGGTCTTCGACCTCGACGCGGTAAGGCCCCCACTCCACCGGGAAGCTGACTTTGACGGTGGAATCCTTCTTCACGCTGACCGTTTCTTCGGACAGGTTGAGGAATTTCTCGTTGTAGTGATAGCTCCAGCCATCGCTCTCCGAGTAATTCCAGTAATAGTCACGACGCTCACGAATCAGGCGAACTTTGAGGTTGTCGGCCGCCAGTTTGTGGCCTTCGGCATCGGCCATCAGCACTTCGAATTCCACCGGGCCATCGCCATCAGTGGCTTCGCCGTCGAACAGGCCACGCAGGCCCGGCATTGTGTCGGCAGGCCAGACCGGTTGTTCCAGACGCCGAGTGATCGGCCGTCCGCCCGACTCCTGCAAACTGGCTTGCAGCACCAGTTGCAGCGGCGAGCGGGCCTTGGCCCATTGACTGTCGATGCTCAGGTCCAGTTGGCCGTTGGCATCCAGCGTGCTGTCTTCAATCTCCAGATCCTGCTTGAGGTCTTCTTCGGTGATCGAACCGAATTGATAGCCCGGCAATCCCGGCACCGCTTCACGCAGTGGGCGCACGTACAGCTGACCGGTCAGGCGATTGCCCGAGGCAGGCGCGCCATAGAGGTAACGGCCATTGATGGACACATCGAATGGCGCGTCAGGGGCCAGCGGGGTGTCGCTACCCTTGAGTTCGAGGGCCATGCGCTCCGGCAGGAAATCCTCGACCTGAAATTCATACAACTGCGGCTTGCCATCGCCCAGGTCGAAGACCAATTGCCAGCGTCCTGTCGGGGCTTCGTCCGACAGTTGCAGTTGGTATTGATACAGCCCGGTGGCGTCAGCTTCCCACACGAATTTGCGACTGACCTGCTCGTCGGGGCGTCGCACTTCGACGGTGATCGGCTGAGGTTTCACGCCCTTGCCGTCGTTGTCGCGCAACAGGCCGTTGAGCAGCACGGTTTCGCCGGGGCGATACAGGTCGCGCGGGCCAAAAATAAAGAATTGCAGCGGGTGCGCTTGCGGGCCGCTGATGTCGAACTCGGCCAGATCCAGCGCTGCGCTGTTCAGACGCAACAGGCTGGTTTGCTCGGCCTGCTTGGCCAGCAGCACTTCGGCCTTGGCGGGCAACGGCAGCTCGGCGTGACCAGCATTGTCGGTCTTGGCCTGACCGACCACGCGCCCCTTGTTGTCATACAGCTCAAGATCAACGCCATTCAGCGCCTTTCCACCTTCCAGCGCTTGAGTGAAAACGTCGAGGCGATTGGCGTAACGATGCGCCGACAGGCCGATGTCACTGAGGGTGAACAGCGTTGCAGGCTGGGAATAGTTGTAGGTGCCTGAGGCGCGCATGACCGCCAGATACACACCCGGCTGTTGCAACGGCTTGAGCCCGGCAATCGGCAGCAGCACGGTTTCCCGAGTGTTGCGCGCAGGGTTCAGGTCGAAACGACCGCCGTAAACCAGATCGGCCATCGGCAGCAGTTCTTTGGATTCATAGCTTTGCAGGCTGGACGAGCCTTCCCATGAACTGAGAAACGCAGGCAGTGAGTCCGGCTTGATGCGGAAGAACTCGACATCGACCTTGTCGACGTTCAACGCGATCACCGGCAAGCCCTCGGCCAGGCGGGTCGGCAACAGGCTGCCACGACTGGCGAAGCCAACCGTCGCTTGCAGGTCAGAGGTTTCCAGGCGCGCTGAATACTCGGCCGCCAGGGTGTTGTTGTTCACGGCCGCCAGACCGGGATCGATGGTGAGGACCAGTTTGCGCTTGGGTTCCAGATGACGCAGACGCAGTTCCATGAGGTTGTCCGACAGCTCCCAGGCGCCATCGACCTTGCCGTTGACGCTGTCCACCAAGTGCACTTTTTCAGCGAACTTCTGGTCGGGATTCAGCGGCACGGAAAAACTCAGCGACAGCGTACTGGCGCCGTCGAGCTGGATTTCCGAGACGTCCACCACCGTCAGCTCACGCCCGGCGTAACGCTTGCTCAGCGCCGGGATGTCCAAAGCGGGCTTGGGTTTGGCCGTTTCTACGGCTGCGGCTTGAGGCGCGGCAGGCTGCGCGGGGGCAGAAGCGGGTTTGTCGGAAGTGGAGGAATCGCAGGCACTGAGCAGTACCAGCGCACAGGCCAGGAACAATCCTTTGTTAAGCATGAGGCACTCATTGGCGGCAGTTGTGATGAGAAGCAGCAGTTATAGCACCGCAATCGGGATCGTAAAGCGCGGCGCGGACATAGACCGTGGGTTTGTGCATTTGTTCGCAGGGGCCGCTTCTACTCGCACATCGGCAATGTCTTCGCTTGCGTTACAATCCCGCGCTTGCACGGGAGCCCTCATGTCCAACTTTCTCTCTGACTGGCGCCAGCGCACCACCCATCGGCAGGTGTGGGCGCTGGCGGCGCCGATGATTCTGTCGAACATTTCGGTGCCGCTGGTCTCACTGGTCGACAGCACTGTCATCGGCCATCTGCCCCACGCTCATCAATTGGGCGCGGTGGCTGTCGGCGGCACGCTGTACAGTTTTCTCGCCTGGGCGATGAGCTTTCTGCGCATGGGCACTACAGGGTTTTCCGCTCAGGCTGCCGGGCGCGCAGACGGGGTCGCGCTGCGCCAGGTGTTGCTGCAGGGCCTGTTGCTGGCCTTGGGCTTTTCCTTCCTGCTCGGTTTGATCGGCCTGCCGTTTCAGCACCTCGCGCTGCAAATGATGCAGCCCTCTGCCGATCTCAATGATCTGACTCGCGACTTCTTTCACACCCGGCTGTTCGGTTTGCCTGCTGCACTGGCGAGCTACGCGTTGGTGGGGTGGTTCCTTGGTCTGCAAAATGCCCGGGCGCCGCTGGCGATTCTGCTGACGACCAATCTGGTCAACATCGCGCTCAATCTGTGGTTCGTCCTTGGACTGGATTGGGGTGTGGTCGGCAGCGCCCGAGCCTCGGTGGTTGCGGAATGGATCGGAGCGTTGCTGGGCCTGGCGTTGACTCAACGAGGCCTGCGCGACTATCCGGGCCATCTGGCGCTCTCAGTGCTCAAACGCTGGACGAGCTGGCGACCCTTGCTGGCCGTGAACCGCGACATTTTCATCCGCAGCCTGGTGCTGCAATCGGTGTTCTTTCTGATCACGGTGCAAGGCGCACGGCTGGGCGACGCCACCGTGGCAGCCAATGCCCTGCTGCTCAATGGCCTGCTGCTGACCGCCAACGCACTGGATGGCCTCGCCCACGCGGTTGAAGCACTCTGCGGCCACGCCATCGGTGCGCGTGACCGAGACGCCTTGCGTCGCGCACTCAACGTAGCGGGCGGGTGGTCACTCATTTGCAGCATCGCCTTCGCGCTGTTGTTCCTGTTCGCCGGGCATCTGTTCATCGAAATGCAGACCGACATCACCGCCGTGCGCGAAATTGCCTTCGTCTATTTGCCCTATCTGGCCCTGTTGCCCCTGGTGGCCGTCTGGAGTTACCTGCTCGACGGCCTGTTCATCGGCGCGACTCGCGCGCGGGAGATGCGCAATGCGATGGTGGTGAGCGCACTCATTGCTGCGCCCTTCGCCTGGCTGGCCAGCACCTTGGGGAACCACGGGCTGTGGATCGTATTTCTGCTGTTCATGGCGCTGCGAGCACTGACACTGGGCTACCTCGCCCGCGGCTTGAATCGCAACGGAGGCTGGTTCGCCTGACCCAGCGGCTGATCAGGCTCATGCCAACCCGGCCTCCTCGGCTTCGGCGATGGACGACAGCATGATGCGCAAGCCGCTGAGCGAAATGGATCTGGAATCAATGGTCACCATGCTGTTGCCCACCCTGAAATGCATTTCATTGTGCTGGGCCATCCGCACGATGAACTGATCGTCGATCGAGAAGCTCTGCGACTCATCAAGAAACATGGATCTGTCGATACGCGTCGTGATCACCCGGCGCGCAGGCGAGTCAACGTTGGGTTCGGTCTCCGGATTGATGTCCGGGTCCCACAGCCGGTCGCTGATATACGGCTTGCCGGGGTCACCATTGCGAAACCGGACAACGACCTCCATTCCGCCCCACCACGGCTGGCGCGCCTGGGCGAGAACCGTGTCGAGCGCAACCCAGCATTCATTGAAACGCGCACGATCCCCCTGATTGCTCCAGTCAAAACGCACCTTGAGCCGCCCCTCCGCATTCGGCGCGACGGGTTCGAACAGCCGACCGACCACACAGGCCCGCTGCATGCACATGCGAGGTGTGGACGTTTCCATTTCGCTCATTCGACGTTGCTCGGCGTCCTCGTCGAAACGCGCGGGCTTCTCATCAGTGAATACCACCACATGCCGATGGCGTGCATGCAGGAAGTGATAGTACATCCCCTCCTCCGCACAAAGCCGCTGGACCAGTTGCAGATCACTTTCGTGGTACTGCCCACAATAATCACGCGCCTGACAGGGCCGCTTGCGCTGCCAGAGACAAGCGCGCGGGCCGATACCGTGTTCGTCCAGCACCAGCTTGATGATCTCTTCGGCGGTCATGTCCTGGAAGACTCTTTGGTTGTACCGATAAGCCATCAGCCCCAATCGAGGCCCCAGCGTCAGACGGTAGCGGGAGGGGGCGACAGGTATCAGATTGCCGGATACGACACCGGTCGGAACGCGAACGATGCTCTGGATATACCCGTGAATGCCGGTACGCGCGCCCAGCTCATGCAACCAGGCTGCGCTAAAGAGCAATTCATGGGTATCCAACGTGCTTTCAGGGTGAGTGATATCGAGCGTGAACAAATAAGGCTGGTTCGGCTCTTCGCTGCTTTCGCAGGCCACGACCTCAAAGGAATGCCTGGAGCGATTGATCTCCAGACGCAGTGGCATGGCTTGGGCGAGCGGTGACATGGAGAGAATGACCTCGACAGACAATTTCAGGCGGTCGAGGATTCTGTAACAGAACGTCTGCGAAGTAGAGAGGGTAAACGCAGAACAGGAAAGGCCCTACAACGCTGGATAGCACGCCTACAAAAATCCTGTAGGAGTGAGCGTACTCACGACAGCAGCGTGTCAGACCATTGGCCTTTTTGACACACCGCTATCGTGGGCTGGACGCCCAGAGTACACACCTACGGGTACAGCGTCCGGCTCCGTTACGACGACAGGTACGAAGAACGCGTCAGGCCCAGACGCAACGCGTCCAGATACTGAGTCCGCTCCCGCGGGCTGATGCGCGCACTGGCCACTTTGTCGCGGTAGTGGGTCATCAACTCTTCCGGCGACAGGTGCACGTAACGCAGCATGTCTTCGATGGTGTCGTGGGTTTCGATACCAGCCGAATACGCGCTGCCGTCCTGATTCTGGTAGATGTTCACCGAGTCGGTGTCACCGAACAGGTTGTGCATGTCTCCCAGGATTTCCTGGTACGCACCGACCAGGAACACGCCGAGCAAGTAGTCTTCGCCGTCGTTCAGCGCATGAACGGGCAGGCTGGTTTCAATGCTCTGCTCGTCGACGTACTGGTTGATCTTGCCGTCGGAGTCGCAGGTCAGGTCTTGCAGCACGGCACGACGGTCCGGCTCCTCGTTCAAGCGGTGCAACGGGATGATCGGCAGCACCTGATCGATGGCCCACGTATCCGGCAAGCTCTGGAACACCGAGAAGTTGCAGATGTACTTGTCAGCCAGTTTGTCGTTCAGTTCATCCAGCACTTGGCGATGGGAACGCTGACGTGCCTTCAACGAGTTGTGCAGACGACGGCAGACGGCGAAGTAGCACTGCTCACCGAGGGCCTTTTGCGCCAGCGTGATCTTGCCGTCCGAATACTGGGCAGCGATGTCGCTCATGTAGTGCGTGGCGCGCCAGTAGGTTTCGGTGACCATTTCGATGTCGGTCGGCCCCAGCAGATCGATCAGCCATTGCAGGGTTTCCGGCAGGCTTTCCTTGTCTTCGATCACCGGCACTTCGTCGTTGTGACGCTCAACGTCAGTGACCTGAATCACCAGCATCGCGTGGTGGGCGGTCAATGAACGACCGCTTTCCGAGAAGATGTGCGGGTGCGGCAGGCCTTGCGCGTCACAGAACTCCTTGAGCATGCCGACCACGACACCGGCGTAATCGTCCATGTCGTAGTTGATCGAACTGGCGTTGCGCGAATGGGTGCCATCGTAGTCAACACCCAGGCCGCCGCCGACGTCGATGTGATCGACCGGCAGCCCCAGGTTGCGCAGCTCGCCGTAGTAACGAATGGCCTCTTTGAAGCCATGCTGATAGTCGGCCAGGTTGGCGATCTGCGAGCCCATGTGGAAGTGCAGCAAGCGAATGCCCTGATCCAGACCGGCTTTGGTGAAGCGCTCGACCACCGACAGCAGTTGCGCAGCAGACAGACCGAACTTGGACTTCTCACCCCCGGTATCCGCCCATTTGCTCGACGCTAGCGACGACAGGCGCACGCGCAGGCCCACTTGAGGGGCGACTTTCAGCTCGGCAGCTTCTTCGATGACCAGTTCGACTTCGGATTCTTTCTCGATGACGATGAAGACGTTGTGGCCCAGCTTCTGGCCCATCAATGCCAGACGAATGAATTCGCGGTCTTTGTACCCGTTACAGACGATGGTGCCGCCCTTCGGCGCCAATGCCAGCACAGCCATGAGCTCAGGCTTGGAGCCTGCTTCAAGGCCGATGGAAACGTTCTGGGTGGCGATGATGTTTTCCACCACCGCTTCCTGCTGGTTGACCTTGATCGGGTACAGCGCAGTGTACTTGCTCTGGTATTCCAGGCGCGCGATGTTCTCGTCGAACGCACCGGTCAACTGACGCACGCGGTCTTGCAGGATGTCGGGAAAACGCACCAGCAGCGGCAGGGACAGGCCGCTCTTGCGCAGCTCCTCTACCTGCTCGTAAAGGTCGATGGGCGAACTGCCCGGGCCGTTGGGGCGAACTTCAACACGCCCGGCTTCGTTGATTGCAAAATAACCAGCCCCCCAATGGCGAATGCCATAGACACTGCGGCTGTCTGCCACGGTCCATTGGCTGCCATCGTCTTTGCGTGTGCGTCGTACGGACATCGAAGTCCCCTATATAAAAGTCATGAAGCCCCGGCCTGACCGGCTGGGCGCAGTGTATAGAGTGGAAATGACGGTTTGGCGCCGATGCGCATGCGTCTCCCGAATGGCTCAGTAGACCCATGACACGCACCAGAGTTTGCTCTGAAACCCGCGCTCGACCGACAGCGAAACCTGGACAGGTGAAACGAAAGGCTCAACCGCCCGACTTTTTCGCCTTGAAACCCTGTTTGACCAGTTCGGCCAACAGCGTCTCGACGTGATCGCCTTGAATCTCGATCACGCCGTCCTTGAGCGCACCGCCGGTTCCACAACGTCGTTTGAGCGTAGACGCCAGTTCCTTGAGCGCCTCTTCAGGCAGCGGAACACCTGTGATGGTGGTCACGGTCTTGCCGCCACGGCCCTTGCTTTCGCGGCGCACGCGAGCGATACCGTCCCCTTCGGGGATCACGGATTTCTTGCAGATGCAGGCGTCGACAGGCTGGCGGCATTCGGGACAATGCCGTCCGGCGTCAGTGGAAAATACCAGGCCACCAAGGGCGGCGAAGGAGGCGGCTTTTTTGGCCACGGGCAATCCTCTTCTTGAGGACCAAAGTCTGGACGGCGACAGCCGACCGCGAAGCCCCACTCAGGCAGGGGCAGCGCAACCGGACCGTGGAGACAGTCCGGCGTGAAAAGGCGCGCAGTGTAACGGCAAACCGCCCTGATGCTAAGTGCAAATATGCGCCAATTTACGGGACTTTTGCGACGTCGCCCAAATAGCGCTTCAACGCAGCCAGAGAGTCCGGGCAATAAGGCTTTTCAGCGGTTTCACGCAGCACCTGATCGATGCCGATGAAGCGGGCTTCCAGCACTTCCTCAGGCTGCAATTTCAACGGCCCATCCCAGACTGCCGAAAACACGGCGCACCATAAGCGGTTGTCCGGTTGATCGAAGAAAAACCGCTCATGTGCCGTCAACTCGACACCGGCCACACCCAGCTCCTCTTCCAGCTCACGGGCAGCAGACTGTGCATAACTTTCGTCTGCCTGCACCATCCCGCCCGCCGCCACATCCCAGTACCCCGGATAGATGGCTTTGCTCAGAGTGCGACGATGCACGCACAGCTCGCCCGCAGAATTGAACAGCAGAATGTAGGTGCCCCGACCGATCAGCCCACGCTCACGCAATTCGGCGCGAGGCAATGAACCCAGCAACTGGTCCTGACGATCGACCCAGGCAATCAGCTCGGCGTCGGAAGCCGCGCGATGCGCGACTTCGTTTTCAGAGACCGACATCGATCAACCCTGCGACAGCAGTTGGCGCAGGTCGATGACGGCTGCGTTGGCGCGGGACAGGTAGTTGGCCATGACCAGCGAGTGGTTGGCGAACACGCCGAACGGGCTGCCGTTGAGGATGACCGGACTCCACATCGGCTCTTGAGAAGCTTCCAGTTCACGAATGATCTGACGCACGCTCACGGTGGCGTTTTTCTTCGCCAATACGTCAGCGAAGTCCACTTCAATGGCACGCAGCAGGTGCGACAAGGCCCAAGCCTGACCACGCGCCTCATAGAATACGTTGTCGATCTGCATCCACGGGGTCTCGACGATTTCTTCGTCAACCTGCGGCACTTCACCCGGTTTCACCGACACCTCGGACTGAGCTTCGGTTTTCAGGCTGGTGTTGAGTTTCACGCGGCCGACGCTGGCCGACAGACGCTGCGACAGCGAACCCAGACGCGTTCCCACGTCGCCCAGCCAGTTGTTCAGGTTGTCGGCGCGGGTATAGAAGAGGGCATTTTTCTGATTCGGGTCAGACAGGCGCGCCTGATAGCGGCTCAGCGCAGCGATGCCATCACGGTACTGCGATTCGCTCGATGGCAGGATCCAACTGCGGTTGTCGAAGTTGAACAGCGGCTCGGCGCGGGCCAGATCGCTGTCTTCAGCGGATTGCGATTGCGAGCGGGCGAAGTCTTTACGCAGAGCGCGCGTCAGGTCGCGGACTTGAACCAGCACGCCGTATTCCCAACTTGGCATGTTGTCCAGCCACAGGCCTGGCGGGAAACGGTCGTTGGAAATGTAACCGCCCGGCTTGTCGAGCAAGGTCGACACGACGGTCTTGAGGGTTTCGACGGTGGTGTAGCCAATCACCATCTGCTTGCCTTCACGCTCGGCGGCCGCCTGAGCGTTTTGCTGGACCGGAAACATCGCAGGCTCGCTGCTCCACCAGATGCCGAGCGCGACAGTGATCACCAGATAGATGCCCACCACCGCACCGACAGCGCGACTGAAGAACAGACCACCCCAATAACCACGGGGTGCCTTGCCTATCGGCTTCTCTTCAACACGCTCACCTGCGCCCGAGGTTTCCGAGCGTTTCTTCCAATCCAGCATGGCCTTGTCCTTTCAATCACGGAATTCAGTGCTTCTGACCGCAACCTTACAGCAAGGTGCGTTCGTCAGGAACGCGAGCGATGGCTCAAATGCGTAATCCGCAGGTCCGTGGGCGTCATCGCTGACCGGGAAACGCAGACAACCTGTTTGAGCGAATTCATTCGCGATGACGTGAGCATGATCGTTACACCTGCGCAGAGTGTAGGGGCCTCTTGCGAATACATTCGCACATGGAAACAGAGCCTCTCAGGCATTTCCCGATACAACAAGGGAATCCATCGGTCGCTTTTCTGTCGGATCTGGCACGCTTATGGCTCAGGAAGATAAAAAATTGACGCGAAAAGTCGATAAAAAATGACAACAAAATGACTTACGGCGCACTTGCCGATGGAAAGTGGTGCTAGCATAGCGCCAGCATTTGTATCAGGGTTTCCCCTATAAGTAGTCAGGATATGACCGAACCAGAAGATCCGAGCCGTGACCGTCTCAAGCACCATTTCGCTCAGCGCGTCATTCATCAGGCACGTCAGATTCTTGAGGTCTGGCAGCGCTTGCAGCAAAGCGAATGGTCGCCTGCCGACCTCGAAGAACTCAGCGACGCCAACCAGCGCCTGCTGCGCTTCGCCGAGCGTTTCGATCAGGTCGAGCACGCTCAACTGGCGCGTGCAATCAGTCAGTCACTTCTGGACGTGGAAGCCAACCGTGGTCGTCTGAGCAGCACGCTGATCACCGATCTTAATCGACTCATGCAACGCCTCTCGCGCACCGGCCTGCGCCACGGCGACAAGCTTGAGCACACATCGCTGCCACCGCTTCGCAAGCCTATTTACGTGATGCTGCAAGATGACGAACGGGCGGAGCGGCTGGCCAAGCAACTGGAATTCTTCGGTTTGAGCGCCCAGTCCCTCGACAGCGTTCACGCATTCCATGCGTCGCTGGCGGAGCGTCTGCCTGCGGCGGTGGTCATGGACGTGGATTTTGGGGGTGTGGGCGAAGGCCTGAAACTGGCCGCCAAAATGCAGGAAGGCCTGGAGCAGAAATTGCCGTTGCTGTTCTTCAGTCATCACGAAACCGATACCCCGACGCGGTTGGCGGCTGTGCGCGCAGGAGGCGAGGAGTTCCTGACGGGGACGCTGGAAGCGTCGAGCCTGCTGGAGAAAATCGAGATCCTCACGCGGGTCGCTCAATACGAACCCTATAAAGTGCTGATCATCGATGACTCCCGCGCACAGGCCACGCACACCGAGCGCTTGCTGAACAACGCCGGAATTGTCACGCGCACGCTGTTCGATCCGATCAAAACCATGTCCGAGCTGGCCGAATTCCAGCCGGACCTGATCATCCTCGACATGTACATGCCCGGCTGTACCGGCACCGAGCTGGCCAAAGTGATTCGCCATAACGACCGTTACGTCAGTGTGCCGATCATTTACCTGTCCGCCGAGGACGATCTCGACAAGCAACTGGATGCGATGAGTGAAGGCGGCGACGACTTCCTCACCAAGCCGATCAAACCACGACACTTGATCACGACCGTGCGCAACCGCGCCGCCCGCGCTCGTAACCTCAAGGCGCGAATGGTCCGCGACAGCCTGACCGGCCTGTATAACCACACACACATTCTGCAACTGCTCGAAGATTGCAGCTTCCGTGCGCGCCGCGAGAGCAAACCGCTGAGCTTTGCGATGCTCGACATCGACCACTTCAAGAAGGTGAACGACACCCACGGTCACCCGATGGGCGACCGCGTGATCAAGAGCCTGGCGCTGTTTCTCAAGCAGCGGTTACGCAAGACCGACTACATCGGCCGCTACGGTGGCGAAGAGTTCGCGGTGGTCATGCCTGACACCGACCTGAAGTCCGCCTATGGCGTACTCGACGAAATCCGTCGCCGCTTTGCCGAAATCCATTACCCGGCGCAGCCTGCGGATCTGTTCTGCACCTTCAGCGCCGGGGTTGTGGAGCTAGGCGAATACGACGATTCGTTGATGATGGCGTCTCATGCTGACGAAGCGTTGTATCGCGCGAAAAAGGCAGGGCGTAATCAGGTGTTTACGTTGCAAGATGATTTCGTGCAGTCCGGCAAGCATTACCCGGTGGACATCGTTTAGTCGCTGCGTCTCGCTTCGCGAGTTCCCCGCCATCCTTCTAGCAGTCCGGCTTGCCGACGGCAGCGATCTCGAGGACGCAACCCGTCGACAAGCCGGACTGCTACAGGGAGGTGTCCGGAACACACCTCCCACCTGCACATCGACAAAGATCCGTTATCATGCGCGCATCTTCGTGATGCGAGACCGCCATGCGCCGCCTGCTTTGTCTGATTTTGCTGACCCTTGCCCTCCCCGCCTTAGGCGCGAGCCTGCTGGACAGTCGGCCAGCGTCCGGCTTGGGAAGCCCTGCACTGGGTGGCTCGGCCATCGACAACAGCAAGGACTTTTTGCCGGTTCGTCAGGCCTTCCAACTGAACCTGATCGACACGACGCCCGAAGCGATCAAGCTGCAATTCGTCGCCACCGAGGGCTACTACCTCTACCGCCACCGCTTCCAGTTCCGCACCGAGCCCGCGGACATCGGCCTGGGCGCTGCGCAGTTGCCCGACGGCGAGAAAAAGCACGACGAATACTTCGGCGATGTTGAGGTGTATCACGGCATCCTCGACGTCAATCTGCCGCGCAAAGCCGGAGATAACCGACCGTTCACGCTGGTGGTCACGTATCAGGGCTGCGCCGACAAAGGTTTGTGCTACCCGCCAGAGACCGAACGGCTGAGCATCGGCGGTGCCGCACCTTCGCTCGATTACACGCCTGCGCTCAGCGAAAGCAAAGCACCGTTCAGTTGGAAACAGTTGGCATTGTTCTTTCTCGCGGGCATCGGTCTGACCTTCACGCCATGCGTCCTGCCCATGCTGCCAATCCTGTCGGGCGTGGTGCTGCGCGGACAGATTGGCGGTGTGCGCGGCTTCTCGCTGTCCCTCGCATACGTGCTGCCCATGGCGATCTGCTTTGCGATTCTCGGGGCGCTGATGGGGCTGTTCGGTGCGAGTCTCAATCTTCAGGCTCGGTTGCAATCGGCCTGGGTCCTGGTGCCGTTTTCACTGTTTTTCGTGGTGTTTGCCATCGCCATGTTCGGTGCTTTCGAACTGCGCCTGCCCCGCGCCCTGAATGACCGGCTGGATCGCATCGCCGGCAACACCCAAGGTGGCTCTTTGTGGGGCGCCGCAGTGCTGGGGGTGGTGTCGAGCCTGCTGGTTTCGCCCTGCGTTTCGGCCCCGTTGGCGGGTGCTCTTCTTTATATAAGCGCCAGTGGCGACGCTTGGGGCGGGGCGCTGAAACTGTTCGCGCTCGGTTTGGGCATGGGCACGCCGCTGGTACTGGTCGCCACGGGCGGCGCGGCATGGCTGCCGAAAAGCGGCCCGTGGCTGGTGACGGTTAAAAACGCCATTGGCGTTCTGCTGCTGGCACTGGCCATCGGGCTGCTCAGTCGAGTCATTCCAGGCCAGGCCACATTGCTGCTGATCGGCTTGCTGTGGGCCGGTGTGGCGGTGTTTCTCGGCGCGCTGGAGTTCACGGAAAAAACCACGCGGGGCCGTCTTGCTCAATTAGTCGGTCTGTTTTTACTGGTCTACGCTCTGTCCTGCTGGTACGGCGCGTTCAATGGGCAGACCGATCCACTTCGCCCACTCGGCCGCATATCGATGGCACCGGTTAGCGCGGAAACATCGTCTTACCAATGGCAGACAGTGAAACAGGTGAGCGAGCTGAAACAGATCCTCGCCGATTCGAAAAATAGCGAAAAACCCGTATTGGTGGACTGGTACGCCGACTGGTGCATCAGTTGCAAGGTGATTGAGCATGAAGTCCTGCCCGACCCGAACATTGTTAGCCAGCTCAAGGGGTTTCGGCTGATTCGCTTCGACATGACCGAGAGCAGTGCCGATCAGCGCGCGCTGCTGGATCAGTACAAATTATTTGGCCCTCCTGCCTTGCTGTTTTTCGGAAAAGACGGGAACGAGCTGGAAAATGTGCGTGTCGTCGGCGAAATCGACGTGGAAGGGTTCTCTGAGCGCCTTTCTAGAGCAAATGACCAAATTTAGCCCTATAGTCACAAACTTTGCGCGAACATCGGACATCGTGCTGAACATTGTCGATATCTGGGTCGGTAACTGGACAGTCCATTGCGCTTTCCGGCATAGTCGCTGCGCATCAACGGCTCATACCTATGTATGAGCGTCGACAACGCCCACAACAAGGAACACACGATGGCGACTTTTCTGGTTCTGCACGGACCTAACCTGAACTTGCTGGGCAGCCGCGAACCGGGAATCTATGGCTCGATCACGTTGGCCGACATCAATCAGGATCTGGAAAAGCGCGCGCGCGAAGCCGGCCACCATCTGATGTACCTGCAAAGCAACGCCGAGTACGAATTGATCGATCGCATTCACGCGGCACGGGATGAAGGCGTGGACTTCATTCTGATCAATCCGGCTGCTTTTACTCACACAAGTGTCGCAATACGTGACGCGTTGCTGGGAGTGAGCATCCCATTCATCGAAGTGCACCTCTCGAACGTGCACAAACGAGAACCTTTCCGCCATCACTCCTACTTTTCAGATGTTGCTGTAGGCGTGATCTGCGGCCTTGGCGCCAGCGGTTACCGACTGGCCCTGGAGGCCGCCCTGGAACAACTGGCCACCCGTTCGAAGGCGTGAACGGCGACGTTTCGCACTGAGCCACACAGCCCGAACCGGCTACTGAATTACCCCTGACCGTCCCCTGGGAGTTGATTAATGGATATCCGTAAAGTCAAGAAACTGATCGAACTGCTGGAAGAATCTGGCATCGACGAGCTGGAGATCAAGGAAGGCGAGGAGTCCGTCCGTATCAGCCGCCACAGCAAGGCTCCAGCGCAGCAGTTCTACGCGCCTGCCCCGGCTGCCGCTCCGGTCGCAGCGCCTGCACCCGCCGCTGCTCCTGTTGCCGCTGCCGCCGACGCGCCAGCCGCCGCTCCAAAACTGAACGGCACCATTGCCCGCTCGCCAATGGTCGGCACCTTCTACCGCAAGGCTTCGCCAACCTCGCCAGCTTTCGTTGAAGTCGGCCAGACCGTGAAGAAAGGCGACACCCTGTGCATCGTCGAAGCGATGAAAATGATGAACCACATCGAAGCCGAAACCAGCGGCGTGATCGAGTCCATCCTCGTCGAAGACGGCCAGCCGGTTGAGTTTGACCAGCCGCTGTTCACCATCGTTTGAACCGCGGAGTGTCTGTGATGACGAATCCTGCGAAGTTGGAAAAAGTACTGATCGCCAACCGCGGTGAAATCGCCCTGCGGATCCTGCGTGCCTGCAAAGAGCTGGGCATCAAGACCGTCGCCGTGTACTCCAAGGCCGACAAGGAGCTGATGCACCTGGGTCTGGCGGACGAGTCCGTGTGCATCGGTCCGGCATCGGCTGCTCAATCCTACCTGCACATTCCGGCGATCATCGCGGCGGCCGAAGTCACCGGCGCCACGGCGATTCACCCCGGCTACGGCTTCCTCGCGGAAAACGCCGACTTCGCCGAGCAGGTCGAAAAATCCGGTTTTGCCTTCATCGGCCCGAACGCTGACGTGATTCGCCTGATGGGCGACAAGGTCTCGGCGAAGGACGCCATGATCAAGGCCGGTGTTCCGACCGTTCCCGGTTCCGACGGCCCGCTGCCGGAAGACGAAGAAGAAGCCCTGCGCATCGGCCGTCAGGTCGGTTACCCGGTGATCATCAAGGCCGCTGGCGGCGGCGGTGGTCGCGGTATGCGCGTGGTGCACAAGGAAGAAGACCTGATCGCCTCGGCCAAACTGACCCGCTCCGAAGCAGGCGCGGCGTTCGGCAACCCGATGGTCTATCTGGAGAAGTTCCTGACCAACCCACGCCACGTGGAAGTTCAGGTGCTGTCCGACGGGCAGGGTCATGCGATTCACCTGGGCGACCGCGACTGCTCGCTGCAACGCCGTCACCAGAAGGTGCTGGAAGAAGCACCGGCGCCAGGCATCGACGAAAAGGCCCGCGCTGAAGTGCTGGCCCGCTGCGTCAAGGCGTGCATCGACATCGGTTACCGCGGTGCCGGTACGTTCGAATTCCTGTACGAAAACGGCGCGTTCTATTTCATCGAAATGAACACCCGCGTTCAGGTCGAGCACCCGGTGTCCGAAATGGTCACCGGTATCGACATCGTCAAGGAGATGCTGAGCATCGCCGCGGGCAACAAGCTGTCGTACACCCAGGACGACGTGAAGATCCACGGCCACGCCCTGGAATGCCGGATCAACGCAGAAGATCCGCGCACCTTCATGCCGAGCCCTGGCACGGTCAAGCATTTCCACGCACCAGGCGGCAACGGCGTTCGCGTCGATTCGCACCTGTACAGCGGTTATGCGGTGCCGCCGAACTACGATTCCCTGATCGGCAAGCTGATCACCTGGGGCGCGACCCGCGACGAGGCCATGGCCCGCATGCGCAACGCCCTGGACGAAATCATCGTGGATGGCATCAAGACCAACATCCCGCTGCACCGTGATCTGACCCGCGATGAAGGCTTCTGCAAAGGCGGCGTCAACATTCACTACCTGGAACACAAACTGGCCGGTGAGAAACACTGATCCGCCAGTAAGTGTTACAAAACAACAGAGCCGCTTTCGAGCGGCTTTGTTGTTTCTGGCGCCTTACGCGCTTTTCTGTGGGAGATTCCATGCTGCCTGGTCAACAGCATTCGCCACCAAGGCAGCTCCCACAGAAATCGCGCCGAATCCGGATCTTGTGACCAACACCGAACCTTGTGGGAGCCGGCTTGCTGGCGAACGCGGTGGACCATTCAACATTGTGGCGTCGGACCTGACGCATTCACCAGCAAGCCGGCTCCCACAAAATCAAAACCCAATCCCGGCATCACCCTCTTTGTTGTTTCCCCCCGAACCCCGTAAACTTGCCGGTCTTTCGCGGCGTTGTGCCGCCTGTCATTTTTTCAATTCGAAGGTAATCCGCCATGCCTTGGCTGCAAGTCCGTCTCGCCATCAGCCCAGAACAAGCCGAAACCTACGAAGACGCGCTGCTTGAAGTCGGTGCCGTGTCCGTGACCTTCATGGACGCTGAAGACCAGCCGATCTTTGAACCGGAACTCAACACCACGCCGCTGTGGGCACACACCCACCTGCTGGCCCTGTTCGAAGCCGATACCGACGCCGAACTGGCGCTCGCGCACCTGAAATTGCTCACCGACGCCGAACTGCCCGAGCACACCCACGAAGTCATCGAAGATCAGGATTGGGAGCGCAGCTGGATGGACAACTTCCAGCCCATGCGTTTCGGCCAGCGTCTGTGGATCGTGCCAAGCTGGCACTCAGCGCCCGAGCCCGATGCCGTCAACTTGCTGCTGGACCCGGGCCTGGCCTTCGGCACCGGCACCCATCCGACCACCGCACTGTGCCTGGAATGGCTGGACGGTCAGGACCTGAGCGACGCCAACGTGCTGGATTTCGGCTGCGGGTCGGGCATCCTCGCCATCGCCGCATTGCTGTTGGGCGCGAAACATGCAGTGGGAACCGACATCGACGTGCAGGCCCTTGAGGCCTCTCGCGACAATGCCGGGCGCAACAACGTGCCTGCCGAGAAATTCCCGCTGTACCTGCCGGAAGACCTGCCCAAAGAGCCTGCCGACGTGCTGGTGGCAAATATTCTGGCCGGCCCTCTGGTTTCTCTGGCACCTCAGTTGGCCAGCCTGGTCAAACCCGGTGGACGCCTGGCGTTGTCCGGCATTCTGGCCGAACAAGGCGATGAAGTGGCAGCAGCCTACGCCGACGCATTCGACCTGGACCCGATCGCCAACCGCGACGGCTGGGTAAGAATCTCCGGACGTCGTCGCTGATACCCACTGACTGCAACCTTTTAGGCGCTCGTTAAGCCCGGATACCCGCATGACCGACAGTTTCGTCACCCAGTGCCCTCACTGCCAGACCAGTTTCCGCGTCAACCACGCCCAGTTGAGCGTGGCCCGAGGCATGGTGCGCTGCGGTTCCTGCCTGCAAGTGTTCAATGCCGCGAAACAACTGTTGGAAAAAAGCGCCCAGGCGCGGGCATCGACCACCACCCCACTCTCCGAGCCCGCTGCAGTCGAACCGCGCCCCGAGGTCATTGCACCGCAATCGGTCACCCTCGCCCAACCCGCACCTGTTCCTGTCAAACACGAAGACCGGACAGTCGACATGGACAGCCTCGACCTCGATGACCTCGACGTCGAACTCGCCCGCCTCGAACAACGGGAAATCCAGTTGCCGGAATCGTTCGGGCGCGCACGTCCGTCACGTGAGCACGATGAGGTCGAATCCTTCAGTGCTCGACGTGATGAACCGGATGTCGCCACTGACCCGTGGAATCAAGGCCTTAGCCATGATGATGTCAGCCATTTGCCGGAATTGCGGGCTGAAGTGATCGATGACCATAAAGACCACCATGAGCCTGACGCGCTGGACGAGCCGCTGACCGACAGCGATCTCGACCATGACGACGCACGCACCGAGCCTTCACTGTCGATGGCACCCGACGACCTGGACGACGAGCCTCGTCAGTCGGATCGAATCCACATCGACGAAGAGCCTCACGGCACACAGCCCTCCGAGCGTTTCTCGGCACTGGACGGCGACGACGAACGCTACGCCTCTCACGACAACGCCGAGGACGACGAGCCGCTCCCTAACGGCAAACGAGGACGTCATGAGCCGGGGCTACGCGATCAGGCCTTGCTCGACCTGATGGACGACCCCTTGCAACTGTCGTGGCAAAAACCCAAGCCACGCTGGGGGCGCCGCCTGCTTTGGCTGTTGCTCTCACTGATCGCACTGGGGGCGCTGGCAGGGCAATACGTGTGGTACCACTTCGACGAACTGGCACGTCAGGACCAATATCGCTCGTGGTTTCAGGACATCTGCCCCCAGGTCGGCTGCAAAGTGCCCTCCAGGGTCGACATCAAGCTGCTCAAGAGCAGCAACCTGGTGGTGCGCAGCCATCCCGAATTTCAGGGCGCGCTGGTCGTCGATGCGATCATCTATAACCGCGCCTCGTTCGCTCAACCGTTCCCGCTGCTGGAACTGCGCTTCGCCGATACCAATGGTCAGTTGATTGCCAGTCGTCGGTTCAAACCCGGCGAATACCTGAGCGGTGAGCTGGCCGGAAAGGACGAAATGCCGCCCCAGACGCCTATCCACATCGCTTTGGACATTCTTGACCCAGGTCCGAAGGCTGTGAATTACAGTTTGAGTTTTCGCTCGCCGGAGTAAACTTCTCCTCTGGCCGAGCGGATTTCACGCCGCCTGAGCGCTCTAAAATGCGGCACAGAGCCATCAGGATGCTGACGACAGTTTTATGACAATGCGAACGCCTTCCTAACCGTTCGCAATAAGAATGCAACTGTTCAGATTTTATCCAATTCAGCCTTTATCCGGTCATCGAGAGCGGGTATCATGCCCACCCTTTTTCATACTCTGGGTCCCGTCTGAATAGCTGCCAAAGCACTTTTCGGACCAGGCTTCGTGATACGGCCCCACAACAGGTCACCCTATGTCGGCGGTACGCATCGGCCCCTATACATTGCAGAACGGCTTGATCCTCGCCCCCATGGCGGGCGTCACCGACCAACCGTTCCGTCAGCTTTGCCGCCAACTTGGCGCGGGGCTGGTGGTCTCGGAAATGGTCACCAGTGACATGAGCCTGTGGAACAGCCGCAAGTCGCGGCTTCGCATGATTCATGAAGGCGATCCCGAGCCCCGCTCGGTCCAGATCGCTGGTGGTGATCCGCAGATGCTTGCGGATGCGGCACGCGCCAACGTCGAACTTGGCGCACAGATCATCGACATCAACATGGGCTGTCCTGCCAAGAAGGTCTGCAACAAGGCCGCGGGTTCCGCGTTGTTGAAAGATGAACAGTTGGTGACCGAAATCCTGCACGCGGTGGTCGCGGCAGTCGAGGTACCGGTCACCCTGAAGATTCGCACCGGCTGGGACCGGGCGAACAAGAATGGTCTGACGGTTGCCAGAATCGCCGAACAAGCAGGCATTCAGGCGTTGGCGGTACATGGACGCACCCGTGCGGATCTCTACACCGGCGAAGCCGAGTACGACACCATTGCCGCGATCAAGCAGGCGGTGTCGATTCCGGTGTTTGCCAATGGCGACATAGATTCACCGGAGAAAGCCCGGCACGTGCTGTACGCGACCGGTGCCGATGGACTGCTGATAGGCCGGGCCGCCCAAGGGCGCCCATGGATTTTTCGCGAGATAGAGCACTACCTGCGCACCGGGGAGAAACTCCCGGCGCTGGGGTTGAACGAAGTGGAACGCATTCTGCTAGAGCATCTGGCCGCGCTTCACACGTTCTATGGCGACGTGATGGGCGTGCGGATTGCCCGAAAACACGTCGGCTGGTATCTCGCAACCTTGCCGGGCGCCAGGGAGTTTCGCGCCCTTTTCAATCGTTTGGAAGATACGGAAGCACAGTGCGCCAACGTTCGGGACTTTTTTGCCGAACGCCAAAAAAGCCCGGAAGCAGGGAACGAACAAGAGGTGGCCGCATGACGATGATGACAGAGACTTTAGTGAGTGGAACAACACCCGTGAGCGACAACGTCAATTTGAAACAGCACCTCAACACGCCAAGCGAAGAGGGTCAGACCCTGCGCGGAAGCGTCGAAAAGGCGCTGCACAATTATTTCGCCCACCTGGAAGGTGCTGCCGTCACTGATGTCTACAACCTGGTGCTCTCGGAAGTCGAGGCGCCGTTGCTTGAGTGCGTGATGAACTACGTCAAGGGTAACCAGACCAAAGCCTCCGAGCTGCTGGGCCTGAACCGTGGCACCCTGCGCAAGAAACTCAAGCAGTACGATCTGCTGTAAGCATCCAAAACACAAAAAGCGACCTCATCCCCTGCGGTCGTTTTTTTTGCTGAATTGATAATGGAAGTTGAGATGACCGACCAGACTACCCGCCTGCCGATCCGCCGCGCCTTGATCAGCGTTTCCGACAAAACCGGAATCCTTGAATTCGCCCGTGAACTCGAAGCCCTGGGCGTCGAGATCCTGTCCACTGGCGGCACGTTCAAACTGCTCAAGGACAATGGCGTTGCAGCGGTCGAAGTCGCGGATTACACCGGCTTCGCAGAAATGATGGACGGCCGGGTCAAGACCCTGCACCCGAAAATCCACGGTGGCATTCTGGGCCGTCGCGGTACTGACGACGCCATCATGGCCGAGCATGGCATCAAGCCGATCGACCTGGTGGCCGTGAACCTGTACCCGTTCGAAGCCACCGTTTCCAAGCCAGGCTGCGACCTGCCGACCGCCATCGAAAACATCGACATCGGCGGCCCGACCATGGTCCGCTCTGCCGCGAAAAACCACAAAGACGTGGCCATCGTGGTCAATGCCAGCGACTACGGCCAAGTGCTGGAAAGCCTGAAAGCCGGTGGCCTGACCTACGCTCAGCGCTTCGACCTGATGCTCAAGGCGTTCGAACACACCGCCGCCTACGACGGCATGATCGCCAACTACCTGGGCAGCGTCGATCAGAGCGCCGAAACCCTGTCGACCGAAGGCCGCAGCGAATTTCCGCGCACCTTCAACACTCAGTTCATCAAAGCCCAGGAAATGCGCTACGGCGAGAACCCGCACCAGAGCGCGGCGTTCTACGTGGAAGCCAAACCGGCTGAAGTCGGTATCGCCACCGCGACCCAACTGCAAGGCAAAGAACTGTCGTACAACAACGTGGCCGACACCGACGCTGCGCTGGAATGCGTGAAGAGCTTCGTCAAACCGGCCTGCGTGATCGTCAAGCACGCCAACCCGTGCGGCGTTGCGGTCAGCCCGGAAGGCGGCATTCGTCAGGCCTACGAACTGGCTTACGCCACCGACAGCGAGTCGGCGTTCGGCGGCATCATCGCCTTCAACCGTGAACTGGACGCCGAGACCGCCAAAGCCATCGTCGAGCGTCAGTTCGTTGAAGTGATCATCGCCCCGAGCGTGAGCGCCGAAGCCCAGGCCATCGTCGCCAGCAAAGCCAACGTGCGCCTGCTGACCAGCGGCCAGTGGGCAGCTGACCGCGTCCCGGCCTGGGACTACAAGCGCGTCAATGGCGGCCTGCTGGTCCAGAGCCGTGACAACGGCATGATCAGCGCTGACGACCTGAAAGTCGTGACCAAACGCGCCCCGACCGAGCAGGAAGTCAACGACCTGATCTTCGCCTGGAAAGTGGCCAAATACGTCAAATCCAACGCCATCGTCTACGCCAAGAACCGCCAGACCATCGGCGTCGGCGCAGGCCAGATGAGCCGCGTGAACTCCGCACGTATCGCTGCCATTAAAGCCGAACACGCAGGCCTGCAGGTCGCCGGTTCCGTGATGGCATCGGATGCGTTCTTCCCGTTCCGCGACGGTCTGGACAACGCGGCCAAGGTTGGTATCACGGCTGTGATCCAGCCAGGCGGCTCGATGCGTGATGCGGAAGTGATTGCGGCGGCGGACGAAGCCGGTATCGCGATGGTGTTCACCGGCATGCGCCACTTCCGTCACTAACATGACAACGGCCGCACTGTAGCAGGCGTCTGCTGCGTTGGATGGGGCTCCGCTGATGCTCATTGTCAGGAGGCAACTCCGCTCAGCGAAGCCCCATCCGCCTTGCATACACCTACTCCATTGCGACCTCGTAATGCAGTTTTGAGAAGATCAAAAGCGTTACGAGCAACACCCACAGAATTAGCGTCATCGAGGTTTTGAAATGAACGTACTCATCATCGGCAGCGGTGGCCGCGAACACGCACTGGCCTGGAAGGTCGCGCAGGACGCCCGCGTGCAGAAGGTTTTCGTTGCACCAGGCAACGCCGGGACCGCCATCGAAGCCAAGTGCGAGAACGTCGCCATCGACGTGCTGGCCCTTGAGCAACTGGCGGATTTCGCCGAGAAGAACGTCTCCCTGACCATCGTCGGCCCGGAAGTCCCGCTGGTGGCCGGTGTCGTCGACCTGTTCCGCTCCCGTGGTCTGGACTGCTTCGGCCCAACCAAGGGCGCTGCGCAACTGGAAGGCTCGAAAGCGTTCACCAAGGATTTCCTGGCCCGTCACAAGATTCCGACAGCCGACTACCAGAACTTTACCGAGATCGAGCCTGCGCTGGCTTATCTGCGCGAAAAAGGCGCACCGATCGTGATCAAGGCCGACGGCCTGGCCGCTGGCAAGGGCGTGATCGTCGCGATGACGCTGACCGAGGCCGAAGAAGCCGTACGTGACATGCTCGCAGGCAACGCCTTCGGTGACGCCGGTTCTCGCGTTGTGATCGAAGAGTTCCTGGATGGCGAAGAAGCCAGCTTCATCGTCATGGTCGACGGCAAGAACGTATTGCCAATGGCCACCAGCCAGGACCACAAACGCGTTGGCGATGGCGACAGCGGCCCGAACACTGGCGGCATGGGTGCCTACTCCCCGGCGCCAGTGGTGACCGCTGACGTGCATCAGCGCGTCATGGACCAGGTGATCTGGCCGACCGTCCGAGGCATGGCCGAGGAAGGTAACGTTTACACCGGCTTCCTCTATGCTGGTCTCATGATCGACAAGGCCGGTAACCCGAAGGTCATCGAGTTCAACTGCCGCTTCGGCGACCCGGAAACCCAGCCGGTCATGCTGCGTCTGCAATCGAGCCTGGTCTTGCTGGTCGAGGCTGCTTTGGCGCAAGCTCTGGACAAAGTGGAAGCCCAGTGGGATCCGCGTCCAAGCCTGGGCATCGTGCTGGCCGCAGGCGGTTACCCTGGCGATTACGCCAAGGGCGCTGCAATCAAGGGTCTGGACGCTGCTGCGGCATTGCCGGGTAAAGTGTTTCATGCCGGTACTGCATTGAAGGATGGTCAGATCGTGACATCGGGTGGCCGTGTTCTGTGTGCCACCGCGCTGGGCGACAGCGTTGGTGACGCGCAGAAGCAGGCGTACGCACTGGCTGCAAAGATTGACTGGGAAGGCTGTTTCTACCGCAAGGACATTGGCTACCGCGCCATTGCCCGTGAACGCGGCGAACATCTGGAGTAAGTCTGGGAGTGGACGGTCGCTTGAAGTCAAGCGACCGTCCGATCATCCAGAGCCGCACCAGAGTAACTGGCTTCATTCACGAAGGGATTTCGCCGTGCGCTGGCTCAGGATTGCCACTTGTTCGATCATCGCCATGATGACCCTGCTCTGCATGCCCCCGACATTCGCGGAGGTCAGTGCAGGATGGTCGACCCTTGTCGACGATCAGGCCAATCTGCAGCTCAGCGACGTTCGCTCCCCTCACTACGACTCCCAGTTCAGCCCGGTCGAACTTGACCAGGTCCGCGCCATCAGCCGCGATTCCGCGCTCTGGCTGCATTATCGTCTTCCCCCGACCGATCACGAACAACTGGTGCGCATCTTCGCCCCGGACCTGGCCACCGTGGACATGTACGTCCTCAACGGCGAAACGCTGATCGATCATTCGCGCTCGGGCAATAAAGTCCCTCGGGCGCAGCAACCACTGCCTTCCGTCGACTTCCTGCTGCCAGTCCCGCAAAGCGGCACCCCGCTGGACCTCTACCTGCGCCTGAAATCCGAGCAGGAACTGCGACCGAACATTTCGCTGGAGTCCGCCGTTTCCAGTGCCGCCGATGAACGTCGCCCCTTGCTGCTGGGCCTGTTCTTTGGCTCGTTGATCATGCTGATCGTGCAGAACATCACCCGCTATGCCCAGTCCCGCTCGGTCAGCAGCCTGTGGCTCGCGGCCTGCGAGGCATTTCTGGGCCTCAGCGCGCTTTTGCTGCTGAACCTTCAAGCGTCGTGGCTGCCGAACTGGCACCTGGCTCAGACCCCGAGCGCTCACCTGGCGTTGCTGATGGCGGCGGCCACCGGCTTGATGTACACCCATTGCTTCTTCGTCCAGCGCGGCGCCGAAGTGCTCAACCGGCTGCTGATGAGCGCACTGTTGGTCGTCGGCTTCGGCGGCTTGCTGGTGCTGTTCGTCGACAACCTGCCACTGAACGTCATGACCTTCCTGCTGGTCGCGCTCACCACGCTGACCATCACGCTGGTGTCGATTTATCACCTGCAAAAAGGCTACACCCCGGCACGCCCATTCGTGATCGCGATGATAGCCTTCAACCTCGGCAATCTGGTGATCCTGCCTGCCATGCTGTGGCTGACCACCATCGCGGCACAGACCCTGATCATCGCTGTGATGGGCATGTTCTGCGTTTGCGGCCTGCTGATGAGCATCGCCTTGAGCGAGCGTCATCGCAGCATCACTGAAGACAACTTCAGCATCAGCCGCGAACTGGCCGCCAGCACCGCCGAAATCAACGCCAAGGCTGAATTTCTGGCCAAGATCAGCCACGAAATCCGCACCCCCATGAACGGTGTGCTGGGCATGACCGAATTGCTGCTGGGCACGCCTTTGTCAGTCAAACAGCGCGACTACGTGCAGACGATTCACAGCGCAGGTAATGAGCTGCTGACGCTGATCAACGAGATTCTCGACATCACCAAACTCGAATCCGGGCAAATCGAGCTGGACGATGTGCAATTCGACCTCAACGCGATGATCGAAGACTGCCTGAGTATTTTCCGGGCAAAGGCCGAGCAACAGCGTGTCGAACTGATCAGTTTCATTCAGCCGCAAGTGCCCAGGGTGATCAGCGGCGACCCGACCCGACTGCGCCAGACTCTGCTCAGCCTGCTGGAAAACGCCCTGAAAAAGACCGACGAAGGCGAAATCCTGTTGGTGGTCGCCCTCGACTCCCGTGGTGGCAAACCGCGTCTGCGCATCGCCGTTCAGGACAGCGGTACACCACTGACCGCCAAAGAGCGCGATGCCCTGCTCCACGCCGAACTGCACAGCAAGAACTTCCTCGCGGCCAGTAAAGTGGGTGGCCACCTGGGCCTGGTCATCGCGCGCCAGTTGATCCTGTTGATGAATGGCGAATTCGGCATTCAGAGCGGCAGCAATCAGGGCAGCACCCTGTGGCTCAGCCTTCCGCTGGATGCGGATCGGCTGGAACAGCCACCAGCCGATCTGGACAGCCCGCTGAAGGGGGCGCGGGTGCTGGTGGTGGACGATAACGACACCTGTCGCAAAGTGCTGGTTCAGCAATGCAGCGCGTGGGGTCTGAACGTCAGCGCCGTGCCATCGGGCAAGGAAGCGCTTGCCCTGCTGCGCACCAAGGCGCACCTGCGCGACTACTTCGATATTGTGCTGCTTGACCAGAACATGCCCGGCATGACCGGCATGCAACTGGCCGCCAAGATCAAGGAAGACCCAAGCCTCAACCACGACATTCTGCTGATCATGCTCACTGGCATCAGCAACGCCCCAAGTAAGGTCATCGCACGCAATGCCGGTGTCAAACGCATCCTCGCCAAACCGGTCGCAGGCTATACGCTGAAAACCACGCTGGCCGACGAGCTGAATCAGCGCAACAAAGGGCAGGCCTCTTATCTGCCTGCCCCGACGCCAATCACCGAAGTCGACGTGCCCAGCGATTTCCGGATTCTGGTGGCCGAGGACAACAGCATTTCGACCAAGGTCATCCGCGGCATGTTGGGCAAACTCAACCTGCAACCGGACACTGCCAGCAACGGCGAAGAAGCATTGCAGGCGATGAAAGCCCAGCGTTATGACCTAGTGCTGATGGACTGTGAAATGCCGATTCTCGACGGATTCTCGGCCACGCAGCAACTGCGCGCCTGGGAAGTCGGCAATCAGCGCACTCGCACCCCTGTGGTTGCCCTGACTGCGCACATCCTGGCTGAACACAAGGACCGCGCTCGACAGTCCGGTATGGACGGCCACATGTCCAAACCGGTCGAACTGTCGCAGTTGCGTGAACTGGTCGAATACTGGGTCGAGCAGCGGACGCGCGGCCTGGATAGCGACGAACCTGATGATCAGGATCGCTACCTGCAAAACTGACCCGCTCTGCGGTGCGGCGCCTGATAGACTTCCCGCGTCGAGTCTGCCGCTGCGAGTCCTCACCATGCTGCATGTGCTGTTCAGCGTTTATCTGAAGATGCTGGTGCTCTATAGCCCGTTCTTCGTCCTCTCCTGCTTCATCAGCCTGAGCCGAGGCTATTCACGCAAGGAACGCCGTCATCTGGCGTGGAAAGTGGCCTTCGCGACGCTGATCGCCAGCGTGCTGTTGTATCTGTTCGGACGAGTGATTTTCAGCGTGTTCGGCATCACCGCCGACGCCTTCAGAATCGGCGCGGGCAGCGTGCTGTTCATTTCGGCGCTGGGCATGGCGCAAGGCAAATCAGGCGTTCAGACCGACAATGTGCAGCAGGACGTAACCATCGTCCCGCTGACCATTCCCATCACCGTCGGCCCCGGCACCATCGGCGCCCTGTTGGTGATGGGCGTCAGCCAACCCCATTGGGACGACAAGCTGACCGCCATTGTCAGCATTGCGCTCGCCAGTTTCACCGTTGGCGTGGTGCTTTACCTGTCCAACAGCATCGAGCGGATTCTGGGCGAGCAAGGCTTGCAGATTGTTAGCCGCTTGATGGGGCTGTTCGTTTGTGCGCTGGCGGCTCAGATCATTTTCACCGGCATCAAGGGCTATCTGGTGCCGTGAAAAAGCCTGCGCGGCCAGCCCACGTCGTGGGTCAGACGGGGTATTTCTGCATGAACCGGTCGGCACGGGCGTCCAGTTGCTGCAGGATCTCCTCGCGGTATCGGGCGTAAATGGCGCGGTCGAAGCGGTACACTCCTCCGCTGATGCGCAGTAGCATTTCACGCTGAGTTACGCTCCAGAAATCGAAGTCTCGGGTGTCGACCTCCCCGGTTAGCCGAATGCAGCACGTCAGCAATGTAATGTCGCCGTTGGCGTCCAGCACGCAGGGTATCAACTGTATTCGCCCCAGCTCTCCGTTGCGATCACCACCGCTGAAAAAATCTTGCGCCACCCGGTTGGTCTTCAAGGAAGACCACGCTGCCTGCGCAAGCCTGGCCAGACGCCGGGATTTCACCGAATCGAAGATCGTATAGGTCACGGTTTCAAGCTCCGAAGCGTCGAAGATGACCTGCGGGGTGTGCTGTATCGGATTGATCAGCGTCCAGCCGCGCTGTTGCAATCGCGAGTGATACCGAAACAGCCAGTTCTGATATTCCGTCCTCGGATCAAAGTACCGACTCGCGAAGCCGTCAGCGTGAGCCAGGCAGCTCAGCACATCGTCACGATCAGAGCCGGCGGCGATTTCCTCGTGCAGCGCGATCACTGCGTTGCCGATAACCATGCCTGAGACCGCACTCATAGGCCCACCGTTGTCACCGGAAGCACCAAGCCGGGTTGTTTGGTCTTGAGGGCTTTGATGACCGGCGTTTTTAGCGGAGCGTATCGAATGCCGTCGAATTGAGTGATCACGCGTGAACACATGACGTTCCCGGTCAACTGATGGCGCGAGAAAACCTGATTGAACGGGTTGTCGGCCAGCGCCTCACGCGTCGCGAAGGCCAAAGAGAGCGCCACCCGTTTGCCTGTCGGCCCCACGAAGCCGAGCCGCATGACCACGGCGCAGAGGTCGCCGGACGAGGACGTGCGCAGCATGCCCTGTTTAAGCAGGCAAAACGCTTCGCCGTTGGCAGGCGCCGTGCAGAGCTGGGTAAACAACGAGCGAAGAGGGGCGCCTTGCCAATGCGCCAGTGAAGCGGGCAGTAAGGCGCCAATGGCTTCGGCCGGTGTCAGTGTCTCGGAGGTTGCCACGCGCTCCTGGGTGTTGGCCACATCGAGCCGCAGCCAGCCAAACTTGCTCGACGCGTTGAGCAGGATGTCTTGCCACTTGTTGAAGTCGTCAAACTTGCTGAATTGATGATCGGCAGCCAACTGCGTATACAACGTCGAGGCCATCATGTCGTCTCTCATCGCTTGATCGGGACACCCCCGCAACACCAGCAACTCAGAGCCATTGACACGCACCTCGAGCAATTCCTTCGCCATAGGTCAACTCCTGTAAAAAAGGGCCGCAGTACGCACTGCGGCCCTTGAAATCAATCGATCGGATACAGCTCTACCACTGCATCGGCAGACCTTTCCAGCGCATCGCGCACTTTCTGACGGCGACTTCGGGCATACAGGGACTGATTGAAGACGAAAACGTCCGAGTTACGCTGCACGTCCAGCGACACCGAGTTCCAGTTGAAGAACAGGACATTGCCAACGGTCAGGTCAGTCTTCAGTTCCACTGCGCCAACCGCGAGCACAATCACGCCATCGGCACTCTCTCGGCAGCCTCCGACCATGGCCCGACCGCCGCCCAGAGGCTTGGTGGAGTTGTAGTTGAACAGTTGTAGCGGCTCGTCTTTTTCGCTGAGTTTTTCGACCGCAGCACCTGCAATTTCCAGCAACTGAGGTGCTCCCACCGCACCGACACCGGCGGCATACAGCGACTTCGCCAGGATTTGCATGACGATCTGGTCCAACGTCAGTACACGTTCGCGACGGGAGTAACTGCTGTAGGCCGCGTCTTGCGACGTCCAATGCATGACGCGGGTCATGACCTCGCGAAAGACCTGATACCACTTGCCAGGCTCCTCGGTAGAGCTGTGACGCCGGTCTGCGGCAAGGGTGGCGTACGAGTAGCTGTCGAGTACATCGTCCTTCGCTTGCTGGCTCATGCCCTCCACGAAACCAATGATGCCCGCACCGGACACTGCGGCGCCTGCCGGGACGATGGCCTCGGACGCAGGCAGGTCGACCGAGCGAGCGTCGCGGATCGATTCCAGCGGCGGCACGTTCATCACATGCTGAATAAATGCATCGTTTTTCATTTCCAAATCCTTTTGGGGTAAATGTCCTCACTGGACGAGGAACACCTTAACGCACATCGGCAGGCACGTTTGGCGGTCATTCGGGGGCCGAGGCCGTTACGTTTGCTAATGAAAATAGGACGCGCCATTCAATCGCGGTTACGGCAGAGCAGAGCAAACGAGGCTTTGACCGGCACTCGGGACTTTGCCTACAACTCGAGGTAACGGTCGCGCGATGTTCAACGTGCCGAGGGGGATGTATCGCTTTGCGAGAGTGGACATTTCCGGAGTTTCTGAAGAACCTTCCTACCCGGACCGATGGAAACTCGGACAACGAGTTCCCAACGAGCCTACATGGCGATCACCGCGCGGGTTTGGCGCCATACCAGCGCGGGGTATACACCCACTGCCCTCCCTCCGCGCGAGGAAAGATCGTGGTCAGCGACGAACCAATCAGCACCATGGTGCGCATGTCCACCTGTTCTGGAGCCAGTTCGCCCAGGGTGATGACCTGCAAGGTCTGCCCCGGACGCCCGATATCCCGGCCCAGCGTGACCGGAGTTTCAGGTGTTCGATGCTGGCGGACGATTTTCAGCGCGCGCCCCAACTGCCAAGGACGAGAGCGAGAAATCGGGTTGTAGAACGCCAGCGCCAGATCGGCCTGGCAGGCCAGGTCCAGACGCTTTTCAATGATGTCCCAAGGCTTGAGATTGTCCGAAAGCGACATCACGCAGAAGTCATGACCCAGCGGAGCGCCCGCCTGCGCCGCTGTCGCCAGCGAAGCGGAAACCCCCGGCAGGATTTCAAGATCCACCGCATGCCACTGCGGATTGTCCGACTCGTGCAGCGCTTCGAGCACCGCAGCCGCCATGGCGAAGACGCCTGGATCGCCCGACGAAACGACGACGACCGAACGCCCTTGAGCGGCCAGTTCAAAAGCATGACGGGCACGCTGCATTTCTTCGCGGTTGTCAGTGCAGTGCAGCACTTGATCCGACCTGAAAGGCCCAGCCATGCGCACGTAGGTTTCATAACCCAGCACATCGTTGGCCCGCGCCAGTTCGGCTTTCACGGCAGGGATCATGAATTCGATAGCGCCCGGCCCTAGACCGATCACGGCCAGACGCCCGCGCCCTCGTCCTACCCGCTCGATATCCAGCGGCTGAGGCGCCACAGCGATGGCGATTCCCTCGACAGGCGTGATTGGGGGCAACGACTGCGGCAGGACCTGTTGCGCCATTTCGCTGGGTACAGCGTGCGTCGTGAAACGCACTGGCACGCCCAGCGCCTCAGCGGCGGCCTGCAGCGCAGGGCTGGCCATGTCGCGCTCACTGGCCAGCAAGCAGGCAAGCGCCTGTAGGGCGATGCGTGAATCATGCAGCGTGGCACGCACGACATCGGCCAGATTTTCCAGCGATGCATCCACTGCAACCAACACGTTGCGCGGGTAAATCAGCAACTCATTGGCAGAGGGTTCGCGTTCGGCGTAACCCACATGAATCGCCAGTTGCGCTTGATCGTCCTCAAGCAATTGCGCCTGAGCGAGCCAGGGCGCAGCCCCCTCGATACGTACAGGCTCGCCTGAAAGCAGATCGGATACGAAGCGCTTGCCCAGCTCCAGGTCGCCCAACGCATAACCGCTGGGCGGATTGAGCAGGCAGGTGCCAAAACGCAGCTCACCACTGGTCGTGATCGCCGCTGCGGTGTTCAAACCGGCAGCGATCTCTCGGGCCATGGTATTCACGCCACCCAGCCCCCCCAACAGCGGCACGACCGCGCTGCCGTCCTCAGCGACCGCGAGCACAGGCGGTTCGGCACCTTTTTCGAGCAGCACAGGTGCCAGCGTGCGAATGACGATACCCGCTGCACAAAGAGCAATGATCGGGGTGTCCTGTTGATAAAGCTGACGCAGTGTCGCGCCGAATTCGGAATAGCTGCGATCCGCCCCCTCAACACGCTCGGCCAGCCCATGAATCAGCGCATCCGGGTACAGGTGCTGAATTCGGCGAGCGGTACTCAGTGCGCCTTTGCCGAGGATAACGATGGCGGGCGTTTTGAAGTTCGAAGCGCCCATCAGCCTTGCCACCTTTCGCCTGGAACGATGATCAGAGAGAAGTACGGCGAAGACATCGGATCGACCTCCGCCAGCGGCACGATCTTCTGATTGGCCATGGTCGCCCGCTCGACGTACAGCGCGCGCTCGGCAAGGCCCGTTTCCACCAGCACCTGACGCACTTTCGGCAGGTTGCGCCCCAGCTTCATGATGACGGCCGCATCGGCATCCTCCAGCTTGCGCTTGAGTTCGTCCGCCGACAGCACACCCGACAGCACCGACAGGCTCTGATTGCGATACACCAGCGGCGCGCCCAGCACCGAGGCACCGCCCAACATCGAGCAAACGCCCGGCACCACTTCGGCCTCGTAACGTTCGGCGAGGCGGTCGTGCAGGTACATGTAGGAGCCGTAGAAGAACGGGTCCCCTTCGCAGATGACTGCCACATCGCGGCCTGCGTCCAGATGTGCCGCGACATCCAGGCTGGCGGTGTCATAGAAATCGCTGATGATCTGCTCGTAGGACATCGGCTCGGGCAGCACCTCGGTGGTGACCGGGTACACCAACGGCATCAGCGTTTGAGCATCTTGCAGGTGCGCCTCGATGATGCCGAAGGCGTTGCCCTTTTTGCCCTTGGCGACGAAATACGCCACCACAGGGGACTCGCGCAGCAGGCGCAAGGCTTTGACCGTAATCAGTTCGGGATCACCGGGACCGACACCAAGACCAATGAGACGACCGCGAACCTGCATCATTCGATCTCCGTGGCGAGAGCATTGACCGCTGCCGCAGCCATGGCACTGCCGCCACGACGGCCCTGCATGATCACGTACGGCACGCCACGGCTGTCAGCCGCGAGCATGTCCTTGGATTCAGCGGCGCCGACAAATCCCACCGGGAAGCCGAGAATCAGCGCAGGTTTGGGTGCACCCGCGTCGAGCATTTCCAAGAGATAGAACAACGCGGTCGGCGCATTGCCGATCACCACCACAGCGCCTTCCAGATGGGGTCGCCACAGCTCCAGCGCGGCCGCAGAGCGGGTGTTGCCCAACTCACGCGCGAGGTCCGGCACGCTTTCGTTTTTCAGGGTGCAAATAACCTGATTGTTGGCAGGCAAACGGGCGCGGGTCACGCCTTCAGCCACCATGTGCGCGTCACACAGGATCGGAGCCCCCTTGGCCAGCGCCTGACGCCCGGCAGTCCCGGCCCCCGGCGAGAAACGCAGCCCCTCGACCGCATCGACCATGCCGCAGGCGTGAATCACCCGTACAGCCAGTTTTTCCAGATCGGCAGGAATGGTGTCGAGCCGCGCTTCGGCGCGAATGATCGCGAAGGAGTTGCGATAGATTTCCTGGCCGTCGCGGATGTAATCAATCATCGGTGTTGCTCCGTGAGTCGGCGGTCAACAACGCACCGACTGCTTCAATAGTGAGGTCACGCTCACGCAACTCGCCGAAACCCGGCTGGTCTGCGCGGCGAAAATACAGGTCGTACTGGCCAGCGCTCACCGCCAGCAAGGTGATCGGCGCAGCGTGGGCGGCTGCGCAGGACCGATTACAGCCCGACAGGTGCACAGCTTGGGTTACACCCTGTTGTTGCAGGTACTCCGCCAGTTGCAGCGCGTCGGCCTTGGTGTCGGCCAGCCCTTTGCCACAGGCCGCCGAGCCGGTGCAGGCTATGATGTGCGATAGCGCCTGATCGGCATCGCACAACAGCCCGGCCGCTTGCAGACTGTCGAGGACGAGCGAGGCATTTTCACGGCTCACGTTGCGCAGCATCAGGCTTTGCCATGGCGTCATTACCAATGTGCCATCACCCCGCTCAACGGCAAGCCTCGCCGCGTTGCGCAACATGGACGGCGTCAAACGCCCCAAAGGCACGACACCGCCGATTGAAATCAGCGGGGGCTGACGTTGTGGATAAGTGCCGATGTGGGCGTTTGGCTTCGTCGGCTTGCGTCGTGAAGTGGTGATGGTTCGACCGATTCGCAGCGTGTGCGGCAGGCGCTGGACCAGGAGATCAAGCAGTGCTTCCAAAGGCAGGTTTTGCAGCAGATGACGCATGCGCGCCTGATCAGGCCGGGCGTGGTCAAGGAACAGCTCCAAGACCGCGACCATGAGATCGTGGCCTGCCTCCACCGGCACCGCCGCCAGTGGCGAATCAGTGCCAGGACATCCCGCCAGACCGAAACCCAGCCATGTCTGGCCCTCGATATCGAGGGCTGACAGCCATAGATCATGGGGATGATCGAGCATCGCCAAACCTTCACCGGCGTCCAGCGACAGGGCGAATTTGGGCGACAACTCATGGAAGCGAGGGTGGTTTTCCAGCGTGTCGAGCATCCGGGCCGCCAGCGGGCGAGCATCGAACAACTGCTGCGGATCGATGCCCGCTGTGGGGCTGAGCATCAGATTGCGCACGTCGTCGCTGGCCGGATTCCTCGGGCCTAGCCCTGCATCAAGCAGGGTCGCGATCAGGCCCTGATGATCCTGACCGATCCCTCGAATCTGCAGATTGCCGCGGTTGGTCGCCTCGATCACACCGCCCGCGAATTGCTCGGCCGCATCCGCGACTGCCAGCGCCTGCTGCGCCGTAATCACCCCGCCCGGCAGCTTGATCCGGCAAATCCCGCCATCCAGCGCCGGGACGATACGCAACAACCCCGGACAAGCCGAGGGACGTATGGGCGCAGCAGGGATTCGAGCGGACAGCGGCTCGGCCAAAGGGTCACCTGATGTGAGCGGAATGAAGGGGCAGAAGGCGGGTTCTGCGAGGCCGGTATTATGCCTGCTTTGGCCGGGGGCGGGAAAAGGCGGTTGGTCGGATGTGCTCGCAATGACTGCGCAAACACCCTGCTCGGTTTAACGCCTACCCCATACCGTGGCAGATATCCCACACCCTCGTCGGACTCAACCGGCGCCCCTTACTTCCTCTATCTGATCGATTGGCGCGGCCTTGAACCTTAAATTGCCGCTACGGCCGACACGCCCGTTTTTAATCCCACCTGAAACAAAAGGATTTTTATGGCTATTCCTGCATACCTCTGGCTCAAGGACGATGGCGGAGCAGAAATCAAAGGTTCAGTGGATATCAACCAAAGAGAAGGCAGCATTGAAATTCTGGGCTTCGGCCATGGCGTATTCCTGCCAACGGATTCCGCCACCGGAAAAGTCATGGGTAAGCGCAAGCACTCGGCACTCACCTTTGAGAAAGAGTTCGACATTTCCAGCCCCTATCTCTACAAGGCCGTTTCGACGGGCCAGACATTAAAATCGGCTGAGATCAAGTGGTACAACATCGACGATGCAGGGCAAGAAGTTGAGTACTTCAACATGCTGCTCGAAGGCGTAAAGGTCACCGCGGTTGCACCGATGATGCATGACTGTAAAAACCCAGTCACCGAGAAGCATAACCATCTTGAAGCTATTTCCCTGTGCTATGAAAAAATCACCTGGAAGCACTGCGACGGGAACATTATTTATTCTGATGCCTGGAATGAACGATGATCCGGTGTTTATTTCGGTTGAACGGCGAAGGGATGTCGACGCTGGTGTGTCCTGGGGTGGGATTTTTTCCTGCGTATTCGGGGCAGGCGGGGTCTACTCGGAATAATCCGGATGATATGGCTACCCCAAGTATCGGGCCGCTACCAACAGGTCGATATTACATAGTTAATAGACCCACTGGGAGGTTCTACTCAAAAATGCAGGATAAGGTCAAATCGCTCATCAGCGGCTCAGATCGCGATGTCTGGTTTGGGCTGTTCAAGGATGACGGAAGCATAGACGACAACACTTTCATTCAGGGTGTTCAGCGAGGAATGTTTCGTCTTCACCCTGCCGGTCATGAAGGAGTTTCCGAAGGCTGCATAACTCTACCCAGCCACTCTAATTACTCAATTTTGCGGGCCGCCTTGCTCAACATGCCTCGTTTTCAGGTAACCCCTACATTGACCGCTTACGGAGCTATCCAGGTATATTAATGAAAAACTCGACAATAGCTATTGGCTGGGCAGTCTCTTTCTTGATTTTTATTGCCATATCTTATGTAGTGGACTCATACACCTCTACTACATGGTTATGGGAAGCGCTTGGAGATACTCGAACCCGCCCTGGGGAAATCTCACGTTCCCTCGCTTTCGAAGCGGCCACTCTCGCCATATCGGCGAGCATAACCATCCTCCTTACACACCTATCATTATGCAAATTAAAGCGCAAACACCCTCAAAACTTCGACACCACACCAACACTAACAAAGTTAACAATCTCATGGTTAATCATACTTGCCGTATATGTCGTATTTCTGACAATGGCAACATTTCTAATTGACGAACTATGGCACCGAGAGGTAATACTCAACAAATACACCTTCTTAAGCATTGAAGCATGGAATCTCATCCGTGATTTATTGGCAATAACGCTACCGCTTCTTGCAACCACAGGCTTTCTCTATCTAGTCTTAAAGCTTACCACACACTTTACTTCCAGCAGGCGAGATAAAAAATGCCAAGCATAAATATCAAGCATTAAAACCATACAATTTTTTATCTCACCACGGTTCTCACGCTATCATGCCCACCTTATCCACAGGCCACCCAAACCGGCCTGTCGCAAGCATTGGGGTTGAGGGCAATACATGTCGCCGTGGCTGACAGTCGTGGGAATCGGTGAGGACGGCTTCAAGGGGCTGGGTCGCAATGCGCGGCATGCGCTGTTGCAGGCGCGTCAGGTGTTCGGCAGTTCGCGCCAACTGGATCTTTTGCCGCCGTGCATTCGCGCCGAACGTCGACAATGGCCGAGTCCGTTTTCCCTGCATTCGGTGCTTGAGCAACGCGGCGAACCCGTTTGTGTGATTGCCAGTGGCGACCCCATGCTGTTCGGCGTCGGGGTCAGCCTCTCGCGCCAAGTGCCGGTCGAACAGATGCGCGTCATTCCCGCGCCCTCCTCTTACTCGCTGGCCGCTGCGCGTCTGGGTTGGGCGTTGCAGGATGTGGTGACGCTGTCGGTGGTCGCGCGGCCCTTGGCAGCACTGAATGCACAGCTGCATCACGGCCTGCGGTTGTTGGTGCTGAGCAACGATGGCAGCAGTCCAGCGGCCATCGCTTCCTTGCTGCGCGAGCGTGGATTTGGGCCCAGCCATATGACCGTGCTGGAGCACCTCGGTGGCCCCTCCGAGCGTCGCGTGGATGGCGTTGCCAGCGAATGGTCGAATCCAGAAATTGCAGCCCTGAATCTGGTGGCCATCGACTGCCGCGCCGAGCCAGACACGTTGCGTCTGTCGCCCCTCGGCGGTCTGCCCGATGATGCGTTTCGCCACGACGGCCAACTGACCAAACGTGATGTACGCGCCATCACCCTCGCCCGCCTTGCCCCCGTGCCTGGCGAGTTACTGTGGGACGTCGGCGCCGGTTGCGGCTCAATCGGCATCGAATGGATGCGCGCCCATCCGACTTGTCGCGCGCTGGCCATCGAAGCCAACGAAGAGCGCCAACAAATGATCGAATTCAACCGCGATGCGCTGGGCGTGCCGGGCCTGCAACTGGTGCGCGGTCGAGCCCCCGATGCGCTGGAAGGGCTGGAGCAGCCCGATGCGATTTTCATTGGCGGCGGCGTGACGCGCAGTGGCGTGCTGGATCATTGCTGGGAGCAACTACGCCCGGGCGGCCGACTGGTGGCCAACGCCGTGACGCTGCAAAGTGAGGCCATGTTGGTGAACTGGCGCGAGCAGCACGGCGGCGAGCTGACGCGCATTCACATCGCGCACTCCAGACCTTTGGGCAAGTTCGACACGTGGCGTCAGGCCCTGCCCATCACCCTGCTCGAAGCGATCAAACCCTGATGCGCGAAGAAACCGCCGAGCAACCCGCCCCCCTGCGCAGCGGCCTGACCACAGGCAGTTGCGCCACCGCGACATCGCTTGCCGCCGCACGCCTGTTGTTGCGAGGCGAGGTGAACGATGCCATTCACATCACGCTACCCAAGGGCAAACAGGTGCAGATGCGGCTGGAGTTTTGTCGCTTGGTCGAAGGCGGTGCAGAGGCGGGAACGATCAAAGATGCTGGGGATGACCCGGACGTCACCCACGGCGCGCTGCTGTATTCACAGGTGGCTTTGATCGCCGAACCCGGCGTGCAGTTCGTTGCTGGAACGGGAGTGGGCACCGTCACCCGACCGGGACTGGTATTAGGCGTCGGTGAGCCTGCGATCAACCCCGTGCCACGACGCATGATGACCGAGCACCTTGCGCAACTGGCTGCCGAATGCGGCTACACGGGCGGCTTTGAAGTGAAAGTGTGCGTAGAGAACGGCAGCGAGTTGGCGCTCAAGACCATGAACCCGCGTCTGGGGATTCTCGGCGGGCTGTCGATTCTGGGGACCAGCGGCATCGTCCGGCCCTTCTCTTGCGCCGCGTACATTGCCTCGATTCATCAGGGCATCGATGTCGCGAAAACCAACGGTTACACCCACATCGCGGCCTGTACCGGCAATGCCAGCGAAGACACCATGCGCAGGGTCTACAACCTGCCCGACATCGCGTTGATCGAGATGGGGGATTTTGTCGGCGCCGTCCTCAAGCACCTGCGCAAAGTGCCTGTGGATAAACTCAGCCTGTGCGGTGGCTTCGGCAAGATCAGCAAACTCGCCGCCGGGCATATGGACCTGCACAGCCGCCACTCCAGTATCAATCTGGAACAGCTGGCGCAATGGGCCGCAGATGTCGGCGCCGATGCTGACCTGCAAGAAAAGATTCGCGGCGCCAACACCAGCCAGCAAGCTCTGGCGATGGCATCGGCAGTCGGTGTGGCGTTGGGCGATGCGGTCTGTCAGCACGCCCTGGATTTCGCCCGCAGCGTGGTGCCTGCTCAGGTGAAGGTCGAGGTCTTCGCCATTGACCGCCAAGGCGGAATCGTCGGCCACGCCGGAGCGTTCGAATGAAGCGGATTTTGTTGCTGGGCGGCGTTACCGAAGCGCTGGCCATCGCGCGCACACTTGGGCCTGAGCATATCTACAGCCTCGCGGGCGTGGGCCGGGTGCCGACTGATCTTCGTTGCCAGGTGCGGGTTGGCGGGTATGGCGGTGCGGAGGGGCTGGCGCAATTCGTGCGAGATGAAGGCATTGATCTGATCCTTGATGCGACTCACCCCTACGCCGCACAGATCAGCCAGAACGCCGCCACTGCCGCCAAACTCGCAGGCATCCCCTGCTGGGCCTTGCGTCGTCCTGCGTGGCAAGCCACCCCTGAAGACGATTGGCGCGAAGTGTCGGACTGGGCCGAACTCATCACCGCCTTGGCACCGTTCAAACGACCGCTGTTCACCTTGGGTCGCGAACCTTTGCAACACCTGCACGAAATCCCCGAACACCAGTTCTGGACGCTGCGCGCCCTCGACAGCTATCCCGGAAACGAACGATGTGAAGTCATCGGCGCCAGGGGGCCGTTTCAGCTTGAGGATGAACGGGCTTTGTTCGAACGCAAAAACATTGATGTGCTGATCAGCAAGAACAGCGGCAGTGGGGCGACTGAACCCAAGCTGGAGGTGGCTCGGGAGCGGGGGGTGCCGGTGTTGGTGTTGAAGCGGCCGGTGCTGGCGGGGGTGGATCGGGAGTTTTTCGCTATGAGAGACATTCTTGGTGCATTGCAGGATTCTTTCTCATAGCGCTGCCACATCAGGCTAAGTCGCCACCGCCCTGCAGAAAGTTCTGACCACATTGGCTTAGGCCGTCCGACTTCGGAAAAGTATCCTACGAGATACATTCTCCGTATGATTTTTCTCGAACGCTCCATTTCATTCTCAAGATGGCTGAAGTCCCTGAAAGACAAGACCGGACAACAACGAATCTTTGCGCGCCTTGACGCTGCCCAAGAAGGTCATTTTGGAGATTGCCAACCTGTTGGCGGCAGCGTTTTCGAGATGCGCATACACTATGGGCCGGGATATCGAATCTATTTCACCCGACGTGGCGACGTCACCTATCTACTGCTCATTGGCGGCGACAAGTCGACTCAGGCACGGGACATCGATCAGGCCAAGGAAATGGCGAAAAACCTCGGCAAGAGGACATAAGCATGAAAGTCAATGAAGAATTCAAACCCTACGACGTAGCTGAGTATCTGGAAACCCCTGAGGACATGGTGGGTTACCTGAACGCCTGCCTTGAAGAAGATCAGGGCGACGGCGTTCTCGTCAGCAAAGCGCTGGGAAATATCGCCCGCGCCTACGGCATGACCCAGATCGCTAACGAAACAGGGCTGGGAAGAGAAAGCCTATACAAAGCTCTAGGTGCCAACGGAAACCCGGAATTCGCGACGATAATGAAAGTGATCAAGGCGCTAGGCCTCAAGCTGCACGCCTCTACAGACTAATCAACTCTCGCCAGCCTACGTACTTGTGCCCTGTGAGGTGTAAATGGCCGCCACACGCTGCTGCAAAAAAACGATAAAAGAGAGAGCTCAAAAAGACCCTGAGTTTGTGCGGGGTTTGCTGAGCGAAGCGGCATTGTTATCTCAAAGCGGTGAATCCGAAGCTGCAAAAATCATCCTCCGGGACCTGTTCAACGCAAAGCGGACGAGCATCGACGAAATCACACCCGCAACATAACGCCGCACCAACACTTTTTACATCTCACGGCCATTCAGGCTAAATGGCCGACATGAAACCACAACAATCCTCCCTCATCAGTCACAAGCGGCGCCGGGCCTTCGCCTGGGTTGCCTGCTTTGCGCTGCTGTTCGGCATGCTGGCAATGCCCATGACGCCGACGATGCCGCGCACGCAGGGGGAGCAACTGGTGTGGGGAAGTTTTTGTACCGGCCAAGGCACGCAGTGGGTGGCGACGTCCATCGCGCCTGCCGATCAAGGCACGCCTGAGCGCAACGACCATGCGTTGATGCAACACTGCCCGTGCTGTTCCGGGGCGCTGTCGATGGTCGCCGTGCCATCGGGCAATCAGCTCGGTTTCCTGGTCTTCATTCAGCCCGTCCATCTACTGGACGCCGACCTGCTGTTCCACACACCACCACGGGTGCTGTGGCCCAATCTCAACCCCCGTGCCTCCCCACGGGTCTGATCGTTCGCTCACGCTGCACGCCGCGTATCTGAATGGATTGGAGACCCCCGTCGATGTTGAAAAAAGTTCTGTTGCTGGCAGCACTGCTGCTGCCTGCCTGCTATGTTGAAGCTCATGAGTATGCAAAAGGCCATCTAGCAATCGCCCACCCTTGGTCGATGGAGTTGCCGCCGAATGCGCCCACGGTTGCGGCGTATTTCGTGATCAGCAATGCAGGCCCTGATGCCGATCGCCTGACCGGTGTCGACAGCCCCATTGCAGGCACCGCTCAATTGCACGAGCACGTGAACAGAGACGGCCTGATGAAGATGCAGCAGGTGCAGACGGTGGACATTCCGGCTGGCGGCGCAGTGACGTTCGCGCCGATGGCTTACCACGTCATGCTGCTGGATCTGAAAGACCGCTCGAAGCTGACGGACGGCCAGATGTTCCCGCTGACCCTGCACTTCGAGAAAACCGGCGACGTGACGGTCCAGGTCATGGTGCAGAAGCAGGCACCGGACGCAGCCCCCGTACACGCTCATTGACTGGCCTCTGACCGTCGAAGCTGACCCCACGTGAAGCGCATGCCTGCGGTACACGCTCATTCTGCCAACGCACCTCGTACATCGTCGGGTGCGTGGCTGAGCCTGTTCGCCATGGTGATGATTTTCATCGGCCCGCTGGTTTCCCAGTCGATGCCGATGGAACATCACGCAGGCATGTCGATGTCTGCCCCTATGTCGAGCGAAATGGACATGTCCGCGCCCATGGACATGTCGGCAGCAGATCACAGCAACCACCACGCCGCATCGAACCAAGCGAGCAGCGACGCAGGCGGCATCGATCATGTGATCTGGGCCAAGTGCGGCTATTGCACCCTGCTGTTCAGTTGTCCCGCGCTGACGCAGACGCTAGCGGTCATTGCCCCCGTCCCGCCGAAGCCCGCAGACTTCTACAACGCAGCCCCGCAACAGGGCCACGCGCAACGCAACGTCTTCCCCAACGCCCGCAGTCGCGCTCCGCCGTTCGCTTCCGTCGCCTAATCCTTTAATAAAGATTCGTACCCGCTGATGACCCTTTCGTCGTCAGCGTGCTGCGCCGTGCTTACTTCCCTGACGGGAGCGTTTCATCATGTCCAAAACCAACGTGTCGTTCTACAACCTGGCGTGGCGCTGGCATTTCTATGCCGGGCTGTTCGTGGCGCCCTTCATGATCCTGTTGTCGCTGACCGGGATCGTTTACCTGTTCAAACCCCAGCTCGATTCGCTGATGTACCGCGATCTGCTGACCGTCAAACCCGCCCACCACCAGCTCAGCGCCGATGAACAACAGCAACGGGTGCTGGAGGCGTATCCGAAGGTCTTGATCAGCAAATACTTGCCGCCCGTGAATGCCGAGAGCAGCGCGCAATTCGTAGTGAAACAAGACGGGCGTGATGTGAACCTGTTCATCGATCCGTACAGCGGCAAAATCCTCGGCACCCAGGACGCCAAGAACAATTTGCAAGCCATGGCCCGCGCCCTGCACGGCGAGTTGATGATTGGCACCGTGGGCGACCGGCTGGTCGAACTGGCGGCGGGCTGGGGCATCGTGCTGGTGGTGTCAGGTCTTTATCTCTGGTGGCCACGGGGACGTTCCTCGGCAGGGGTGCTTTTTCCAAGAATCTCGGCGAAAGGCCGCGTGCTGTGGCGTGATCTGCATGCCGTGACCGGTTTCTGGGGCTCGGTGGCGCTGCTGTTCATGCTGCTCAGTGGCATGACCTGGACGGGCATGTGGGGCAAGGTCTACGCCGATGTCTGGAACACCTTTCCGGCGGCGATGTGGAATGACGTGCCCAAGTCCGACAAACAGGCCAGCGAACTGAACACGGCTGCCGTGCAAACCGTGCCTTGGGCGATGGAAAACACACCGATGCCGGTGTCGTCCGGCGATCACGCCGAACACATGAACCATGGCGCGATGTCCAGTGCGCCTGCCGCACCGACTGTCACGTTGCAGCGAGTGGTGGATATCGCCAGAGAGCGCAACATCGAACCTGGCTACAGCATCACGCAACCGAAAACGGCCGATGGCGTGTTCACGGTTTCAGTGTTTGCTGACGATCCGCGCGACGACGCGACGCTGCACGTCGATCAGTACAGCGGCAAGGTGCTGGCAGACGTGCGCTACACCGATTACAGCGCTGTGTCCAAGGCAACCGAGCTGGGCGTGATGCTGCATGAGGGCAAGATGTTCGGCTGGCTGAACCAGTTGATCATCCTGTTCATCTGCCTGATGGTGCTGCTCAGTTCAGTGAGCGGCATCGTGATCTGGTGGAAGCGTCGCCCACAAAATGGCTGGGGCGTTCCACCGCTGCGTCATGACCTTCCCCGCTGGAAAATCGCGACAGTTGTGATGCTGGCACTGGGCGTTGCCTTTCCGCTCGTCGGGATTTCCATGCTGGCAGTATGGTTGCTCGATCGGATAGCCCTTTCGCGCTTTGCCAAATCGGCGGCGACAGCTTAGATTGCGTCCTGCGGGGCCTGAAATCATTTTTGAGTGGTTTAGTGATGAATTCCTCCTCATTTCCGGTTTCAGGCCCCGTTCTTTCCTTTTTCTGAAAATACAGCTTTCCCGACGACACTCTTCCTTGTGGGAGCCGGCTTGCTGGCGAATGCGAGCTGCCTGCGACGAATGAGCTGACTGTCCCGCCGCTTTCGTCGGAACGCCGCCCGCACCAAGCCGGCTCCCACAGATGTCATGCATACGCCCTTTCATGTGAAAACCTGTCGGGCACGTCAGCTTTTCGCACCAGATCAGCGCGCAGCGCGCACCACTCAACCCACCCCACCCCATATTGGTGCACGCCCTCTTCGTAGCGCGACGCTTTCATTCGATTTTGCGACCCCTGCCGCCTTGGCCCAGCCTTTGCTAAAGCCTGAGTAGCCTCAACTTCTGCATCGCCAACCGCAGTCGTCTCAAAAAAATCAAAGAATGGAGCTAGCCAATGAAGCGTCGCAGTTTGATTAAAGCGTTCACCTTGTCCGCATCGATCGCCGCTATGGGTTTGACCTGGACCGTCCAGGCCGCCGAGACCATCAAGGTCGGCATTCTGCATTCTTTGTCCGGCACCATGGCCATCTCCGAGACCTCCCTCAAAGACATGGCGCTGATGACCATCGACGAAATCAACGCCAAGGGTGGCGTCAATGGCAAAAAGCTGGAAGCAGTGGTTGTCGACCCTGCCTCCAACTGGCCGCTGTTCGCCGAGAAGGCGCGCCAACTGCTGACCCAGGACAAGGTGTCTGTGGTGTTCGGCTGCTGGACGTCGGTATCGCGTAAATCGGTATTGCCAGTCTTCGAAGAGCTGAACGGCCTGCTGTTCTATCCCGTTCAGTATGAAGGCGAAGAGATGTCGCCGAACGTGTTCTACACAGGCGCGGCGCCTAACCAGCAGGCGATTCCTGCGGTCGAATACCTGATGAGCGAAGACGGCGGCGCGGCCAAGCGCTTCTTCCTGCTGGGCACCGACTACGTCTACCCGCGCACCACCAACAAGATTCTGCGCTCGTTCCTGCACTCCAAAGGCGTGAAGGACAGCGATATCGAAGAGGTGTACACCCCGTTCGGCCACAGCGACTACCAAACCATCGTGGCCAACATCAAGAAGTTCTCCGCTGGCGGCAAGACGGCTGTGATCTCCACCGTCAACGGCGACTCCAACGTGCCGTTCTACAAGGAACTGGGCAACCAGGGCCTGAAAGCCACCGACGTTCCGGTCGTGGCTTTCTCGGTGGGCGAAGAAGAACTGCGCGGCGTCGACACCAAGCCGCTGGTGGGCAACCTGGCCGCCTGGAACTACTTCGAGTCGGTGAAGAACCCGGTCAACACCAAGTTCGTCAATGACTGGAAAGCCTACGCCAAGGCGCACAACCTGCCGAACGCTGACAAGGCGGTGACCAACGACCCGATGGAAGCCACCTACGTGGGTATCCACATGTGGGCGCAGGCGGTCGAGAAAGCCAAGTCTACCGATGTGGATAAAGTCCGCGAGGCCATGGCCGGTCAGACCTTCGCTGCGCCGTCGGGCTTCACCCTGGAAATGGACAAGACCAACCACCACCTGCACAAGCCGGTGATGATCGGCGAGATCAAGGCCGACGGTCAGTTCAACGTGGTCTGGAAAACCAAGGAGCCGATCCGCGCCCAGCCGTGGAGTCCGTTCATTCCGGGCAACGACAAGAAGCCTGACTATGCGGTGAAGAGCAACTAAGCGAACACAGGCACACAGCCCCTGATGGTTCCCACGGTCCCCGTGGGAACCGCGCCTTGGACGCTCCGCGTGCGACACCGGATGACGCAGAGCGTCAGGGGATGCATTCCCACGCAGAGCATGGGAACGATCAGCAGGTTTCCTCGTATGGCGCGAGTCATGCGGGTGCTTCCAGGACCCCGATATGCCCAGATTGCTCTACCGCCTTTTTCTTGCCCTGAGCCTGTTGCTGCCCTTCGCAGCCCACGCCAGCGACGCCGGTGACTTTGTCGCGGCCGACTCTTCCGAACGCGCTGAATTGCTGGAAAACTGGGCAGCCAAGCCCGATCCGGCCCGCGTTCCCCTGCTCCTTGCGCTGCAAGATGGCCGAGTCGCTGCCGACAGCAGCAACCGCGCCTTCATCCAGAACAGCGACGACAGCTTCACCCCCGTCGATCCGAATGCCCCGGCATTGGCCGAAGCGCCCAATCCCGACGAACCGCAAACCATCAGCCTGAATAACCGCTTGCGCGGTCTGGTGGAAACCGCGCTGGCCAGTCATCGCCTGCTCGACCCTGATGCGAAATTGCGTCTGGCGGCGGCCCTGACCCTGCAAAAGAGCGCCCGACCCGCGCAGCTCCAATTGCTGATGCAACAAGTGGCCAGTGAAAAAGACGACACTGTTCACGCCGCTCTGAATCTGGCCCTCGCCAACCTGCAATTGGTGGACACCAGCCCGACCGTGCGTCTGGCAGCAGTGCGTTTGCTGGGCGAAACCGGCGACCCACTCGCCCGCACTCGTCTGGAGAACCTGCTCGAACCCAACGTCGAAACGGACGCGACCGTGCGTCTCGCCGCCGAAACCAGCCTGGCGCAAGTCAAACGCAAGCTGATGATTGGCGAAGTCATTGGCCAGGTGTTCAGTGGCATTTCCCTCGGCTCGATTCTGCTGCTCGCGGCACTGGGTCTGGCGATCACCTTCGGCTTGCTGGGCGTGATCAACATGGCCCATGGCGAGATGCTGATGCTCGGCGCCTACGCCACTTACGTCGTGCAGTTGATGTTTCAGCGCTACGCACCGGGCGCTATCGAGTTCTATCCGCTGGTGGCGCTGCCCGTGGCGTTCTTCGTCACGGCCTGCATCGGCATGGCGCTGGAGCGCACGGTGATTCGTCATCTGTATGGCCGCCCATTGGAAACCCTGCTCGCAACCTGGGGCATCAGCCTGATGCTGATTCAACTGATTCGTGTGGTGTTCGGTGCGCAGAACGTCGAAGTGGCCAACCCCGAATGGCTGTCCGGTGGCATTCAAGTGCTGCCGAATCTGGTGCTGCCGTACAACCGAATCATCATCATTGCCTTCGCCCTGTTCGTGGTCGTGCTGACCTGGCTGCTGCTGAACAAGACCCGTCTGGGCCTGAACGTGCGCGCCGTCACTCAGAACCGCAACATGGCCGCGTGCTGTGGGGTGCCGACCGGGCGCATCGACATGATGGCCTTCGGGCTGGGTTCGGGCATCGCGGGGCTGGGTGGCGTGGCGTTGAGTCAGATTGGCAACGTCGGCCCTGATCTGGGCCAGAGCTACATCATCGACTCCTTCCTCGTGGTGGTACTCGGCGGCGTCGGCCAACTGGCCGGTAGCGTGATGGCGGCCTTCGGGCTGGGCATCGCCAACAAGCTGCTTGAACCGCAAATCGGCGCAGTGCTGGGCAAGATTCTGATCCTGGCGCTGATCATTCTGTTTATCCAGAAACGTCCGCAAGGTCTGTTCGCACTCAAAGGACGGGTGATCGACTGATGAACCAGCCATTGATGGTTACCGCCGCGCAACGCGCTGGCACTAAAGTCACACTCACCGTGGGCGCGGTGATTCTCGCGATCCTGATTGCCCTGCCGCTGCTGTCGCTGTTGCCCGACGGCAACGGGCTGCAAGTGTCGGCTTACACGCTGACGCTGGTGGGCAAGATTCTCTGTTATGCCATTGTCGCCCTGGCGCTGGATCTGGTCTGGGGCTACGCGGGTCTGTTGTCACTGGGCCATGGACTGTTCTTCGCCCTGGGCGGTTATGCCATGGGCATGTACCTGATGCGCGAAGCGTCGGGGGATGGCCTACCTGCGTTCATGACCTTCCTGTCCTGGACCGAGCTGCCGTGGTATTGGGTCGGCACTCAGCACTTCCTCTGGGCCATGTGCCTGGTGGTGCTGGCGCCGGGCTTGCTGGCGCTGGTGTTCGGCTTCTTCGCCTTCCGTTCGCGGATCAAGGGCGTGTACTTCTCGATCATGACCCAGGCCCTGACCTTCGCCGGAATGCTGCTGTTCTTCCGCAACGAAACAGGCTTTGGCGGCAACAACGGCTTCACCAACTTCCGCAGCATTCTGGGCTTTGGCATCACGTCTCAGGGCACCCGCGCCGTGTTGTTTCTGCTGACGGTGGCATTGTTGGTGGGCAGTCTTTACGTGGGCTGGCGTCTGGCGCGCAGCAAGTTCGGTCGTGTACTGACCGCCGTGCGCGATGCTGAAAACCGCCTGATGTTCTGCGGCTATGACCCGCGCGGTTTCAAACTGTTTGTCTGGGTATTGAGCGCGGTGTTGTGCGGCCTCGCCGGGGCGCTGTACGTGCCTCAAGTGGGGATTATCAACCCCAGCGAAATGTCGCCGACCAACTCCATCGAAGCTGCGGTCTGGGTCGCTCTGGGCGGTCGCGGCACACTGATCGGGCCGCTGCTGGGCGCAGGCCTGGTCAACGGCATGAAGAGCTGGTTCACCGTGGCCTTCCCTGAATACTGGCTGTTCTTCCTTGGCGCGCTATTCATTGTGGTGACGCTGTACCTGCCCAAAGGCGTGATTGGCCTGATCAAAAAAAGGGGCGAGCAATGAAAAGCACACCCACTCCCGCGTTCGATCCAGTGCTGGACCCTAACAGCGACGCAGGCACCAGCCGCGACGCCATCGGCTTGGGCCAGGTCGCAGGCAAAGGCCTGAACACCCTGCACGGGACCATCCTCACCCTGGAAAACATCAGCGTCAGTTTCGACGGTTTCAAAGCGCTTAACGATCTGAATCTGTACATCGGTGTCGGTGAGCTGCGCTGCATCATCGGCCCCAACGGCGCGGGCAAGACCACTCTGATGGACGTGATCACCGGCAAGACCCGCCCCAGCCATGGCACGGCCTGGTTCGGCGAGACGCTGGACCTGACCAAGATGAGCGAAGTGCAAATCGCCCAGGCCGGGATCGGTCGCAAATTCCAGAAACCCACCGTGTTCGAAGCCTTGAGCGTGTTCGAGAATCTGGAGTTGGCGCAAAAAACCGACAAATCGGTGTGGGCCAGCTTGCGGGCCAGGCTCAATGGCGAACAGCGCGATCGCATCGACGAGGTGCTGGAAACCATTCGCCTGACCTCGTCGATGTCGCGCCCTGCAGGTTTGCTTTCACATGGTCAGAAGCAGTTTCTGGAGATCGGCATGTTACTGGTTCAGGACCCGCAATTGCTGCTGCTCGACGAGCCGGTAGCGGGCATGACCGACGCCGAAACCGAATTCACCGCCGAGCTGTTCAAGGGCCTGGCGGGCAAGCATTCGCTGATGGTGGTCGAGCATGATATGGGCTTCGTCGGCACCATCGCCGACCACGTGACGGTATTGCACCAGGGCAGTGTGCTGGCGGAAGGGTCGCTGGAAGAAGTGCAGGCGGATGAGCGGGTGATCGAAGTGTATTTGGGACGCTGATTCAGATTTTGATCGTTCCCACGCTCCGCGTGGGAATGCATCCGCCGACGCTCCGCGTCAGGCAGGGGACGCAGAGCGTCCATAGCGGCATTCCCACGCAGAGCGTGGGAACGATCACCGGGAGAGTTCGCACATGTTGCAAGTTGAAAAGCTTCACCAATACTACGGCGGCAGCCACATCCTGCGCGGCCTGTCCTTCGACGTGAAGATCGGCGAAGTCACCTGCCTGCTGGGTCGTAACGGCGTGGGCAAGACCACATTATTGAAAGTGCTGATGGGCCTGCTGCCCGCCAAAGAAGGCGTGGTGCAGTGGGAAGGCAAACCGATCACCGGTTTCAAGCCCCACCAACGCGTGCAGTCCGGGATCGCTTACGTGCCTCAAGGCCGTGAGATTTTCGGGCGCCTGACGGTGGAAGAAAACCTGTTGATGGGCCTGTCCCGTTTCCCCGGTTCCGAGGCCAAGGAAGTCCCCGCCTTCATCTACGAACTGTTTCCAGTGCTGCTGCAAATGAAGCATCGCCGAGGTGGCGACTTGTCCGGTGGTCAGCAGCAGCAATTGGCGATTGGCCGCGCATTGGCCAGCCGCCCTCGCCTGCTGATTCTCGATGAGCCGACCGAGGGCATTCAGCCATCGGTGATCAAGGAAATCGGCGCGGTGATCAAGAAGCTCGCGGCCCGTGGCGACATGGCGATTTTGCTGGTCGAGCAGTTCTACGACTTTGCCGCGGAGCTGGCCGATCAGTACATCGTCATGTCCCGTGGCGAAATCATTCAACAGGGCCGCGGCGAACACATGGAAGCCGAGGGCGTGCGTGGTCTGGTGACCATTTGACGCGCCGATCGGCTAAGGTAGACGCCTTCGAAAAACGATAACGACTCTATGAATCTTCCTGCCCCCACCGCCCTGTTCACGCCCAGCTGGCACGCCGAGCTGGACTTGGGCTATGGACGCTTCAACGACACCACGCGCCCGACCCAACGTCGCCACAAAGGCCCGTTGCGGGTGCAGAAACACCTGTACGCCGAAGGCCCTGAAGTCTGTCAGCACATCATCGTTCATCCACCGGGCGGGATCGCCGGGGGCGATCGCCTCGACATCAGCGCCAGCGTTGGTCCCGATGCCTGGGCGCAGTTGACCAGCCCGGGCGCCGCCAAGTGGTATCGCGCAGCGGGGCCTGCCTATCAACAGCTCGATTTGAAAGTGGCGGCTGGCGCTACGCTGGAATGGCTGCCGCAGGAAACGATAGTTTTCAGCGAGGCCAAGGCTGAACTGACCACGCGCATCGAGCTTGAAGGCAACGCACGGCTGCTCTATTGGGACGTTGTGGCGCTGGGGCGTCCAGCCAGTGGCGAGCGTTTCGATCAGGGGCATTTTCAGGCGCATCTGGACATTCGCCGCGACGGCAAGTTGCTGTGGCATGAACGCCAGCGCATCACGGGTAATGACGGTTTGCTGGATTCGCCGGTAGGGCTGAATGGCAAGCCGGTGTTCGCGACGCTGATCGTGACCGGGGAAATCGATGCCGAATTGATGGAGCGTTGCCGCGAACTGGCGGAGCATTCTCCCGTGCGTGGCGACTTGAGCCAATTGCCGGGGCTGATCGTTGCCCGCTGCCTGGCCGATGAAGCGCTGCATGCGCGGGCCTGGTTGACTGGATTGTGGAAGCTGCTGCGGCCTGCGTTATTAGGCAGAGAGGCGGTAGCGCCGAGGATTTGGAGTACATGATTTTTGGGGTGGCTGGACTGACGTCATCGTCGGCCCAATCAACAACGATTTAACAGGCAAACGCCCAACCGATTTGAAACGGAAAAACACATGGACCTGACTCCACGCGAAAAAGACAAGATGCTGATCTTCACCGCCGGACTGGTCGCCGAGCGGCGGCTGGCACGGGGTTTGAAGCTCAACTACCCGGAAGCCATGGCCTTCATTTCTGCTGCGTTGTTGGAAGGCGCACGGGACGGCCAGACGGTTGCCGAACTGATGCACTACGGCACCACCCTGCTGACCCGCGAACAAGTGATGGAAGGCATCCCGGAAATGATCCCGGAAATCCAGATCGAGGCCACCTTCCCGGATGGCACCAAGCTGGTCACCGTGCATCAACCGATTGCCTGAACACCCTTTGAGAACCAGTGAAAACGAACATGACCTATACGATTCGTGACGCACTCCTGACTGACATGCCTGCCGTGCTGGAGATTTACAACGACGCCGTCCTCAACACCACGGCGATCTGGAATGAACAACCCGTGGACCTGGCCAATCGTGAAGCCTGGTTCGCCGCGCGTCAGACCCAGGCCTACCCGATTCTGGTGGCCGTCGATGACGCCGACCAGGTGCTGGGCTATTCCTCGTTCGGCGACTGGCGCCCGTTCGAAGGTTTTCGCCACACCGTCGAGCATTCGGTGTACGTGCGCGCCGATCAACGCGGCAACGGCCTCGGTCCGTTGCTGATGAAAGTGCTGATCGAACGCGCAAAAGCCTGCGACAAACACATGATGGTGGCGGCCATCGAAAGCGGAAACGCCGCGTCGATTTATCTGCACGAGCGTCAGGGCTTCGTGACCACCGGGCAGATGCCGCAAGTGGGCACCAAGTTCGGCCGGTGGCTGGACCTGACCTTCATGCAACTGGACCTGTCACCCGGCGCCGACGCGCCGCCGTCCCAGGCCCCTGCCCGGTAAAAGACAAAACCCTGTGCCCTGATTTCTCTCGATGAAGGAAGCCGACTCATGAATGCTGCTCAGATACGACGTGTTACTGGCGAAAGCTTTGCGCACTACCGTCACGGGCTGGTGGCGCTGCTGATGGACGCCGTGCATCGCGGTGCATCGGTGGGGTTCATGGCGGATCTGAGCGCTGATCAGGCGTACAGCTGGTGGGAAAGCATCAAGGCCGAAGTCGAGCAGGGCAAAACACTGTTGTGGGTGGTGGTTCAGGAAGAGCAGGTGCTGGCCACCGTGCAGTTGGCGCTGTGTCAGAAAGCCAATGGCCTGAACCGCGCCGAAGTACAGAAACTGCTGGTGATGCACCACGCCCGTCGCCACGGGCTGGCCACGCAACTGATGCACGCAGTGGAACAGGCCGCCTATCAGCACCAGCGCGGCCTGTTGTACCTGGACACCCTTTCCGGCTCACCCGCCGAAGATTTCTATCGCTCTCTGGGTTATCAGCTGTGCGGCAAATTGCCGGATTACGCCTGCAACCCGGATGGCGAATATCACGCTACGGCCATTTACTACAAGTTACTGTCGAGGAAGAGCGCATGATTCCTGGTGAATACCAGATCCAGCCCGGCGAGATCGAACTCAATGTCGGGCGCCGGACGATCACACTGAGTGTCGCCAACAGCGGCGACCGTCCGATTCAGGTCGGCTCGCATTTCCATTTTTTCGAAACCAACGACGCCCTCACCTTCGACCGCGCCGCCAGCCGGGGTATGCGTTTGAACATCCCCGCCGGAACCGCCGTGCGGTTCGAACCAGGTCAGGCGCGGGAAGTTGAATTGGTCGATCTGGCGGGACATCGCCGAGTGTTCGGGTTTGCCGGGCGCGTGATGGGCGATCTGTAACCCGCTTTTGATCGTTCCCACGCTCCGCGTGGGAACGCCAGACTGGACGCTGTGCGTCCGTTTTGTGACGCACAGCGTCACGGGATGCATTCCCACGTGAAGCGTGGGAACGATCAACGATCATTGGATCTCAAGGCATGCGCATGAAAATTTCCAGACAAGCCTACGCCGACATGTTCGGCCCCACTGTCGGCGACCGCGTTCGTCTGGCCGACACTGACCTCTGGATCGAAGTCGAAAAGGACTACACGGTCTATGGCGAAGAAGTGAAGTTCGGTGGCGGCAAGGTCATCCGAGACGGCATGGGCCAAGGCCAGTTGCCTGCCGATGAAGTGGTCGACACGCTGATCACCAACGCCCTGATCATCGACCACTGGGGCATCGTCAAAGCCGATGTGGGCCTCAAGGACGGTCGCATCGCCGCCATCGGCAAAGCAGGCAACCCGGACATCCAGCCCGACGTGACCATCGCCATTGGCGCGGCCACCGAAATTATCGCGGGCGAGGGCATGATTCTCACGGCAGGCGGCGTCGACACCCACATTCACTTCATCTGCCCGCAACAGATCGAAGAAGCCCTCATGAGTGGCGTGACCACCATGATCGGCGGCGGCACCGGCCCTGCGACCGGCACCAACGCGACCACCGTCACTCCCGGCAAATGGCACATGATGCGCATGTTGCAGGCTGCTGAAGCCTTCCCGATGAACATCGGCTTCACCGGCAAAGGCAACGTCAGCGTGCCAGAGCCGCTGATCGAGCAGGTCAAAGCAGGCGCCATCGGCCTGAAACTGCACGAAGACTGGGGCACCACGCCTGCGGCTATCGACAATTGCCTGAGCGTAGCCGATCAGTACGACGTGCAGGTGGCGATCCACACCGACACGCTGAACGAATCCGGCTTCGTCGAAACCACCCTCGGCGCGTTCAAGAACCGCACCATTCACACCTATCACACCGAAGGTGCCGGTGGCGGTCATGCGCCGGACATCATCAAGGCCTGCGGCTTCCCGAATGTGCTGCCGAGTTCGACCAACCCCACCCGGCCTTTCACCCGCAACACCATCGACGAACACCTGGACATGCTGATGGTCTGCCATCACCTGGATCCGAGCATCGCCGAGGACGTGGCCTTCGCTGAAAGCCGCATCCGTCGCGAAACCATCGCCGCCGAAGACATCCTTCACGACCTGGGCGCATTCTCCATGCTCAGCTCCGACAGTCAGGCCATGGGCCGCGTGGGCGAAGTGATCATGCGCACTTGGCAGACCGCCGACAAAATGAAGCGTCAACGCGGCCCATTGCCGGGCGACGGCGAAGGCAACGACAACTTCCGCGCCAAACGCTACATCGCCAAATACACCATCAACCCGGCGATCACCCACGGCATCAGCCACGAAGTGGGCTCGGTCGAAGTGGGCAAATGGGCGGATCTGGTGCTGTGGCGCCCGGCGTTCTTCGGCGTCAAACCGACGCTGATTCTGAAAGGAGGCTCCATCGCCGCCAGCCTGATGGGCGACGCCAACGCCTCGATCCCGACGCCGCAACCGGTGCACTACCGCCCGATGTTCGCCAGCTACGGCAGCTCGCTGCACGCCAGCAGCCTGACCTTCATCAGCCAGGCGGCGTTCGACGCAGGCGTCCCGGAGCAGTTGGGGCTGAAGAAACAGATCGGCGTGGTCAAAGGCTGCCGCAGCGTGACCAAAGCCGACCTGATCCACAACGACTATCTGCCGAAAATCGACGTCGATCCGCAGACCTACCAGGTCAAGGCCGACGGCGTGTTGTTGTGGTGCGAGCCAGCGGAAGAACTGCCGATGGCGCAGCGGTATTTCCTCTTCTGACGCAATACTCTTGTAGGAGTGAGCTTGCTCGCGATTGTGCTCTGTCAGCCACCTCCGGTGTCACAGGTCAACCGCTATCGCGAGCAAGCTCACTCCTACAGAGGCTGCGGTACTCCTGATAAATCCCCTGTACTCCCCGCCACAACATGGCGCTAAGATGGCCCCACTTCCTCCCGAGCCATGCCAGCAAGGTCGTGCCCCCATGCGTCTATCCGACTTCATCGTTCAGCACGTTGATCGCATCGTCGACGAATGGGAAAAGTTCGCCGCGACGCTGACGCCCGCGGCTGATTCGATGAACAGGGTGGAGCTGCGGGACCACGCGAAGTCGATTTTGCTGGCCGCCGCGCGGGACATGAACACCGCGCAGACCAAGGCCGAACAGATCGCAAAATCCCAAGGCGAGGAAACCGGCAAGACACCTACTCTGGATCAGGCCGCAGCCAGTCATGGCGAGCTGCGTCACACGGTGGGGTTCGACCTGGTGCAGATGACCTCTGAATTTCGACACCTGCGGGCGACGGTGATCCGGTTCTGGGTCGAAAGCCTGACATCGCCGGAGATCACCTACTTTACGGACATGATTCGCTTCAATGAGGCCATTGATGAGGCGCTCGCTGAATCCACGGCGGCTTATGCCGAACGGGTGACCCGCTCGCGAGACATTTTTCTGGCCATCCTGGGTCACGACCTGCGCGCGCCGATTCAGGCCATCGGCATGTCGTCCGAAATCCTGCTGCGCAGAGCGGGCATGAGCGACGCCGATCTCGGCTACATCAAACGCATCAAGAGCAGCAGTCGGCATATGGCGACGATGGTCAGCGACCTGCTGGAGTTCGTTCGCAGCCGCTTGGGTGTGACGCTGCCCGTGGTACGCAAGCCGATGGAAATGACCCTGGCCTGCCGCGAAGCCATTGAAGCCGCCAGCGCCGGAAGTCCGGATTGCGACCCGGTGTTCATTACGACGGGCGATACCCAAGGCGAATGGGATCGTGCGCGCATCGATCAGATGTTGCAAAACCTGATCGGCAATGCCCTGCAACACGGGGCTGCGACGCACAAAATCAGCGTGACGCTAACAGGCGGTGATCAGTATGTCAGCCTTGCGGTGCACAACGACGGCGAACCCATCGCTCAGGAAGCCATTGGCAGCATCTTCGATCCGCTGGTGCGCTCGATCAACGAAGAGGCCGGCACCCACAATCCGTCCACCAGCCTCGGATTGGGGTTATTCATCGTCAAGGAAGTGGTCAACGCCCACGGCGGGAGTATTACGGTGACGTCGAATTTCGGGGATGGGACGACGTTCACCGTGGTGTTGCCGAAAAAAGGCTAAGCCGCGCTATTCACTGCCTGCGGGAGTCGGCTTGCCGATGAAGACGGCTCCCGCGAAGGTCTAGCGATCAAACGTACGTATCGTCGTCATCACCGCCGAAAAAGCCGCCATCATCGCTGCTGTAATCGGTGTCCGCGAATCCGCCGGAATCATTGCCCCAGTTATCGTTACTGGTGACGCGTTGCTGATCGTCCCCCCACCCGCCATTGCCAAAATCGTTGTTGCTGGCAGGCTGTGCAGGTTGCTCTTCGATGATTTCGACGATTTCCTGCGGTTGACTGTTGTGGTGGAACAGGCTGCTGATGCCTTCAGCCAGCATCACACCACCGGCCACACCGGCTGCGGTCTTCAGCGCGCCGCCGAGGAAACCACTGCCGAACGGCGCGGCAGGTGCCTGTTGTTGCGGCTGAGCCCAATTACCTTGTGAGCCGCCCTGCTGTGGTGGTGGGTTGTACGGCGGCGTGCTGGCCGGGCCGTCGCGCCAACCATTGCCACTCGGCGGAGGGCTGGACGGTCGGGAGAATGACGACGCTGGCTGTTGCGGCTGCGCATCACGCGAGCCGCCGCCAAAGATGCTCGACAGGAAACCACCGCTCTGTTGCGGCGCGGCCTGGGCTTTGGCGCGTTGCAGCTCGGCCTGCAACTGCTGAATCTGTTCGTCACGCTGACGGTTCTGGGCCTCCATCTGCTTGAGCGCGACGTCCTGCACCAGAATCGCCTGCGCCATGTAGTAAGGCGCAGCGGGCTGCCGGGTCAGGTGCTCCTTGATCAGCGCCTCGGCCTGGGCGTCTCGGGGGGCCGAATCGGTTTCTGCCTGCTTGAGTTTGCCAAACAAGCCATCGATCAGGGTTTGCTCTTCGGTATTCATGGCGACCTCGTTAGATTGCCGTAGGAATTCTGCGACTGACGAATGTGTCAGACACAAACAGTAATGGGGCGTTTCAAAAGCGTTTCAACAGGGTGTAGAAAAATTTAAGAATAGCCGTCACTGCCATTCGGTTGGCCCGCTCACAGCCTCTACGTTACAGTGTCCGCTTGCTTTGGCCTGTGATCCTTTCATGAACCCGCTGACCATTATTCAAGACTCGCTTTACTTTTTCCGGCGCCACTTCGCCAGTATTCTCACGCTGTGCCTCCCGCTGGTGATTCTTGAGGCATTGAGCAAACAACTGCTGGCCACCGCTGTCGGGCCGGACAGTTCCGCCAGTTGGCAGTTGTTGACCGGCCTGTTGTTCTACCCGCTCTATACCGGCGCGCTGATCCTGTTCCTCGACGCGAAAACCCGAGGTGATACCCCCGCCAAACGCGACTTGCTGGCCGCCACCCTGCGCCTGTGGCCGACCTTCGCGGTGCTCACCGCTCTGAGCACGTTGTTAATCATGGCAGGTCTGTCGTTGTTCATCGTTCCGGGCGTGTGGGTGATGATCAAGCTGGTGTTTTCCGAGTACTTGTTGGTGCTGCGCGGCTTGAGGCCACTGGATGCCATGCGCGAGAGTTTCAAGATGACCCGAGGTCATCTGGTGCGGATTCTCGTCTGCGTATTATTCGTCTACGTCCCACTGTCGGTGCTTGAAGGGCTGAGCCTCTACGTGCTGCCCGAACAGCAAAGTCCGATGCTGTCACTGACCGTCGACAGTATTTCCAGCTTCCTGCAACTGTTCATCAGCGTGGTGATGTTCCGTCTGTTCATGCTGATCGACGAGTCACCACGGCCGGTCTGAGGAGCGTCGATGCAACGTTTAGTGCGTCTTGGCGTTGCTGTCGCGCTGTTGATGGTTTTAATGGCGGGCCTTGTCTACGACATCACCTGGCACCCGGCCAGGCGCGAGCAAATGCCCGTCACCTGCAACGCCAGGGACGCCACGCCGCCAACCCTTGTCCCCGGACAGGCGCTGAAAGTCATGACCTGGAACATCCAGTACCTGGCAGGCAAGCGCTACGTGTTCTGGTACGACATGGCCGACGGCAGCGGCCCGGATGAACGTCCGACGCCAGAGGACGTCGCCTACAACCTCGATGAGGTGGCGCGAGTGATTCGCGACGAACAGCCGGACATCGTGCTGCTTCAGGAAGTCGACGATGGCGCCAAAAACACCGATTACACCAATCAACTGGCACTGTTGCAGGCGCGGATCACCGACCTTTACCCGTGCAGCACCGAAGCGTTTTATTGGAAATCGGATTTCGTCCCCAATCCGCACATCTACGGCAGTGTCGGCACCAAACTGGCCACACTCAGCCGCTATCGCATGGACAAGGCCGAACGCCTGCAACTGCCGTCGCCCAAAGGCAACCTGATCGGCCGCCAGTTCGAACCCAAACATGCGCTGTTGGTGAGTTACCTGCCCCTGCACGACGGCGGGCAATTGGCCGTGGTCAACACGCACCTGGGAGATGCTCGACCGGGCGACAACACCTTGCAGCGCCAAATGGCGGCCACGTCGGCCCAGCTGGATGCCTTTGAAAAAGCAGAAACGCTCTGGATCAGTGGCGGCGATTTCAATGTGCTGCCAAGCGGGCAATATCAGCGACTCCCGGCTGAACAGCAGGAACGCTACGCACCCGATAGCGCGATGCACGCGCTGTGGGACAAATACCCGATGATCCCCAGTAACGACGACACCAACGGTGAGGATCGTCGCAAGTGGTACACCCGCTTTCCCAACGACCCTCGCGTGAACGGCCCGGATCGCACACAGGATTACCTGTTCTACAGCCCGGCGCTGAAGCGGATTGATGCGCGAGTGAGGCAGGCGGATACGTTGCTGATTTCCGATCACTTGCCGGTGATTGGGCGGTTTCTGATTCCCGCATCAGCCCAGTAGATACTCTGTTGGCGGGTCAGCAGCGCCCGCCAGCAAGCCGGCTCCCACAAGAGTCGCGCCGAACCCAAATCTTGTGTTAGACGATGAACCTATGGGAGCCGCCTTGGTGACGGAAGCGGTGTGTCATTCAGTTTTGATGTGCCTGACCGGACGCATTCGCCTGCATTCACTTCCTCGGTTTGGCCCTCGCCGTCGGTTCTGCAATCAACGGGTCATCCGGCCAGTAATGCTTGGGGTAACGACCTTTCAAATCCTTCTTCACCTCGGCATAGGTGCTGCGCCAGAAGTTGGCCAGATCCTGCGTCACCTGCACGGGCCTGCGAGCCGGAGACAGCAGGTGTAATTTGACGATCTGCCGACCACCCGCAATACGCGGCGTATCGGACAGGCCGAACAACTCCTGCAAGCGCACCGCCAGAATCGGTGGATACTCGCTGTAATCCAGACGCACCGACGACCCGGACGGCACACTCAGATGATGAGGCGCCTGTTCGTCCAGACGTTGTGGCAATGGCCAAGGCAGCAAGTTGTGCAAGATTGACGACAAATCCAGGTTGCTGAAATGGCTCAGCCGGATGACTTTGCTCAGATAAGGCAGCAACCAATGCTCAAGGCTGACCAGAAGCGCGTCATTGCTGACATCCGGCCACTCGGTGCTGTCTTGTTTCTCCAGATCCAACTGGCGCAATAGCCCGACCCGCGCCTGCCACTGCCGCAACTCCGGCGTCCACGGCAACAGCTCAAGCCCTTTACGACGTACCAGCGCCAGCAGCGCATGCCCTCGGGCGGCTTCGTCCAGCCCGGTCAATGGCTCGCGGCTGATGATCAATTCCCCAGCCTTGCGCTGTCGCTCTGCGCGGAACACGCCTTCGCGTTCGTCCCAGTCCAGGTGATCGAACGTCACCACCTGTTCGGCGAGGATCGAGTCGAACAGAGCCGGATCGAACTCGGCGGCCAGATAAATGCGCTCTTCACGCTGGCCCTGGCGGCTGCCCAAGTCCGCAATCACCAGCCAAGGCTCTTTCATCAACGCATCCGGCTCGGCGAACAACGCGGCGCGGCCGTTGGCCAAGCGATATTCCGCACCGCCGGATTTGCGCTGTTGTGCAACGCGATCCGGGTACGCCAGCGCCAGCAACGCGCCGAGCCAGCGAGGATGATCGGGATCAGGGACCGGTTGGTTCGGCGTGCCCCTGAGATAGCCACGGTACTGCCGAGCGAGCTGCTTCGCACGCTGCACTCCACCTTGAGCCACTCGCCCAGCCCGTTCGGTGCCCGCCAACAACGTCAGGCGACTGTAAAGATCGGCTCCCGCCCCCCGCAAAATATCGCGCTCGCCCAGCAACGCCGCCACATCGCAAGCGAGCGCGCCAAGCCCCAGCTCCTGCCCGCGCAGCAGCAAATGGGCGATTCGGGGGTGAGCAGGCACTTCGGCCATGGCCTGCCCATGAGCCGTGAGTTTCCACTCTTCGCCGGGTGAACGACCCAACGCCCCCAGCCGACCGAGCAGATCCTGCGCCTGCGCATAAGCAGCAGCTGGAGGCGCATCGAGCCAGACCAGTTGCGCAGGCTCGACACCCCAACGCGCCAGTTGCAGAGCCAGCCCGGCAAGGTCCGCCTGCAGAATTTCCGCAGCACCGTACGCGGCCAGTTGCTCATGCTGTGCCTCGGACCACAGCCGATAACACACACCCGGCTCCAGACGCCCCGCCCGCCCCGCCCGCTGCGTGGCGCTGGCGCGTGAGATGCGCTGGGTGTCGAGCCGGGTCATGCCGCTGCCCGGATCGAAACGCGGCACCCGCGCCAACCCGGCATCGACCACCACACGCACGCCGTCGATGGTCAGACTGGTTTCGGCAATGTTGGTCGCCAGCACCACCTTGCGCTTGCCCGCTGGCGCGGGCTCGATGGCCGCGCGCTGAGCGTTCAGGTCCAGCTCGCCGTGCAGCGGGCAGAGCATCACATCGCTGCGCTCGCCCAAGGCATCGGCCAGTTGTTGATTGACCCGACGGATTTCCGCCTGCCCCGGCAGAAACACCAACAGACTGCCCGTTTCGTTACCCAGCGCATCGAGCACGGTTTGCACCACGCGCGGCTCGATGAACTCACCCGGCTGAAATGGTCGTCCCCACTGTATTGCGACCGGGAACATGCGCCCTTCGCTACTGATGACCGGTGCATCGTCAAGCAGGCTCGACAGACGCTCACCTTCCAGCGTTGCTGACATCAACAGGATTTTCAGGGGTTGATCGTCGCGAAACAGCGCTCGACCGTTAAGGCTCAACGCCAGTGCCAGATCCGCGTCCAGGCTGCGCTCATGGTATTCGTCGAAGATGAGCAGGCCGACACCTTCCAGCGACGGGTCTTCCTGCAACCGCCGGGTCAGGATGCCCTCCGTCACCACTTCGATACGGGTGGAGGGACCGACTTTGCTGTCCAGCCGAATCCGGTAACCCACCGTCTCGCCAACCTTCTCGCCCAACTCCGACGCCAGCCGCTCCGCAGCCGCCCGCGCGGCCAGGCGCCGAGGCTCCAGCATCAGAATCGTCTGCCCGGCGAGCCACGGCTCCTGCAACAACGCCAGCGGCACCCGCGTGGTCTTGCCCGCACCGGGCGGCGCTTCGAGCACCGCTTCATCACGTTCGACAAGCGCCTGGCGCAACGCAGGCAGGACGGCATCAATGGGCAGAGAAATCATGGAGGCTCCAAAACTGATGGCCGATTATACGGGGCCACAGCGCGCCTTTGTTTCTCTCAATGCAGAACCCTCTTACAGGTTGGATAGTCTTATTGATTAGGCATTTGCCTTGTATAGTTGCGACTTCCTCTGAGGAGATCTCCATGCGTATTCATTCCCGTTTGATTGGCGGTGCCCTGGTCGTCAGCCTGCTGGCTCAACTGACCGCGTGCGGCAGCATTTTCTACCCTGACCGTCGCGGTCAGATTCAAGGCAGCGGTCGTATGGACCCGGCAATCGTGGTTCTCGACGCCATCGGTTTGCTGTTCTACATCATCCCCGGCGTGATCGCCTTCGGCGTCGACTTTGCCACTGGTGCGATTTATCTGCCTGAAGGCAAGCAGGCGCAAATCGACCCTCAAACACTAAAGCCCGCCGTGCGCGCCGATGGTACGGTGGACAACGCCAAATTGCAGGCCATTCTTCAGACCGAGCTGGGCCGTAGCCTGCCGCTGGACGATCCGCGTCTGATTCAGCACAAGGGCAGCGTGGAGCAACTGGCCTCGCTGGGTCTGGTGCCGTCGGCCTGATGTTTTCGCCGTTTTGACGAAAGGAAGTGCCATGAGCAGCAGTCCTGAACATGCCCGGTTATTGCGTCTGGCGACGCGGGCTTCGCTGGTCGTCGCCAGCATCCTGGTTGTCACCAAAGCGGTGGCCTGGTGGGTCAGCGGTTCTGTCAGCCTGTTGGCAGGCCTGACGGACTCGCTGCTTGATGGGGCGGCGTCTTTCCTCAATTTGCTGGCGGTGCATTACGCGCTCCGCCCTGCCGATGACGACCACCGTTATGGCCACGGCAAGGCCGAAGCCTTGTCTGGCATGGCGCAATCGCTGTTCATCGCCGTCAGTGCATTTCTTATCGGTTTTCAGGCCATCGAGCGCATTCAGCATCCCGAACCCTTGAACGCGCCAGGTTTGGGCGTGTTAGTCATGTTGCTGTCGATTGCACTGACGGTGGCGCTGCTGACGCTGCAGAACAAGGTGGTGAAGGAAACAGGCTCGGCGGCCATCCGTGCAGACTCGCTGCACTATCGCTCTGACCTGCTGCTCAATCTCAGCATCATGGTGGCGCTGGGTCTTGCCTGGTTCGGCTATGGCCAACTGGACGCGTGGTTCGGCCTCGCCATCGCGTTTTACATCCTGTGGAGCGCGATTTCGATCGCGCGGGAGACGGTGTCGGTGCTGATGGACACGGAGCTTGATCCGCAAGTCAGCACCCGCATGCTGGAACTGGCGCAGAACGTCCCCGGCGTGCTCGGCGCTCATGATCTGCGCACGCGCGTTTCGGGCAACCACTGGTTTGTGCAACTGCATCTGGAATTGCCCGGCGCGCTGACCCTGTCGGTGGCGCATGACCTGTGCGTTCAGGTGGAACGGGCGATCATGGCCGAATACCCGAAGGCCGAAGTGCTGGTGCACGCCGACCCTCAGGAAGTGGTGAAGCAGGCGAATAGTCCGGTGTTGAACTGAACTTCAGACTCATGTGAGAGATTCTAGGTTGCATGGTCAACCGCCTTCGTCGGAACGCCGCCCGCACCAAGGCGGCTCCCACAAGGATCACGCCGAATCCAGATCTGATGTTCGACGCTAAATCTGTGGGAGCCGGCTTGCTGGCGAATACAGTGGGTCAGTGACTGATGAGTCGACTGACAGACCGCTTTCGCCAGCAAGCCGGCTCCCACAATCTTTCACCTTCACTGCTGAACGCTATACCCCCGACTCGCATAGCATCCCGCCATCGCCTGCCGGAACAGTCCAATGACCTCCGGAGCAGGCTGGTAGGTCGCCGCCGATGGATCGAAATTGCTCTGCTGCACCGCATACTGGTAGCAGTCGTAGCGGTCCTGGGCGATCTGTTGCTCGGACTGACCATTGGCCGGGTACGCCGTCACTTCATAGGGGCTGGCCTGCTGAACGGGCTGCTCAGGGCTGTACACCGGCTCCACGCCTTGCGGTGGTTCGGCTACGACGTATTCCTGCGTGCTTTGCTCATAGGTGTAATACGTGCCCGCCGCCAGGAAGAACAGCGCGCTGCCCAGCCAGACCTGTTGCGCGTAGTCCGGCAGATAACGCACCCGTACTCCGCGCGGCGGCGCAACGACGACGTAACGCGGCCCCTGTGGGCGATACCAGTAACCACCTGAATAGAAATAGTCGCTGCCGTGATACGGCACACGCGAATAGCCGCCCGGCATCCGGTCAATCTCATAGCCAGGGCGATAGCGTGGCCCTGAACCCCAGCCATCGCCATGACCACCCGGACGACCCGCCACAGGCGGGCGATTGTCGCCGCCGCGCCATGGATTATCGCGAGGCTGATCACGGTAGAAGCCCTGACGCGGTGGTTGTGTTTGAACGGCGGTGTCCGGGCGACTCTGAATCGGCAGGTTGCTCTGACGGTCCTGCAACTGACGCTGTTGCAGTTGTTGTTGCTGCTGGCGTTGTTGCTGCTGGAGCTGCTCCTGACGCTGCTGATTGCGTTCGAAGTCCTGCTGCTGACGTTGCTGATCGAAACGCTGCTGCTGTTGTTGCTGAATCTGGCGCTGCTGGTTGATCTGCTCCTGCTGGCGCTGTTGCTGGTACTGCTGTTGTTGTTGCTGACGTTGTTGCTGCTGTTGCTGCTGTTGTTCGCGTTGGCGATCCTCATTGAAGCTGCGTTGCTCGCGCTGGCGGTCTTCATTGAAGGTGCGTTGCTGATTCTGTTGTTGCTGACGCTGCTGCTCAAAGCCCCGCTGCTGTTGCTGGCGCTGCTCGTTACGCTGCTGCTGTTGCTGTTGATTGTTATCGTCGGCCAACACCTGAGCACTGATACTCAAGGCCAGAAGACTGACACCTGCCAAACGCCAGATGCGCGTGTTCATGCTTTCCTCACTGCGGCGCGGATACCTGATGATAGGACTGCATATTGGGTGCGCCGTTCGCCGCACTCTATCAGTGAGGGTCCTGATCCGCACTCTGTAGCAGCACGGCTTGCCGGTGGTGGCGATCTCGGGGACGCCACCGCTGGCAAGCGGAACGCCGCCCGACAGTGCCGCTACAGGAAACAGTCCTGCGCAGGCCTAAATCGCAGGCATAAAAAAAGAGGGCTCGTCAGCCCTCTCTTGGATACTTCGTCCTGGCTCGACGCTTTTGACGTCGGCTCACCTCACATCGTCTTCTGGACAGTGCGTAGCCCGGTGGCCTGGTCAACCCTGTCGGGTTGGAGGCCGCGGCTGGCCTGATTGGGCGGGCCGCGCTGGACGCTATGTCCGGGCAGTGATTCTGTTAAAAAGAATAGGCTTAGGACGCAGGCAGAGGATTGCGAATGTTGCTGACGAAAACACCACTTGCGCAATTTTTCCCTTCGGATGAATAATTCGGCGCAATTGATCGAATAAAGGAGCCAGTCGTGAGCAAGCTCGACAGATATGACCTGAGTATTTTGGCCGAACTGCAACGCGATGCTCGCATTTCCAACCAGGAACTGGCCGAGCGCATCGGGCTGTCGCCGTCCCCCTGCTCGCGACGGGTCAAGCAACTGGAAGACGATGGCTACATCGTGCGTCAGGTGGCCCTGCTGGACCGCAAGCTGCTGGGCCTGAGCCTGACCGCTTACGTGCTGATCGGTATGGATCGCCATACCCCGGACCGTTTCGAGAACTTCGAACAGCAGATCCGCAATCTGCCTCAAGTGCTTGAGTGCAGTCTGGTCACGGGCGTCGACGCCGATTACCAGTTGAAGGTCGTGGTGCCGGACATGGAGCACTACCAGAAATTCCTGCTCGGCCACCTGACCCGCATCGACGGCGTCACCAGCGTGCGCTCAAGCTTCGTGCTCAACCAGGTACTGGCCAGTACCGAATTGCCACTGGTTCATCTGCGCAGTTGATTGACCGGGCGCGTTCTATACTCGCAACCCCGCCTGACTGGAGATGATCATGGAACCCGAACTGTTCGAAGAATGGATGATGACCATTCTGGTGACCGTGCTGATCGGTTTCATGGGGTTCATCGTCTGGGACCTGGCAAAGAAATCCAAGGCCGGGCGCTTCGGCACGATCATTCTGTTCGGGGTGTTGGGCTTGGGTGTGTTGGCGTTTGTGATCAAGAGCGTGGTCATCGCCTATCTTGAGCAGCACAAATAGGTCAGCTCAACACGGCTTTTCTGTGGGAGCCGGCTTGCTGGCGAAAGCGGTGTGTCAGGCAACATTGATGTTCAGGGTCTGGCGCTTTCGCCAGCAAGCCGGCTCTCACAAATTAAAGCCTCGCAGGCACTTCCCGCCACTGCCCCTGATCCAGCCCCTCGATACTCCAGTCGCCAATCCGCACTCGCACCAGCCGCAACGTCGGCAAACCGACCGCTGCGGTCATCCGGCGCACCTGGCGGTTGCGGCCTTCCTTGATGATCAACTCCAGCCAACTCGTCGGCACGCTTTTACGAAAACGCACCGGAGGATTGCGTGGCCACAACTCCGGCTCATCCAGTTGGCGAGCCTGCGCAGGCAATGTCGGGCCATCATTCAACTCAACGCCATCGCGCAGCGTTTGCAATTGCTCCTCGGAAGGCTCGCCCTCGACCTGCACCCAATATGTCTTGGCCAACTTGTGTTTGGGATCGGCAATGCGCGCTTGCAACTGCCCGTCGTTGGTGAGCAGCAACAGGCCTTCGCTGTCCCGGTCCAGCCGACCTGCGGGATAAATCCCGGGGATCTCGATGAAGTCCTTGAGCGTCGCGCGCCCTTCTCCATCGCTGAACTGAGTCAGCACATCGAATGGTTTGTTGAACAGGATCAGCCGAGGCTCGGCGGGCGGGGCCTTGGCAACACGGCGAGGCGCGCCGGCAGTCTTCGACGCAGGTCGGCGGGAAACGGGAGGTTGATGACGGGGCATGACGACTCAAAACGCATAAACAGAAAGGGCCACTTTAGTGGCCCTTGCGCAAAATGCCTAACGAATCAACGGAACGGCGGCTCATCGAAGCTGCGCAGTTTGCGCGAGTGCAGCGAGTTGAGCTGGGTGCGCATCAGGTCAAGGGCAGCGATGCCGATCTTCAAATGCTGGGTCACCGCACGTTCGTAGAACGCGTTGGCCGACCCCGGCAGTTTGATTTCGCTGTGCAACGGCTTGTCCGACACGCAGAGCAGCGTCCCGTACGGCACCCGCAGACGATAGCCCTGCGCGGCGATGGTACCGCTTTCCATGTCCACGGCCACGGCACGGGACAAGTTGATCAATGGCCGCTCCTGCGCCCAGCGCAGTTCCCAGTTACGGTCGTCATAGGTCAACACGGTGCCGGTGCGCAGACGTTTTTTCAGGTCATCGCCACGCTCGCCCGTGACTTGCGCAGCCGACTCCTGCAAAGCCAGTTGCACTTCGGCCAGCGCGGGAATCGGGATGTTCGGCGGCAGCACGCGGTCAAGAATTCCGTCACGGCGCATGTAGGCGTGGGCGAGCACATAGTCGCCAATGGTCTGCGACTGACGCAGGCCGCCGCAGTGACCAATCATCAGCCAGCAATGCGGACGCAGCACCGCCAGGTGGTCGGTGATGTTCTTGGCGTTGGACGGGCCGACGCCAATGTTGACCAACGTCACGCCATGGCCATCTTCAGCGATCAAATGGTAGGCCGGCATCTGATAGCGGTGCCAGACCACGCTGGACACGATGGCCTGTGCTTCGCCGTGGTCCATGCTCTTGTCGACGACGACGTTGCCCGGCAACACCATCTTCACGAAGCGGGGGTCGTCACGCAGTTTTTCCAGACCATGGACGATGAACTGGTCGACGTAGCGGTGGTAGTTGGTCAGCAAAATCCACGGCTGCACATGGCGCCAGTCGCTGCCGGTGTAATGCACCAGGCGACGCAGCGAGAAATCCACACGCGCGGCATCGAACAGTGCCAACGGCAGCGGGTCGGTGTTGGCCCAATCGTACAGGCCGTCGGCAATGCCATCGGTTGCAGCGGACAGATCGGTGCTCGGGAAGACTCGGGCCAGTGTCGCGGCCGTCACGCCAGTGCCTGCCAGTTCGTCGCCCTGTTCAACCACATACGGATATGGAATGTTCTGCTCGCTGACGCCCACTTCGACCGTGACGGTGAAGTCGTTCATCAGCGGTGTGAGCTGTTCGATCAGGTATTTGCGAAAGGCTGCCGGATGGGTGACGGTGACGCTGTAAGTGCCCGGCAGTTGAACCTTGGCGTAGGCGCGAGTGGTCAGCGGCACTTCACCCTGGCAGTGATAGGTCAGACGTAATTCGGGGTAGCGGAACAGCAGGCGCTCGGCGGCGTCGGGTTCGATGCGGTCTTTCAGATAACGCTTGAGCGCCTGACTCAAGGCGGTGGTCGCACGACCGTGCAATTCGGCAAGCCGGTCCACGGCTTGTTCGGCGGTTTTTACGACGATAAAAGCTTCAGTCACGATGCGCATCCTTCTGATCTTGCAAGGCTCCATCTTGCCTGCAACAGCGGGCGAAGGCACGAACTGATGCGACCAGCACCGCATATCCTTGTAGGTGCGTGCGTTAATCAGACAAATGTGGTGAAGATCTGGCCACCAACGCCTCGACGTCCACCCCACGCGGCAGCGCACCATACACCCGCCCCGGCTGTTCGATGCGCCCGGCGATGAATCCGTCACTGACCACCGAATTCCCCGCCTCCAGCAGCAACTTGGCCTGTAGTGCAACGGCGATGTCTTCGGTCAACTGGCGGGCGCGGTACTGAATGTCCGCCGTGTCTGTAAACGCCACTTTCAGCCGTTCGATGTGTCGGGCCAGCCGCTTGTCGCCATGGCCATCGCCCAACTCGTCGAACAGCGCATCCAGCACGCCCGGCTCCTTGGACAACGCCCGCAGCACGTCCAGACACTGCACATTGCCCGAGCCTTCCCATGTCGAGTTGACCGGCGCTTCCCGGTACAAGCGCGGCAAAATCGTATCTTCGACATACCCCGCGCCACCCATGCACTCGGCCGCCTCGTTGATCATCGCGGGGGCGCGTTTGCAGATCCAGTATTTACCCACCGCCGTCACCAGCCGGGCGAAACGCGCTTCGTGGGCATCGCCCAGACGCTCCAGCGAACGCCCCATGCGCAGACTCAATGCCAGCGCCGCCTCGCTTTCCAGCGCCAGATCCGCCAGCACGTTTTGCATCAACGGCTGCTCGCTCAATACACGTCCGCTGACACTGCGATGTGCGCAATGATGCGCCGCCTGGGTCAGCGCCTGACGCATTAATGCGCTGGAGCCGGTCATGCAATCGAAGCGGGTCATGGCCACCATTTCGATAATGGTCGGAACGCCGCGCCCCTCCTCACCCACCATCCAGGCCAACGCGCCGCGAAACTCGACTTCACTGGAGGCGTTCGACCAATTGCCCAGTTTGTTCTTCAAGCGCTGTATGTAGAACTCGTTGCGGGTGTCGTCCGGGCGATGGCGCGGCAGCAGGAAACAGGTCAGGCCTTTGTCAGTCTGTGCCAGGGTCAGGAAGGCATCGCACATCGGCGCGGAACAGAACCACTTGTGGCCGACCAATTCGTAAGCCTGACCGGGGCCTGGCTGGCCCACCGGGTAAGCGCGTGTCGTGTTGGCGCGCACGTCGGTACCGCCCTGTTTTTCGGTCATGGCCATGCCGATGGTCGCCCCCGCTTTGTGGGCGATGCCAACGTTGCGGGGGTCGTATTGCGTGGCGAGAATTTTCGGCAGCCAGACCTCAGCCAGATCGGGTTGCAGCCTGAGCGCAGGCACGCTGGCGAAGGTCATGGTCAGCGGGCAACCGCTGCCCGCTTCGGCCTGGGAATGCAGATAGCTCATAGACGCCCGGGCCACGTGCGCGCCCTCGCGAGCGTCGGTCCAGGGCAATGATGGGATGCCGTGCTCGACGGCGGTTTGCATCAGTTGATGGTAAGCCGGGTGAAATTCCACCAGATCGATGCGGTGCCCGTAGCGATCATGGCTGGCGAACACGGGCTTGTTCTGATTGGCGAGAAACCCCGCTTCCATCAACGGACCACCGGCGAGCGCGCCGTATGCATCGATTCTCGACTCGGCCCAGCCAGCGCCAAATCGCCGGGCCCACTCCTGCAACGGCAGGTCGATGCGGTAGAGGTTGGTGCCGTCCAGCGATGGCGGCTGGTTGGTGACCTCGTGGGTCTCGGCGAACTGATGCAGGTTCATGGAGGGCTCCGGTCCGTTCGGCAGATAAGCGCCAGTGAAACACGCACCCGAACCCGAAAAAAGCGCCATAGACGACTAAATCACGGCGCTTTTGCCCTCTTTAGCGCGCTCCATTTCCACGCTCAAACGGAACTGGCTGCCATTACCCGGTTCGGACTGATGGCTCAGACGACCGCCCTGCAACTCGATCAACTGCCGACAGATTGCCAGCCCGATGCCCAGCCCGCCGTATTCCCGGGTCATGGAGCCGTCCACCTGATAGAAATTGGCGTAGAGGGTTTCTTCGTCCAGCCGGTTGAAGCCAATGCCCGTGTCGATCACGTCAACCAGCAGCCGCACCTGTCGATCATCGGTGCAATGACCGCTGACTCGAATACGGATCGACCCGGCCTTGGTGAACTTGATGGCGTTATCCATCAGGCAGTCCAGACACTGACGCAATCTGAAGGCATCGCCGTGCAGGCCGTCGGGCAGACTTGCGTCCATATCGATGTTCAGCGAAAGCGATTTGGCTCGCGCCAGAGGCTCGAAGGTGCTACGGACCTGGAACAGCAGATGACGCAGGCTGAACGTCGCGTTCTGTACCGCAATGCGCCCGGCCTGAAGCTCGGTCAAGGTCAGAATTCCGTTGACGATGCCCATCATGTTTTGCGCAGATTCCGCCGCTGTCTGGCGATACAGTTCCATTTCGCCCTCATCGCCGTCCATTTGCATTAGCTCAAGAGAGCCGATCACGCCGTTCATCGGTGTGCGCAGTTCATGGGTCAATGTGGCAAGGAACTCGTCTTTCAGGCGATTGCTGACCGCCAATTGCTGATTGAGCTTTTCAAGGTCGCGACTCGACTGAGCCAGAATCTGGGCCTCGCGATCGCGCATGGTGTTGATGCGATCCGCCAGCGCCAGAGACAGCAGCGCCACTTCCACCACCGAACCGATCTGGCTGGCGTACATGGTCCAGAAATTGTTCGGCAGGTGGCCGAGCAACATGGTGGCGTTGATCACCCCGCCCAGCAGAAAGGCGGACCAGGCAAAGATGAAATAGCGCGCCACACGACGCCCCTTGAGCCACGCCACCACACCAATCAACAGAATCACTGGGGTGAACACCAGCACCAACGCGGTGACCAGCCGCAGCGCGATGCCGTAGTCCATGCACAGCGACAGGACCATGATCACCGCCGCGCAGGCCATCATCAGCCACAGTGGCGCATCCAGCCACCACCCCAGACGCGAGGTTTGCAGGAACTTGCGGGCGAACTGGCTGGCGAAGAGGATCGCCGCCGCAATCAGAAAGGTCGTGGAGGTGTTGGCCCACCAGGGGTTGTCAGGCCAGAAATACTCGATCCCCGCGCCATTCACCGACACTTGATACAGGCCGAAACAGGTGATGTAGAGGATGTAATAGAAGTAACTGGTGTCTCGGATGCTCAGATAGATGAACAGGTTGTAGACCAGCATGACCACCAGCACGCCGTAGATCATGCCGAGAATGTATAGCCTCGCGGGTTGTTCTTCGATGTAGGCGTGGCTGGACCAGAGATTAAGAGGCGCCTGCACCGAGCCATGACTGGCCACCCGGATATAAGCCGTCTTGGTGTCATGGGGTTGAAGATTCAGATCGAAAAGGTAGTTGTTCTGTTTTATCTGACGGCTGGAGAACGGCAGCATGTCGCCGGTCTGCCAGGTCAGGCTTGGCGAGACACCATCACTGGCCAGGTACAGATCCACGTGATCCATCGGCGGGTAGGCCAGCTCCAACAACCAGTCGGCGGAGGCCACCGGATTGAGCGGCCGATAGGTCAAATCCACTTTCAGCCAGTACGCCGAGCGCGAATAGCCGGCATTCAGGGAACTGGCGTCCAGCGCATGAAACTTCGCCAGCCCCGAGGCTGACGACACCTCTTCAATGGTCGCCTCGCCAGTCGGGTCCTCGAACACCATCGTCGCCCGCCCCAATGGCAATGTGCGCGTGTGCTCGTCGAAATCCAGCGCGCTGGCCAGCGTCGGCAAGAGAACCAACAGCAACGTCAGAAATATACGCATGCGAAACCGCCCGTTTGATTGTGGGCGGCGTAGTGAATCCCCCAGTCCATTGGAGACGACATTTCAATCCGGGCAGCCCCGGCCAACTGGGTTAACGGGCAACGCACTTGCATTCACTCTTATGGAGGGGAAACAGAATCTGACCGAAAGCATAGCTTTTGATAGCTAGATGACACCATCTAAATCGTCACATTCCAAGCTTTCGTGAGTCTTTCATGACGATCGGCATGTACCAACCTGAAACCACCGGGCTAGAGCGGTCCCATCCTAATCCGCGAAATTTCCCCCAGCGACCAGCGGTCCGGCAAAAACTTTAGTGGTAAGCTCGCGCACCATGAATATCTATAGCTCCCGCCCCGTTGTCCTCTGTCTCTCCGGCCACGACCCCAGTGGCGGCGCCGGTCTGCAGGCAGATATCGAAGCCCTGCTCGCTCAGGGTTGCCATGCCGCGCCTGCGGTTACCGCATTGACGGTGCAAGACACCGTGAACGTCACTGACTTCCGGGTGCTGGACCGCGAGTGGGTATTGGCGCAAGCCAACGCCGTGCTCAACGATTCGAGCGTTGCAGCCGTGAAGCTGGGCATGCTCGGTTCGCTGGAAATGGTCGACACCGTTGTCGAACTGCTACAGGCCCATCCGCACTTGCCACTGGTCTGCGACCCGGTTCTGCGTGCAGGTGGCGGCGGTCGTCTGGGCAAGGATGAAGTGGGTTACGCCATGCGCGAACGCCTGCTGCCGCTGGCGACCATCGCCACGCCGAACCTGCCCGAAGCGCGCATTCTGGCCGAACTGCCGGAAGGCACCGCAGACGAATGTGCGGAAAAACTGCTGCCGTTCTGCGAACACCTGCTGATCACCGGCGGGCATGGCGACGAACACGAAGTCCACAACCGCCTCTACATCCGCAACGGCCAGTCACGCACCTTCACCTGCCAGCGTTTGCCGGGCAGCTACCACGGCTCAGGTTGCACACTGGCCAGCGCCTTGGCGGGTCGGCTGGCCCTTGGGCAGGACGTGATCAGCGCCGTGGAAACCGCGCTGGACTACACTTGGCGCACGTTGCGCGACGCCGAACAACTGGGCAAAGGCCAGTTCGTTCCCCGTCGTCTGCCGCTGGATTTTTGCTCGTAACGCCACGAACAAGAGGCACCCCTGATGAAACTGCGTGGCTTGTACGCCGTTACCGACAGCCAACTGTTGGCCGGAAAATTCCTGTCTTACGTCGAAGCCGCTCTCGATGGCGGCGTGACCCTGCTGCAATACCGTGACAAATCCGGTGACGAGACCCGCCGCCTGCGCGAGGCCTCGGAACTGCTGAAACTGTGCGAACGCTACAAGACCCGTCTGATCATCAACGATGACGCCGAAGTCGCCGCGCGTTTGGGCGTCGGGGTGCATTTGGGTCAGACCGACGGTTCACTGCCGGACGCCCGCGCGCTGCTGGGTCACAAGGCGATCGTCGGTGCGACCTGCCACGCCCAGCTCGAACTGGCCGAAAAAGCCAAGGCCGATGGCGCGACTTATGTGGCTTTCGGCCGCTTCTTCAATTCCAACACCAAGCCCGGCGCACCGGCGTGCAGCCTTGAGATGCTGGCCGAAGCGCGCAAGCGCATTTCGCTGCCCATCGCCGTCATTGGCGGTGTCACGCTGGAAAACGCCGCGCCCCTGGTGGCTCAGGGCGCCGACCTGCTGGCGGTGGTGCACGGCCTGTTCGGCGCAGACACCGCCCAGGAAGTCACCCGTCGCGCCCGCGCGTTCAACGATCTGTTCAAACCCGCCTGATCCTGCATCGGGCCGGTTCACCTCATTCGATTCAAACAGAGACCTCATCAATGTCCCGTTCTGAAACCCTCTTCGCCAATGCACAGAAGCACATCCCCGGTGGCGTCAACTCGCCCGTTCGCGCGTTCAAGAGCGTCGGTGGCACACCGCTGTTCTTCAAACACGCCGCTGGCGCCTACGTCACTGACGAAGACGACAAGCGTTATGTCGATTACGTAGGTTCGTGGGGTCCGATGATTCTCGGCCACAGCCATCCGGACGTGCTGGACGCGGTGCGCAAACAACTGGAACACGGCCTGTCCTATGGCGCGCCGACCGCCATGGAAACCGAGATGGCCGATCTGGTCTGCTCCATCGTGCCGTCGATGGAAATGGTGCGCATGGTCAGCTCCGGCACTGAAGCAACCATGAGCGCGATCCGTCTGGCCCGTGGTTTCACTGGCCGTGACAGCATCATCAAGTTCGAAGGTTGCTACCACGGCCACTCCGACAGCCTGCTGGTCAAGGCCGGTTCCGGCGCCCTGACCCTCGGCGTGCCAAGCTCGCCGGGCGTACCTGCCGCGTTCGCCAAACATACGCTGACCCTGCCGTTCAACGACATCGATGCCGTCAAGGCGATGCTCGCGGAAGTGGGCCAGGAAGTGGCGTGCATCATCGTCGAACCCGTGGCAGGCAACATGAACTGCGTGCCACCCGCTCCGGGTTTCCTGCAAGGCCTGCGCGAAGAATGCGACAAACATGGCGTTGTGTTGATTTTCGACGAAGTGATGACCGGCTTCCGCGTTGCCCTCGGCGGTGCGCAGGCTTACTACGGCGTCAGACCTGATCTGAGCACCTTCGGCAAGATCATCGGTGGCGGCATGCCGGTGGGCTGCTTCGGCGGCAAGCGCGAAATCATGTCCCACATCGCCCCGCTTGGCCCGGTTTACCAGGCTGGCACGCTGTCGGGCAACCCGCTGGCGATGGCCGCAGGCCTGACGACGCTGCGTCTAATCAGCCGTCCGGGTTTCCACGACGAACTGACCGCCTACACCACCCGTCTGCTGGAAGGCCTGCAACAGCGCGCCGATGCAGCGGGCATTCCGTTCACCACCACCCAGGCGGGCGGCATGTTTGGTCTGTATTTCACTGATGCGAAGAGCATCGTGACCTTCCAGGACGTGATGAGCAGCGACGCAGAGCGCTTCAAGCGCTTCTTCCATCTAATGCTGGACGGCGGCGTGTACCTGGCGCCGAGTGCATTCGAGGCCGGTTTCACCTCCATCGCCCATGGTGATGCCGAACTGCAACTCACCCTCGATGCGGCCGAGAAGGCGTTCGCCCAGTTGAAGTAACCCCGCCAGACCTTGTGGGAGCCGGCTTGCTGGCGAAAGCGCAGTGTCAGTCACTAAAAGTTTGGCTGACACGACGCCTTCGCCAGCAAGCCGGCTCCCACAATAGAGCTGCGTAACGCCTGACGCATTAACGGTTGATTTGAGTTGTTTCTGCGTTATTTTTGTTGAATCGTTATATCCGCACAGCGGATTGAGCGCCTGAAGTCAGGCCCATCAAGCCCGTGCGGCAGAATTTGAGCAAAGACTTTGTAAGGTTGGCCCTGCTTATTTCATAATGCGCAGCCAGCACGTTTTAGCTGGACGGGCATGCCCGCACCTTTTTTAGAGGTAAGTCGACTTCCATGAATCGCACCGGCCGCACCCTTGCATTGGGCTGCCTGTTGCTTCTTCATCCCCTGCTGGCAAATGCAGGTGGCAACTCGTTGTTAATCCCAGCGGTGGGTCGCTGCACCCTGAATACCCAGCCAGACAACCTGCCAGCCGCGTTGGCGGCCTGCCAGCAGGCGGCGCAGAGTGGGGATGCACAAGCACAATACGAGTTGGGACAGTTCTATTACGACGGCAAGAATGCGCCGCGCGATCTCTCTCAGGCACTCACTTACTTCGAACAGGCCTCATTGCAAGGCCATGCACAGGCGCAATATCAATTGGGCCTGATGTTCTTTAAGGGCGAAGGGGTTCAGGCCAATAACATCCAGGCGTATATCGTGCTGAAGATGGCAGCGGTCAACGGTTCTGAAGATGCACTGGATCAGGCCGACGAAGTGTCCGCGCAAATGAAGAAGGAAGACCTGGACGTCGCCAGCCAAGTGCTGGGGCAAATTTTCCGCAAATATCTGCTGGAATTGCAGACCGCTGAAGGGCGCACGCCTTTCGCACCCTTCCCGGACACCAGCAAGCCCTGATCGAGCCGGTTACTTTTCCGGCATCGGCATAGGAAACGGCATGACGTTTCCGGCCGGACGCGCCTCACTGATCTTCGCCGTCCCCATCCGCTCGACTTCGTCGATACGCACGATCGAATGCATCGGCACGAAGCTGCGCACCACGCCATCGAACTGCGCCTTCAATTTCTCTTCGCTGGGATCGACCACCACCGTTGTCCGCTCACCGAAGACAAATTCCTCGACCTCCAGAAAGCCCCACAGATCGCTTTGGTAGATCTGCTTGGCGTACATCTCGTACACCTGGCCCTGGTTGAGAAAAATCACCTTGTAGATTGGAGCTTCGCGTTTGGTCATGACAGGCAGGCAATGATCGGTGTTAAAAAGGGCGCAAACTATAGCACGCCACTCGTTAGCCAACGCTAGGAAGCCGGGGCGCGGGTCACTATAATGCGCGGTTCTTCGAATCACCTGATGAATCCGAACCCGCATGGCCAAGAAGCTTTACATCGAAACCCACGGTTGCCAGATGAACGAGTACGACAGCTCGCGCATGGTGGATCTGCTGGGCGAACATCAAGCACTGGAAGTCACCGCTCGCGCGGAAGATGCCGACGTGATCCTGCTCAATACCTGCTCGATTCGCGAACGTGCGCAAGATCGCGTGTACTCCCAGCTTGGTCGCTGGCGTGAATTGAAACTGGCGAACCCGGAGATGGTGATCGCTGTGGGCGGCTGCGTTGCCAGCCAGGAAGGCGAGGCGATCCGTGATCGCGCGCCTTATGTCGACGTGGTGTTCGGCCCTCAGACCCTGCACCGCCTGCCGGAAATGATCGACGCCGCTCGCGTGACCCGCCTGCCGCAAGTCGATATTTCATTCCCTGAAATCGAAAAATTCGACCACCTGCCCGAGCCTCGCGTCGACGGCCCGAGCGCTTATGTGTCGGTCATGGAAGGGTGCAGCAAGTACTGCACGTTCTGCGTGGTGCCTTACACCCGTGGCGAGGAAGTCAGCCGTCCATTCGACGACGTGATCACTGAAGTTTTCCACCTCGCCGAAAATGGCGTGCGTGAAGTGACCCTGTTAGGCCAGAACGTCAACGGCTATCGCGGCACCACCCACGACGGGCGCGTGGCCGACCTGGCGGAGCTGATTCGCGTGGTCGCCGCCATCGACGGCATCGACCGCATTCGCTACACCACGTCGCACCCGTTGGAGTTTTCGGACAGCCTGATTCAGGCCCACGCCGAGGTGCCGGAGCTGGTCAAACACCTGCATTTGCCGGTGCAATCGGGCTCCGACCGCATTCTGGCGGCGATGAAACGCAACCACACCGTGCTGGAATACAAATCTCGCCTGCGCAAACTTCGCGCCGCCGTGCCGGATATCTGCATCAGCTCGGACTTCATCGTCGGCTTCCCTGGCGAGACCGAAAAAGACCACCAGCAGACGATGAAACTGGTGGAGGACGTCGGCATGGACTTCTCCTACTCCTTCGTCTACAGCCAGCGTCCCGGTACTCCGGCAGCCGATCTGGCCGACGATACCCCGGAAGAAGTCAAGAAAGAGCGCCTGAAGCAACTGCAACACCTGATCGACCGTCAGGGCTTCGAAATCAGCCGTCGCATGGCAGGCACGGTGCAGCGCATTCTTGTCACCGACTACTCGAAGAAGGACCCCGGCGAGTTGCAGGGCCGCACCGAGAACAACCGCATCGTCAACTTCCGCTGCGATAACCCCAAGGTGATCGGGCAGTTCGTTGATGTGTACATCGACAGCGCACAGCCGCACTCGCTGCGCGGGTCGTTGTTGCAATAGGAGCAGACAGCAGATACCCCTGTGGGAGCGAATTCATTCGCGATGCGATGGTACAGCCGATGGAAATGTGTCGAATGTCCGGCCCATCGCGAATGAATTCGCTCCCACAGGAGTGACGCGTTCGACACAGCACCGCGCACGAATGACATCGGCTCTCTAACCATTAGTAAGCCAACCCTTTCGGACACTGCCGACAGGGGTTATCCTTCATTTCACCTTTATTGCCGTCGGGCGGCTAAAAACCACTTTGAACGCATCTATCGAACCTCATCGTTTCAGCCTCGAACCCATTGAGGCCCATCGCTTCGCCAACTTGTGCGGGCAATTCGACGAACACCTGCGTCTGATCGAACAGCGTCTGGACATCGAGATCCGCAACCGCGGCGGCCAGTTCGAAATGATCGGCGAGCCGAAAAAGACCACTTCGGCAGAGAACCTGCTGCGTCGGCTGTATCGGGAAACCAAGAGCACCGAACTGTCCCCGGACATGGTTCACCTGTTTCTACAAGAGTCCGGCGTCGAAGAGCTGGACAATCACCCTGCCGCCGACGCTGGCGTGGCGCTTCGCACGAAAAAAGGCATGATTCGCCCACGCGGCCTGAATCAGCAGCGCTATGTAAAAGAAATCCTCGGCAACGACATCAACTTCGGCATCGGCCCGGCCGGTACGGGTAAAACGTACCTGGCAGTGGCGGCTGCGGTCGATGCGCTGGAGCGCGAGCAGATTCGCCGCATCCTGCTGGTTCGCCCGGCAGTCGAGGCAGGCGAAAAGCTCGGTTTCCTGCCAGGCGACCTGGCGCAGAAAATTGACCCGTATCTGCGACCGCTCTACGACGCACTGTACGAGATGCTCGGCTTCGAATACGTCGCCAAGCTGATCGAGAAGCAGGTGATCGAAGTCGCACCGCTGGCCTACATGCGCGGTCGCACCCTTAATAACAGCTTCATCATTCTCGACGAGAGTCAGAACACTACCGTCGAGCAGATGAAGATGTTTCTGACCCGTATTGGCTTCGGCTCCACCGCTGTAATCACTGGTGACATTACTCAGATCGACCTGCCGCGCGGCACAAAGTCCGGTCTGACCCACGTCATCGAAGTGCTCAAGGACGTGCCGGGCATCAGCTTCACCCACTTCAAGCCCAAGGACGTCGTGCGCCACCCGCTGGTGCAACGCATCGTCGAAGCCTACGAGCGCTTCGAAGCGAGCCACGCCGAACAGCAGCCTCCACGGGATTACCGCCGCGATGCTTGAGCTGGATCTGCAAGTCGCGAGTGAAGCCAGCGCCCCCAGCGAAGCTCAGTTCCGCCTCTGGTGTGAAATGGGCCTGCGCCAGCGCACGGCTGACTCGGAAATGACCATCCGGCTGGTCGACGAACCCGAAGGCCGGGAACTGAATCACACGTGGCGTCACAAAGACTACGCCACCAATGTGCTGTCCTTTCCTGCCGAAGTCCCCGATGAACTCCTCGACATCCCGTTACTGGGCGATCTGGTCATCTGCGTCCCGGTGGTCGCGCGTGAAGCGGCCGAGCAAGGCAAGGCGCTGGATGCACACTGGGCGCATCTGGTGATTCACGGCTGTCTGCATTTGCTCGGCTACGATCACGTCGACGACGATGAAGCCGAGGAAATGGAAGCGCTGGAACGGGAGTTGCTTGCAGAGCTGGGCTATCCCGATCCCTACGCCGACGATGAACTCGTCGACACACCATCTACAGAAACACCAGGCAAGGACCACGAGTAAGGGCTATGAGCGAAGACCGATCGAGCAACGGGCAAAAGTCATGGTTGGGCAAACTGACCCAGGCATTTGCCCATGAGCCGAAAAACCGCCAGGAGCTGCTTGAGCTGCTGCGCGAAGCCCATCAGAACAAGCTGCTGGACAGCGAAGCACTGGCCATTGTCGAAGGCGCCATTCAGGTCGCTGACTTGCAGGTGCGCGACATCATGGTGCCGCGCTCGCAGATGATCAGCATCAAGGCCAGCCAGAGCCCTCGTGAATTCCTGCCTGCCGTGATCGATTCGGCGCACTCGCGCTACCCGGTCATCGGCGAAAGTCACGACGACGTGCTCGGCGTGCTGCTGGCCAAAGACCTGCTGCCTCTGATCCTCAAGGACAACGGCGGCGCAGGCGACGTCAAGAACCTGCTGCGTCCGGCGACCTTCGTGCCGGAATCCAAGCGCCTCAATGTGCTGCTGCGTGAATTCCGCGCCAACCATAACCACATGGCCATCGTCATCGACGAATACGGTGGTGTTGCGGGCCTTGTGACCATCGAGGACGTGCTGGAGCAGATCGTTGGCGACATCGAAGACGAGCACGACGTCGAGGAAGACAGCTACATCAAACCGCTGCCCAGCGGCGACTTCCTGGTCAAGGCGCTGACGCCGATCGAGAGCTTCAACGAGTTTTTCGACAGCGAATTCTCCGATGACGAATTCGACACCGTGGGCGGTCTGGTGATGAACGCGTTCGGGCATTTGCCCAAACGTAACGAAATCACCGAAATCGGCGCGTATCGTTTCCGCATTCTGAATGCTGACAGCCGTCGTATTCATCTGCTGCGCCTGAGCCCGATCTCCCGCTCGTAACGTCGTATCCCGTAAAAAAGGAATGAAAATGCGCTGGATCACTCGCCCCGGCTGGCCCGGTAACCTGCTGGCCGTGGCGGCTGGCGCACTGACCACCCTGGCCCTTGCGCCGTTCGATATCTGGCCACTGGCGATTGTCGCGCTGGCGGTCTTCTACCTTGGGCTGCGCGACCTGAAACCACGGCAGGCGTTGTGGCGCGGCTGGTCCTACGGCTTCGGCCTGTTCGGCGGCGGGACGAGCTGGATCTACGTCAGCATCCACACTTACGGCGAAGCCCCGGTGTGGCTGGCGGGCTTCCTGATGGTGCTGTTCTGCGCGTCGGTGGCGTTCTTCTTTGCCCTGCCCGCCTTTTTGTGGGCGCGCTGGATTCGTCGTAACGAAGCGCCGTTGGCCGACGCCCTCGCCTTCGCCGCATTCTGGTTTGGTCAGGAAATGTTTCGTGGCTGGTTCCTGACCGGCTTCCCTTGGCTTTATTCCGGTTACAGCCAGCTCGATGGCCCCTTGAAAGGCCTCGCGCCATTGGGTGGCATGTGGCTGATCTCCTTCAGTCTCGCCTTGACCGCCGCCCTGCTTTGCAACCTGCCACGGCTGCGTGCTCGCAAAAGCTTTCTCGCCGCAGGCGTCGCTCTGCTGCTGGCGCCTTGGGGTATCGGCCTGAGCCTGAAAAACCACGCATGGACCGAGCCGTCCGGCACACCGCTGAAAGTCGCGGCCATGCAAGGCAACGTCGAACAAAGCATGAAATGGGACCCGGCTGCGCTCAATGCACAACTGGCCCTGTACCGCGACATGACGTTCACCTCGCAGAAAGCCGACCTGATCATCTGGCCGGAAACTGCGGTGCCGGTGCTCAAGGAGTCGGTTGAAGGCTATTTGTCGGTGATGGGCAAATTCGCCGCCGACCGCGACTCGGCACTGATCACAGGCGTCCCCCTGCGGCAGAAAACCGGGCGCGGCGAGTACCGTTACTACAACGCCATCACCGTGACCGGCGAAGGAGATGGCACCTACTTGAAGCAGAAGCTGGTGCCATTCGGTGAATACGTGCCGTTGCAGGATGTATTGCGCGGGCTGATCACGTTCTTCGATCTGCCCATGTCGGATTTCGCCAGAGGCCCTGCCGATCAGGCCTTGTTGCAGGCCAAGGGTTATCAGATCGCACCGTTCATTTGCTACGAGGTGGTCTACCCGGAGTTTGCCGCCGGACTCTCTGCCCAGAGCGATTTGTTGCTGACGGTGAGCAATGACACCTGGTTCGGCACCTCGATTGGTCCCTTGCAGCACCTGCAAATGGCGCAAATGCGCGCGCTGGAAGCCGGCCGCTGGATGATCCGCGCCACCAACAACGGCGTCAGCGCGTTGATCGATCCGTTCGGCCAGATCACCACCACCGTCCCGCAGTTCCAGCGTGCAGTGATGTATGGCGAGGTCACGCCGATGCACAAACTCACGCCTTACCTGCACTGGCGTTCGTGGCCGCTGATCATTCTGTCGGTGCTCTTGATTGGCTGGGCGCTGCTGGCGAGCCGGATTGCCAAGACGGTTTGACACAAGGCTCGACTACAACACCAATCCCTGTGGGAGATTCCATGTTGCCTGATCAACGGCTTTCGCCACCCAGTTGGCTCCCACGAGGATCGCGCCGAGCCTAAATCTCGTGTCCGACGCAGAAACTGTGGGAGCCGGCTTGCTGGCGATTGCGATATGTCAGTCAACGCTGCTTTGATTGACCCAGCACTTTCGCCGGCAAGCCGGACTGCTACAGGTGATCTGCGTAGTTTCGATCACCGATAAAACAACCGATACCCCACCAGCCCCGCCGCTTCATTCAGCAACTGCCCACTCTGCCAGACAGCTTTAGCCTCAGGCGTCCAGCCACCGAATGGCCGGGCATTGTCGACACTCAAAAAACCGACCGGTGCAGGCACCACTTCAAAACCCGCCTTCTCGAAACTCCAGACCGAACGCGGCATGTGCCAGGCCTGCGTCACCACGACCACACGCTTGATGCCCTGCGGCAGCAGAGTCGCCGCGCTCATCGTCGCGTTTTCCCACGTCGTCCGGCTTTCACCCTCTTGCCAGCGCACCGTTACGCCAAAGTCATCTCGCAACGAGTCAGCCATGATCGCGGCTTCGCTCGGAGGCTCGCCATAATGCAAACCACCCGTAGTCAGAATCGGCAGGCCCGATGCCTTCGACAAACGAGCGGCATAGCGCAGGCGCTCAAGCGCAACACCGGTCGGAATATCCGCCCCCCAGCTCGGGTCGTTGCGCTCACGCCCCGAACCCAATACCACGATAGCGTCAGCGCGCTGCGCCAAGGTTGCCCATTCGCTCCGCGAAAGAGGCGGAACGCTTTCAATACCTTTAGCCGACCATTCGACGACAACCGGCAGACTCATTGCGGTCAGCCCCAACAACCCCACACAAAACAACAGGCGGGCCAGACGTGGCCGGGCATTTCTCAGCCACCAGGCAAACAGCAAGAGCAGCAGAAAGATGCCCGGCGGCAAAAGAATATTTTTGATGAAATATCGAACAGGCATCGGGCATCTCCAGAAGATGCCCGAAGCCTAATGGGAATGACACTAAGCAACAATGCTTAATCAGACGGGACTGACACCCGTAATCGTTACCGCTTGAAATGTTTGCTGGAACTGTAGCGACTCAACTTTGCCGACACCTTGGCGCGACGTTGATCCTTCAGCCAGATGACATTGGCCGCTGGACGCGGGGCGCGGAACGGCTCCGAAGGCTCCCGTGAAGTGTTGGAACTGCCCTTCTTTACGATGTTCGGTGTTTCCTCTTTTACGACGGCCTCATGTTTTTCGTTGCGATCCAGATACGCCTCGATCAACTGAAATTCGGCGTGGCTCAAGCCACGCAACTCCAGTTCAAGAGGATGTTCATCACGAAGCCGGACTGCTGTTTTCGCCATATCCAGGGCCAGCCCCAGACGATCAATCAAACGGTCATACAGATCAGGATTCTTTACTTGGTGCCGCAGCTCTGCCATCCGTTCACCTCACTGAAGATAAACTCATACCCTCGTCAATGAGCTTAGCGGCACTGCGAAAACCGGCGCGATGCCGCGACCAACGGCGGGCGGGGCTTGCGGGCATGTAATCAGGGTTTCCCTAGGCAGTCTGCCCTCATGTATGCTACGGCGCTTCTTGTCATTCCACTTCCGCTCACCCGGACACAAATACACCGCGTCACCGAACGGCCTTGCCCGAACAGCGATGCCCAACCGGTCCGGGAATGCAGCGAAGCGGTCAAGGGTCACCAATCTCTAGTCAAAAGTAGCCATGCACGAACTCTATCAGCCCCGTGAAATCGAAGCCGCCGCCCAGACCTTCTGGGAAGAGCAAAAGTCGTTTGAAGTCAGCGAGCAGCCAGGCAAGGACACATACTATTGCCTGTCGATGTTCCCTTACCCCAGCGGCAAGCTACACATGGGGCACGTGCGCAACTACACCATCGGTGACGTGATCGCGCGCTATCAGCGCATGCAGGGCAAGAACGTGCTGCAACCAATGGGCTGGGACGCTTTCGGCATGCCGGCCGAAAACGCCGCGATGAAGAACAACGTCGCACCGGCCAAATGGACCTACGAAAACATTGCCTACATGAAAACCCAGCTCAAGAGCCTGGGTCTGGCGATCGACTGGTCGCGCGAAGTCACCACCTGCAAGCCTGACTACTACCGTTGGGAACAGTGGCTGTTCACTCGCCTGTTCGAAAAAGGCGTGATCTACCGCAAGAACGGCACCGTGAACTGGGACCCGGTCGACCAGACCGTTCTGGCCAACGAGCAAGTGATCGACGGGCGCGGCTGGCGCTCGGGCGCGGTGATCGAAAAACGCGAAATCCCGATGTACTACTTCAAGATCACGGCCTACGCCGATGAGCTGCTGGAGAGCCTCGACGAGCTGCCGGGCTGGCCTGAACAGGTCAAGACCATGCAGCGCAACTGGATCGGCAAATCCCGTGGGATGGAAGTGCAGTTCCCGTACGATCAAGCCTCGATCGGCGAAGCCGGTGCACTGAAAGTCTTCACCACTCGCGCTGACACCCTGATGGGCGCGACTTACGTGGCCGTGGCCGCCGAGCACCCGCTGGCGACCCTCGCCGCGCAAAACAACCCTGAACTGCAAGCGTTCATCAACGAATGCAAGAGCGGCAGCGTCGCGGAAGCTGACGTCGCCACCCAGGAAAAGAAAGGCCTGCCGACCTCGCTGTTCGTCGAGCACCCGCTGACTGGCGAGAAGCTGCCGGTCTGGGTCGCCAACTACGTATTGATGCACTACGGCGATGGCGCGGTCATGGCCGTTCCGGCCCACGACGAGCGCGACTTCGAATTCGCCACCAAGTACAACCTGCCGATCAAATCGGTGGTGCGTACCAGCGCAGGCGATGCATCCCCTGCCCCATGGCAGGACGCCTATGGCGAGCACGGCGTGTTGATCAATTCCGGTGAGTTCGACGGCCTGGACTTCGCGGGCGCATTCGACGCCATGGAAGCCGCGCTGATCAAGAAAGAACTCGGCAAATCCCGCACTCAATTCCGCCTGCGCGACTGGGGCATCAGCCGTCAGCGCTACTGGGGCTGCCCGATTCCGATCATTCACTGCGACGCGTGCGGCGACGTGCCTGTCCCTGAAGATCAACTGCCGGTCAAACTGCCGGAAGACGTCGTACCGGATGGTGCAGGCTCGCCACTGGCGCGCATGCCTGAATTCTACGAGTGCACGTGCCCGAAATGCGGTGCACCCGCCAAACGCGAAACAGACACCATGGACACCTTCGTGGAATCGTCCTGGTACTTCGCCCGCTACGCCTCGCCTCACTACGAAGGCGGCATGGTCGACCCGAAAGCGGCCAACCACTGGCTGCCGGTCGACCAATACATCGGCGGCATCGAACACGCGATTCTGCACCTGCTGTACGCGCGTTTCTTCCACAAACTGATGCGAGACGAAGGTCTGGTCAGCTCCAACGAGCCGTTCAAGAACCTGTTGACTCAGGGCATGGTGGTCGCCGAGACCTTCTACCGTCTGGAGGCCAACGGCAGCAAAACCTGGTTCAACCCGGCCGATGTCGAATTCGAACGCGACAGCAAGGCCAAGATCATCGGCGCCAAGCTGATCGCAGACGGCCTGCCGGTGGAAATCGGCGGCATCGAGAAGATGGCCAAGTCGAAAAACAACGGCGTTGACCCGCAATCGATGATCGATCAGTACGGCGCTGACACTTGCCGTCTGTTCATGATGTTCGCCTCGCCGCCTGACATGAGCCTGGAATGGTCCGACTCGGGCGTCGAAGGCTCGCACCGTTTCCTCAAGCGCGTATGGCGTCTGGGCCAGGCCCATGTGACGGCTGGCCTGCCGGGCACACTGGACAAAGCGGCGCTGACGGACGATCAGAAAGCCATTCGCCGTTCGATTCACCTGGCCATCAAGCAAGCCGGCCAGGACGTCGGTCAGCACCACAAATTCAACACCGCCATCGCTCAGGTGATGACGCTGATGAACGTGCTGGAAAAAGCACCACAAGCATCGGAACAGGATCGCGCGCTGCTCCAGGAAGGCCTGGAAACCGTGGCTCTTTTGCTGGCCCCGATTACGCCGCACATCAGCCACCAATTGTGGAGCGCGCTGGGCCACGCCGATCCGGTCATCGACGCTGGCTGGCCTGTGGTCGACGACGCCGCGCTGGTTCAGGACTCGCTGCAACTGGTGGTACAAGTCAATGGCAAGCTGCGTGGCCACATCGAAGTGCCTGCCAGCGCCAGCCGTGAAGAGGTCGAAGCCGCTGCACGGACCAACGAAAACGTGCTGCGTTTCACCGATGGCCTGACGATCCGCAAAGTGATCGTGGTACCCGGCAAACTGGTGAACATCGTCGCCAGCTGATTGGATCAGGCGCCTGGTATCACCGGGCGCCGAATACACTTCCAGGGCTCGCAGATTCGGGCTCAAACGGATTCAAGGGGAGCAACAAGATGATCAAACGCAATCTGCTGGTTATGGGCCTCGCGGTATTGCTGAGCGCCTGCGGTTTCCAGCTGCGTGGCACTGGCACGAACGCCATCTCCATCAAGGAATTGGACGTAAGCGCTCGCGATGCCTATGGCGAAGTCGTGACGCAACTGCGTCAAACGCTGACCAACAGTGGTGTGCATGTTTACACCGGTGCGCAGTACAAGCTGTTTCTGGCCCGCGAGGATGAAACCCAACGTACGGCCAGCTACGTAGGTTCGGGCCGCTCGGCCGAATACGAACTGACCACCGTGCTCAAGTACGAAATCCACGGCAGCAAGAACGTCCTGCTGCTGGAAGACAACGTGCAGGCACAGAAAATCTTCGTACACGACGGCAACAACCTGATCGGTTCGGACCAGGAAGCCGAGCAAATCCGCAAGGAAATGCGCAGCGACCTGGTGCAAAAGATGATGGCCCGTCTGCAACTGCTGACGCCTGAACGTCTGGATGAACTGCAAGCCAAGGCCGATGCCGCAGCGCGCGCTCAAGCCGATGCTGAAGCGGCCGCTCAACGCATTCGCGACGAGACGCCGCAGCAGTCGCCTGTCGAATTCCCGACCAAGTGACGATATCGGGGCCGGTTCGCCGGCCCCGATCTTTTCTGACCGATGAAACTCGCCCCCGCCCAACTCGCCAAACACCTGCAGGGTGCGCTTTCGCCTGTCTATGTCGTCAGCGGCGATGACCCGTTGCAATGCCAGGAAGCGTGCGACGCCATTCGCACGGCAGCACGCCAACAAGGCTTTGATGAACGACAGGTGTTCAGCGCTGACTCCAGCTTCGACTGGGGCACCCTGCTGCAAGCAGGCGCCAGCATGTCGCTGTTCGCCGAACGCCGCCTGCTGGAACTGCGCCTACCCTCTGGCAAGCCCGGTGACAAAGGCGCTGCTGCACTGCTGGAATACTGCAACCGCCCGGCTGAAGACACACTGTTGCTGATCAGCCTGCCGAAACTCGACGGCGCGGCGCAGAAAACCAAGTGGGGCAAGGCACTGGTCGAAGGGGCGCAGACGCAGTTCGTGCAAATCTGGCCAGTGGATGCCAGCCAGTTGCCGCAATGGATTCGTCAGCGTTTGTCACAATCGGGTCTGGCCGCCAGCCCTGATGCGATCGAACTGATTGCCGCGCGCGTCGAGGGCAACCTGCTGGCCGCCGCTCAGGAAGTCGAGAAGCTCAAGCTGATGGCCGAAGAGGGCCAGATCACCGTCGAAACCGTTCAGGCTGCCGTGGCCGATAGTGCGCGATTCGACGTTTTCGGTCTGACCGATGCCATCCTCAACGGCGAGGCGTCTCACGCCCTGCGCATGCTTGAAGGCTTGCGTGGTGAAGGCGTCGAACCGCCGGTGATTCTCTGGGCCTTGTCCCGCGAACTCCGAGTGCTGGCAAACCTGGCGTTGCAGTTCAGCCAGGGCGTGCCCCTGGACAAAGCCTTCAGCCAGGCCCGCCCCCCCATCTGGGACAAGCGCAAACCACTGATGAGCAAGGCACTGCAACGGCATTCGGTACGCCGCTGGAACCAGTTGCTGATGGACGCTCAGCACATTGACGCGCAGATCAAAGGTCAGGCGCCCGGTTCGGTGTGGAACAGCCTGAGCCTGTTGTCACTGCAAATGGCTGGACAGCGACTGGCGTTGCCGTCGGAGTAACGTCCACAGAGCAACACAAATCCCCTGTAGGAGCGAATTCATTCGCGATGGCGTCGGCACAGTTGACATCATCGTTGTCTGACACCCCGTTTCGCGAATGAATTCGCTCCCACAGCAGATCACCGTCGTTTGGAGCCCGTTGCTATAGCACAGATCAATTAGACCCCAACCGCAATCTGTCCCATCATCCCGCCGCGTCATACACCACCTCAGAGAACACCGCCATGAGCAAAGCCAAAAAGCGGCCGAACAAGGCCAAATCCATCATCGCCCAGCCCCTGTTCCGCAGCCGCCAGGAACAACCCGCCAAGGGCAAAGGCAGCTACCGCCGCGAAGCCTTCCAGTCGAGAGATTGGGAGGCTTCTTCCGTTATGGCTGCGTGAAAACATGCCAGGTTACTGACTGGCGCCCCGCCGGCAGAGCCGACATGTTAAGGTCTGCACCTTACGGTTTTTCCCTGTGGACCCCAGAATGCCCCTTAGCTTTCCCCGTTGTTGGCATGTCCGCCAACTGATCGCCGCCTCCAGCCTTCTCGTGCTGGTCGCCTGCGCGGAGCAACCCACCGCTGCCGTCGCCACCCCGCTCCAGGCCGCCCCCATGACGGTCGCTAAGTCCGCACCAGGCATCCCCACCGCCGTCGCTCAGCCAGACGATTCCAATTTCGAAATCCAGCCCGCCATGAGCTTTGCCGAATGGCAGTCCATGTTTCGCGCTCAGGCATTGGCCGCCGGTATCCGCCCGGACGTGTTCGACCGCGCCTTCGCAGGCGTCACCCCGGACATGAGCGTGGTCAAGGCTGACCGCAGCCAGCCAGAATTCACTCGCCCTGTCTGGGAATACCTCGACGGCGCGATTTCGCCTGTGCGCGTGCGCAAAGGTCAGGCGCTGCTGACGCAATACGCCGACGTGCTGACCGCCATCGAGCAACGCTATGGCGTGGACCGTCAGGCGTTGATCGCCGTGTGGGGCATGGAAAGCAGTTTCGGGCAGTTTCAGGGCACGCAATTGGTGATTCGCTCTCTGGCGACACTGGCCTATGAAGGCCGTCGCCCGCAGTTCGCGCAGGATCAATTGATTGCCGCGTTGCAGATCATCCAGCACGGCGACATCGATGCTCAAAACATGCTGGGTTCTTGGGCCGGAGCAATGGGCCAGACGCAGTTCATTCCCACGACCTACAACACACACGCCGTGGATTTCGACGGCGATGGTCGGCGTGACATCTGGAACTCGCCCGTCGATGCCCTCGCCTCCACCGCGCATTACCTGCAAAGCTCCGGCTGGCAGAAAGGCCAGCCATGGGGCTTCGAGGTGCAATTGCGTCAGGGCTTCGACTACGCGCTGGCAGATGCCTCGACGCGCAAGAGCATCGGTGAGTGGCAGCAACTGGGTCTGAAACAGCCAAACGGCGCTGCACTGCCTGCCAATCTGTTGCAACAGCAAGCCGCCCTGCTGCTGCCAGCGGGTTACAAAGGTCCGGCCTTTCTGGTGATGGACAATTTCCGCGCGATTCTGAAGTACAACAACTCGTCGTCGTACGCACTGGGCGTCGGGCTATTGTCAGAACGCTTTAACGGTGGCGGTTACGTTATCGGCCAGTGGCCACGCGGCGACCGCCCTCTGAGCCGCTCTGAGCGTATTGAACTGCAAACCCTGCTCTCGGCCCGCCAATACGATGCGGGCGCGCCAGATGGGATCATCGGCGCCAACACGCGCAAAGCCATTCGTAGCGCTCAACAGTCATTTGGCTGGCCAGCCGATGGGTATCCGACGCAGGAGCTGCTGGAAAATCTGCGTAAGCCGTAACACCTCCCCTTTGGGAGCCGGCTTGCTGGCGAATGCGTCGTGTCAGGCACATCCTCGCTGAACGAAACACCGCATTCGCCAGCAAGCCGGCTCCCACAGGGTTCGTAGTACAGTCAGAATGCATTTCAAATAAAAAGGGCCGGATATCGCTATCCGGCCCTTTTTTGTACGCCTTCATGATCGTTCCCACGCTCGGCGTGGGAACGCAGCTCTGGGCGCTCCGCGCCCAAAACATTAGCCCGCCGTCAGCAACGACTTGGTCAGCTTGGCCTGCTCGTCCGCATGGTACGACGAACGCACTAGCGGGCCAGACGCCACGTTCTTGAAGCCCATCTTGTAACCTTCCTCGGCGAACCAGGCGAAGGTGTCAGGGTGCACAAAGCGCTGGACCGGCAGGTGGTTGCGCGACGGTTGCAGGTACTGGCCAAGGGTCAGCATGTCGATGTTGTGCTCGCGCATGCGGTGCATCACTTCGATCACTTCGTCGTCGGTCTCGCCCAGCCCCAGCATCAGGCCGGACTTGGTCGGTACGTGAGGGACCATTTCCTTGAAGCGTTGCAACAGGGTCAGCGACCACTGGTAGTCCGAACCCGGACGAGCGGCTTTGTACAGACGCGGCACGGTTTCCAGGTTGTGGTTGAACACGTCTGGCGGCGTGGCGGCAGTGATTTCCAGCGCGATGTCCATGCGGCCACGGTAGTCCGGTACCAGAGTTTCCAGCTGCACGTTCGGTGACAGCGCACGGATTTCGCGAATGCAGTCAGCAAAGTGCTGAGCGCCGCCGTCGCGCAGGTCGTCACGGTCGACCGAGGTAATCACCACGTACTTGAGCTTCAGGTCAGCGATGGCAACGGCGAGGTTTTTCGGCTCGTCGACATCCAGAGGCTTCGGACGGCCATGACCGACGTCGCAAAACGGGCAGCGACGGGTGCAGATGTCGCCCATGATCATGAAGGTCGCCGTACCACCGGAGAAACACTCGCCCAGGTTCGGGCAGGACGCCTCCTCGCAAACGCTGTGCAGCTTGTGTTTGCGCAACAGGGCCTTGATGCGATCAACCTCCGGGGAAACCGGAATGCGGACGCGAATCCAGTCCGGCTTCTTCGGCAACTCCACCGTCGGGATGATCTTCACCGGGATGCGCGCCACTTTTTCCGCGCCACGCAGCTTCACGCCCGCCTCTACTTTTGGACGCGCCGCACGCTCGGGAGTGTGCACGTTCACTGTCGGGATCAGGGTTTGCACGGCGTCGGCCGTCTCATGCGCAGTAGTCATATCAATCGATTCCGCCCGTTAGGGTCGTCTGCTCAGCGTAGTCGAGGTGTCTGACGAGCTGCGCACGCAGCCGGGCACTGACCTCGGCAAATTCAATCGGACCTGCCTGTTCGCGCAGCTGGGTCATCGCCAGCCCCGCATACCCGCAGGGATTAATCCGTTTAAACGGGGCCAGATCCATGTCGACGTTCAACGCCAGACCATGGAACGAGCAACCGTTGCGAATGCGAAGGCCCAGCGAGGCAATCTTCGCCTCGTCCACATAGACCCCCGGCGCTTCAGGCTTTGCGGCTGCCGTGACGCCATAACTGGCCAGCAGCTCGATCAGGCTGTGCTCGATCCGGGTCACCAGCTCGCGCACACCAAACCCCAAGCGACGCACATCCAGCAGCAAGTACGCTACCAGTTGGCCGGGGCCATGATAAGTCACTTGGCCACCGCGATCGACCTGTACCACCGGAATATCACCCGGAAGTAGTAGATGCTCGGGCTTTCCAGACTGTCCTTGTGTGAAAACCGGGGGGTGCTGGACCAGCCACACTTCATCCGGCGTGTCGCGACCGCGACCGTCGGTGAAGCGTTGCATGGCTTGCCAGGTGGGCTCGTAATCGATCAAGCCGAGATCGCGAAAGCCCAGACGCTCGCCCATCACAGCACCATGTGCACGAAACCTGTGGCCCGCAGCTCGCTGTTGATGTCGTACAGTTGATCCTGGCCAGTGGCGAAGATGTGCAGCTGGATAGTGGTGTACTTGCCGTTGCTGCTCTGGCGCTCGTCCACCCGCTCGTCATTGATCGTGGCGTGTTTCTTCACGATGTCGACGATCTTTTGCTTGATGTCCACAATGGTGTCGCCGATCACTTTGATCGGGTAATCCTTGCAGGGAAATTCGATTTTCGGAGCTTTAGCTTCGGTATCTGTCATGGCAGTAACGGCCTCGTAAGCCGGAAAACGGACAGGCCCCTGCCACGATCAGCGACAGGGGCGTACGGAACAACAGTCAATATGTGGTCAATCAGCAACCCATCAAAGATCAGTTGAACAGACTGTAGAAGAACATGCGGATGCTGTCCCACAGGCGGCGGAAGATACCACCTTCCTCAACGCTGTCCATCGCGATGAGATTAGCGGTGCGCACGACCTTGTCTTCCAGCTTCACTTCAACCTGACCGATCACGTCGCCCTTGGCGATAGGTGCAACCAGTTTCGGGTTGATGGTCATGCTGGCGGTGAGCTTCTTGATCTCGCCTTTGGGCATGGTCATGGACAGGTCTTCAGCCAGGCCGGCCTTCACTTGACGCTCGGTGCCTTTCCAGACTGGGGCTTGAGCCAGTTCGGCGCCCTTCTGGTAGAAGGTCTGGGTTTCGAAGAAACGGAAACCGTAGGTCAGCAGCTTCTGAGTTTCGGCAGCACGGGCCTGCTCGCTGTTGGTACCAAACACCACGGCGATCAGACGCATGCCATCACGAACGGCCGAGGACACCATGCAATAGCCCGCTTCTTCGGTGTGGCCGGTTTTCAGACCGTCAACGGTCTTGTCGCGCCACAGCAGCAGGTTACGGTTCGGCTGTTTGATACCGTTCCAAAAGAACTCCTTCTGCGAGTAGATCGCGTAGTGGGCCGGGTCTTCATGGATGATCGCGCGGGCCAGGATTGCCATGTCGTGCGCAGTCGAGAAGTGGTCCGGGTTCGGCAGGCCGGTCGGGTTCATAAAGTGGCTGTTGACCATGCCCAAGTCACCAGCGGTCTTGTTCATCATGTCGGCGAACGCATCTTCGCTGCCCGCGATGTGCTCGGACAGGGCAACAGTGGCGTCGTTACCCGACTGAATGATGATGCCGTGCAGCAAATCGCTGACCGTCACTTGGCTGCCCACCTTGACGAACATCCGCGAGCCGCCCGTGCGCCACGCGTTTTCGCTGATGGTCACCGGGTCGTTTTCGCCGATCTGGCCACGACGGATTTCCAGTGTCGCAATGTAGGCGGACATCAGCTTGGTCAAACTGGCCGGAGGCAGACGCTGATCGCCATTATTCTCAACCAGCACGTTACCGCTGTTGGCATCCATCAGCACATACGCCTTGGCAGCCAGTTGCGGTGCCGATGGCGTCATCTGCTCTGCCGCAAACACGGCAGGCGCGGTGAAAAGCGGGATTAATAGGCAAAGGCGTTTTGCAAAGGTGGTGATGTTCATCCGTCTCTCGAAAATGCTAATGGGCAAACATGCCCTCGCGGGCAAAGCGGTAATGCCAGGCTCCCCTGGCGGACGGGGCGACATTCTACAGGTGGCGCCGTAGATGGTCCCGTGAAAAGCTGCTGACATCGCTCGCTCTGACGGCGAGTCGTCTGCCAGAAAGCTTCGATCCGACCTTGTGACCAAGGTTCGGATCACAGATTTCTTTTTACTGGTCCGAGGTCACGACGCTTGGCGACCCCAGGTTGGCCGAGCGAACGCTGTTCTGCAGTTGCTGGGCCTCACCCGGCGTGTCGACTGGTCCCAGCCGCACTCGATAGAGCGTCTGCTGGTTGCGCGCGATCGAACTCACGAACACCGGCGCTCGTACCATCCCGCTCAGTTTCGATCTCAGGAGTTCCGCAGCGTCCGGATTGGCGAAGGCTCCCACCTGGAGAAACAGCCCAGACGCTTGTCCGGAAGCGTTTTTTTTTGCGTCGATCGGTATCGGCGATGCCGGAGCGGCGTGCTGTTGCGGTGGCGGTGTCCACTGCTCGATGGTGCCTGCCGAGGCGGTGATCACTGGCGCCGCAGGTTGTGGTTTGGCAGCAGGGCCGCTGAGTGCCACTTGCGGTTGATCCAGCATCAACGGCGCCGGTTTGCCACGTTGCGCCCAGTATTGCGCCGGGTCGATTCCTTCGACCTTCACCCGTGCCGTACCGATTTCGGCGTAACCGAGCTTTTTGGCCGCTGCGTAGGACAAGTCGATGATACGGTCCGAATAGAACGGCCCACGGTCGTTGACCCGCAGGATCACCGTGCGGTTGTTGTCCAGATTGGTCACGCGAACATAGCTGGGCAGCGGGAGCGTCTTGTGTGCCGCGCTCATGCCGTACAAGTCATAGACTTCGCCGTTGGCGGTGTTCTGGCCATGGAACTTGGTGCCGTACCAGGACGCCGTACCGGTCTGCACATAGCTGGCCGAGTCTGTGAGCGGGAAATAGGTTTTGCCCAGAACGGTATAGGGGTTGGCTTTGTAGGGGCCGGTGTGCAGGGTAGGAACGGCATCCGGGATACGCGACACATCGACATCCCACCAAGGCGCGCCGTCTTTGTGCGCACGGTTGATGTCCAACCCCGGCTGTGAGCGGATGATATTGCCCTGCTGTGTCGGTCGACTGGTGGAACAACTGACAACCAGCAATGTGAGCGCCGCGAAGGCCATCAACTGAAAGGGTTTTTGGATCGGCAATGACCGCATTACTTGACGCCCCGAGCTTGAACAAGCAGTTCAGACAGCTGATGCACGGCCATGGCGTACATCACGCTGCGGTTGTAACGCGTGATTGCGTAAAAATTCTTCAAACCCATCCAGTATTCAGGGCCAACGTCGCCTTCCAGGCGAAACGCCGTCACTGGCAAATCATCGCGCAGCGCATCATGACTCGCCCACCCCAAGGCTCGCAACTCCCCAACGGTCTTCACTGGCTCGATTCCGGGACTCAATCCCTCATCAACCCGGTCGCCGCGCACGCTGGCACGACTGACCACCGGTTCGCCCGCAACCCAACCGTGGCGCTTGAAATAACTGGCGACACTGCCGATGGCATCATCCGGATCGTTCCAGATGTTGATGTGGCCATCGCCGTCAAAATCCACCGCGTAATTGCGGAAACTGCTGGGCATGAACTGTGGTAATCCCATCGCGCCAGCATAGGACCCTTTGAGGGTCAGAGGGTCGACCTGCTCTTCGCGGGCCAGCAGCAAAAACTCGCGAAGCTCTTTGCGGAAGAATTCGGCGCGAGGTGGATAGTCGAAACTCAGCGTCGATAACGCGTCGATTACCCGGTAATTTCCGGTATTACGCCCAAAAAACGTTTCAACACCAATAATCGCGACGATCACCTGCGCGGGCACGCCGTATTCCTGCTCGGCCCGTGCAAGGGCCGCTTCGTGCTGCCGCCAGAAATCCACACCCCGCGCCACACGCGCATCGGTGAGGAACATCAGGCGATAATCCTTCCACGGCTTCACCCGCTCGGCGGGCTTGGAAATGGCGTCGAGAATCGACTGTTTGCGTTCGACGTTACGAAAAACCTCGATCAATTGCTCGCCCGCGAACCCATAGTCCCGGGTCATGTCACTGACGAACTGTGCGACCTGAGGAGAGCCTTCATAGTCACCGGCAAGCGACTCCTGCACTGAGCCGAGGATGCCCATCAGACCGACCAGCGGCACACATCGAGCAGCCCAGCCACGCACTACTTGCATTGAGTTCTTCACCTTAATCAAACCTGCGCGATCCACTTGCGGTGGGTGTGGACCGACATCAAAACCCCAAACGCTGACAGCAGCGTCACGAGCGAAGTTCCGCCATAACTAATGAAGGGCAACGGCACCCCCACCACCGGCAGCAGACCGCTGACCATACCGATGTTGACGAAAACGTATACAAAAAACGTCATGGTCAGGCTGCCTGCGAGCAACTTGCCGTAAAGGGTCTGCGCCTGAGCCGTGATGACCAGCCCGCGACCGATCAGCGCCAGATAAATCAGCAGCAGTGCACAAATACCCACCAGACCGAACTCTTCACCCAGCACCGCGATGATGAAGTCAGTGTGGCTTTCCGGCAGGAAGTCCAGGTGCGATTGCGTGCCTAGCAGCCAGCCTTTGCCAAAGACACCGCCCGAACCGATGGCCGCCTTGGATTGAATGATGTTCCAGCCGGTGCCCAGTGGGTCACTTTCGGGGTCGAGGAACGTCAGAATCCGCTGTTTCTGGTAGTCGTGCATGAAGAAGAACCACATCGCGATCGCCACTGGCACCGCCGCCGCGATCACCCCAATGATCCAGCGCCAGCGCAGGCCGGCCATGAACAGCACGAACGTTCCGGACGCCAGAATCAGCAGCGAGGTACCCAGATCGGGCTGGCGGACGATCAAAATGAACGGCAAGCCGATCAAACCCAGGCTCACGGCCACGTGCTTCAAATGCGGTGGCAGGGTGCGCTTGGACAGATACCAGGCGATGGTGGCGGGCATGATGATCTTCATGAATTCCGACGGCTGGAAGCGAATGACCCCCGGAATGTTGATCCAGCGTGTCGCACCCATCGCGTTGTGGCCCATGACGTCCACCGCCACCAACAGCAAGACACCGAAGACATAGGCCACGGGCACCCAGCGGGCCATGAAGCGCGGTTCCAACTGGGCAATGACGAACATCGACACCAGGCCGATGCCGAATGAGGTGCTTTGCTTGATCAGCAGGTCCCAGCTCTTGCCGCTGGCGGAATACAGCACGAACAAGCTGCCCGCTGCCAAGGTCAGCAGCAGGATCAGCAGTGGGCCGTCGACGTGAATCTTCTGCAGAAACGTCGCGCGACGGCGCATCACATCTTCGCTGGAGAGGATGCGGTCGAAATTACTCTTCACGGGCCGCGGTCTCCGGAGGCAGTGTGTTGGCGGCGTATTCGGGTTTCAAACGGCCATCCGGGCCGAGCAACCAGGCATCCATGACCTGACGGACAACAGGCGCCGCAATACCGGAGCCCGACTCACCGTTTTCGATCATCACCGCCACGACGATTTTTGGATTGTCGGCAGGCGCAAAACCCACGAACAGAGCGTGGTCGCGATGGCGTTCCTGGACTTTCGAGCGGTCGTATTTTTCACCTTGGCGAATGGCAACGACCTGCGCCGTACCACTCTTGCCAGCAATGCGGTATTGCGCGCCAACGGACGCCTTGCGTGCCGTACCACGAGCACCGTGCATGACCTGTTGCATGCCGTGGTTGACCTTGGCCCAGTCGGAGGGGTCGCGCAGGACGATATCCGGCATCGGATTGTTATCCACAGGTTTCTGACCTTCGATGGTCTTTGCCAGGTGCGGACGGTTCCACTTGCCCTTGTTCGCGACCAACGCCGTGGCCTGCGCCAGTTGCAGCGGCGTGGCCTGCATGTAGCCCTGACCGATACCCAGAATCAACGTTTCGCCAGGGAACCAGGCCTGACGACGGGTAATACGCTTCCAGTCGCGGGACGGCATCAGGCCGGGCGACTCTTCGAACATGTCCAGCGAAACCTTCTGCCCGATGCCGAACTTGTTCAGGTAAGCGGACAGGCGATCGATGCCGACCTTGTGAGCGAGATCGTAAAAATAGGTGTCGTTGGAACGCATGATGGCGGTGTCCAGATCGACCCAGCCATCACCTGTGCGGTTCCAGTTGCGGTATTTGTGGTCGTAGTTCGGCAGCATGTAGTAACCGGGGTCGAACACCCGGGTACTGGCCGTCACAACACCGGTGTCGAGTCCTGCGATGGCCACCGCAGGCTTGATGGTCGAACCCGGCGGGTACAGGCCACGCAGAATGCGGTTGAACAGCGGCCGGTCAACCGAATCGCGCAGTTCGGAATACGCCTTGAAACTGATACCGGTGACAAACAGGTTCGGGTCGAAGCTTGGCTGGCTGACCATCGCCAGCACTTCACCCGTGCTCGGGTCCAGCGCCACAACGGCACCACGACGCCCGGCCAGCGCGGTTTCGGCGGCTTCCTGCAACTGGATGTCCAGGCTCAGGACGATGTCCTTGCCCGGGACCGGATCGGTCCGCTTCAAGACACGCAACACCCGGCCTCGGGCATTGGTTTCGACCTCTTCATAGCCAACCTGGCCGTGCAGCTCCGGCTCGTAAAAGCGCTCGATGCCGGTTTTACCCATGTGATGAGTGCCGCTGTAGTTCACCGGATCCAGGCTTTTCAGCTCTTTCTCGTTGATTCGGCCCATGTAGCCGACCGAGTGCGCAAAATGCGCGCCCTGCGGGTAGTGGCGAATCAACTGCGCGACAACTTCGACGCCTGGCAGCCGGAACTGATTGACCGCGATCCGGGCGATTTGCTCTTCGGTCAGCTCAAACAGGATCGGCACTGGTTCAAACGGGCGACGCCCCTGCTTCATGCGCTTTTCGAAGATGATCCGGTCATCCGGGGTCAATTCCAGCACTTCGATGATGGTATCGAGCACTTTCGGCCAGTCACCGCCCGAACGCTCGCGGGTCATGCTCAGGTTGAAGCTGGGCCGGTTGTCCGCGATGACCACGCCGTTGCGGTCGTAAATCAGCCCTCGGCTGGGCGGAATCGGCTGCACGTGCACCCGATTGTTTTCCGACAGGGTCGAGTGGTAGTCATATTGAATGACTTGCAGGAAGTACAGGCGCGCCACCAGCACGCAGATCAGCACGATCACGATCACGGCACCGACCACGACCCGGTTGCGCACCAGACGTGCGTCCTTTTCGTGATCTTTCAGGCGAATCGGCTGAGACATTTAGGGCGAGTTCACAGTGAAGGCAGCGGCGCTACTTGTGATAAGGGTGACCGGACAATACCGTCCAGGCACGATAAATCTGTTCGCCGATGAGGATGCGCACCAGAGGGTGCGGCAACGTCAGCGGCGACAATGACCAACGCTGCTCGGCACGGGCACACACCTCAGGCGCAAGCCCTTCCGGGCCACCCACCATCAGGTTCACGGTGCGCGAATCCAGGCGCCAGCGATCGAGCTCCACGGCCAGTTGCTCGGTGCTCCACGGCTTGCCATGGACCTCGAGGGTGACGATTCGCTCACCCGGCTGCACTTTGGCCAGCATCGCCTCGCCTTCCTGACGGATCAGGCGCGCCACGTCGGCGTTCTTGCCTCGGGTGTTGAGCGGAATCTCGACCAGTTCAAGGGCCAATTCGGATGGGAGACGCTTGGCATATTCGTGCCAACCTTCTTCCACCCATTTGGGCATGCGTGAACCGACGGCAATCAGACGCAGACGCACGACGAGCCCTTATTCGTTGCCCGGGGTGTGGTGCGCACCGCTGGCCGCGCGGCTCTGCTCGGCACCCATCCACAGACGCTCCAGGTCATAGAACTGGCGTGCGGCGGCGGTCATCATGTGCACGATCACGTCGCCCAAGTCCAGCAGCACCCAGTCGCTCTCGCCCTTGCCTTCTTCGCCCAGTGGCTGCGCGCCCTTGGCTTTGACGTTCTCACGAACCTTGTCGAGCATGGCGTTGATCTGACGGTTCGATGTACCGGTGGCGATCACCATGTAGTCGGTCAGGCTGTGCTTGTCGCGAACGTCGATGACCTGGATATCCTGCGCCTTGACGTCTTCCAAAGCAGCCTTGGCCAGTTCAACCAGCTCTTCGCCGGTAACGATGTTTTTTTGCTGTGTCATATAAAACTCATTCAGTTCAATTGGGCGCACGGTACAGCCCGTGTGCCTCGATGTAGGCCAGTACCGCGTCTGGCACCAGAAAACGTACCGACTCACCGCTGGCCAGCAGTTGGCGGATCTGGGTGGCAGACACCGAAAGCGGCGTCTGCCAGACGAATGTAATGTGTCCGCCAGGCCCTCTGAGGGCTTTCGGATCGCTGACCGCGCGTGCCGCCAGCAGGTTACGCATGGCGTCCGGCGACTCGCTGTCGGCGTCCGGGCGTTGCAGCACCACGATATGGCAGTGCTCCAGCAACTCTTCCCATCGATGCCAGGTCGGCAGCCCGCAAAAGGCGTCCCATCCCAGCAACAAAAATAGCTGGTCATCGACGGCCAGTTCAGCGCGCATCGATTCCAGCGTGTCGATGGTGTACGACGGCTTGTCCCGCAACAGTTCGCGGTCATCCACCGTCAATGGCGACACGCCCTGTACGGCGCTGCGGACCATCGCCAGACGATCCTGCGCCGATACGCTGGGCGTATCGCGATGAGGCGGTCTGGCGCTGGGCGTCAGACGCAACTCATCGAGCTCAAGCAACGCGGCGACTTCCAGGGCGCCGCGCAAATGGCCGATGTGCACCGGATCGAACGTCCCGCCCAGCATGCCGATGCGTTTCGGCCTGCGAGTGGCGTTTTTTTCGTCAGGTTTCGCATCGTGACCTGGTTGTTGCCGATTGGCAGTCAACTCAGACAGGTCCTTGTCCGCGCAACTGACGACCATCACCGACCACGATGTACTTCTCACAGGTCAGGCCTTCCAGGCCGACCGGTCCACGGGCGTGAATCTTGTCGGTGGAAATGCCGATTTCGGCACCCAGGCCGTATTCAAAGCCATCGGCGAAGCAGGTTGGCGCGTTGATCATCACCGAACTGGAGTCAACTTCCGCCATGAAACGGCGAGTCTGCGCCTGGGAATCGGAAATGATCGCGTCACTGTGATGCGAGCCATAGTGGTTGATATGCTCAATGGCCTGATCCAGACCGGTGACCACACGAATCGACAGGATCGCTGCCAGGTATTCGGTGTGCCAGTCTTCTTCGGTCGCCGGAATCGCTTCGATCAGCTCGCGGGTGCGCTCGCAACCGCGCAACTCGACGCCCTTTTCGCGGAACTGCGCGGCCATCGGCGGCAGGAAGTCCGCGGCAATCGCCTGATCCACGAGCAGCGTTTCCATGGCACCACAGATGCCGTAGCGATAGGTCTTGGCGTTGAAGCTGATCTTTTGCGCGGCGGCCAGATCGGCGTGGGCGCTGACGTAGATGTGGCAGATGCCATCCAGATGCTTGATGACCGGCACTTTGGCATCGCGGCTGATGCGCTCGATCAAGCCCTTGCCGCCACGAGGAACGATCACGTCCACGTATTCCGGCATGGTGATCAGCGCGCCGACGGCTTCGCGATCAGTGGTCTCGACCACTTGCACCACGGCAGCAGGCAGACCGGCCTCGGCCAGACCGCGTTGAACGCAAGCGGCGATAGCACGGTTGGAATTGATGGCCTCCGAACCGCCGCGCAGAATGGTGGCGTTACCGGACTTCAGACACAGACTGGCGGCGTCGATGGTCACGTTCGGACGCGACTCATAGATGATCCCGATCACACCCAGGGGCACGCGCATCTTGCCGACCTGAATGCCGGACGGCTGGAAATTCATGTCGCGAATAGTGCCGATAGGGTCTGGCAAGCTGGCGACCTGACGCAGACCGGCGATCATGCTGTCGATCCGCGCCGGGGTCAGGGCCAGACGCTCAAGCAGAGCGGGTTCAAGACCATTGGCGCGGCCTTTGGCCAGATCCTGTTCGTTGGCGGCAGTCAGCTCATCACGGGCAGCATCCAGCGCGGCGGCAGTGGCCGTCAGGGCGCGGTTTTTCTGCGCGGTGCTGGCGCGACCGATCACGCGCGAAGCTTCGCGGGCGGCGCGACCCAGGCGGGTCATGTAGTCAAGAACGGACTCAGTCATGGTCTCAGAGGTCTTGGCAGAGAGGAAAGCGGCCGATTATAGCTGTCGGGCGTGACGAACGACAGCGGCGACAGGCGGATGGTCGATATAAGCCGGATTTGTTGGGTGAAAGCGTAATCCTGGCACTCACGATCCTTGTGGGAACCGGCGTCGGCCAGAAAGCCGAACCGTCATAACGGAGTCGTTGGCAAACGGCTGCCATTCAGCGCCAATTAAGCCCCGCATTGCTATCATCGCCATCCACGCCATCACGTAGCCGCCCCATGCCCGACACCCCTCAACGCGCCCTGCCAGACAGCTTCTTCAACCGCGACGCCCAGACCCTCGCCCGCGATCTGCTGGGCAAAGTGGTGCGTCACAAGGTCGGCCCACTGTGGCTGTCGGCGCGCATCATAGAGACAGAAGCCTATTACCTGAAGGAAAAAGGCAGCCACGCGTCACTCGGCTATACAGAAAAGCGTAAGGCTTTGTTTCTGGATGGCGGCCACATCTATATGTACTACGCCCGTGGAGGCGATTCGTTGAATTTCAGCGCTGAAGGTCCTGGCAATGCGGTGCTGATCAAATCGGCTTATCCCTGGGTCGACGCGTTCTCGGACGAGAACAGTTTGGCGCAGATGCAACTGAACAACCCCGACGCCAGTGGCAACCTGCGCTCGCCCGAACGCTTGTGCGCGGGCCAGACCCTGTTATGCAAGGCACTGGGGCTGAAAGTTCCGATGTGGGACGCCAAGCGTTTCGATCACGAACAGATTTTTGTCGAAGACGTAGGCCAGACACCCACGCACATCATCCAGACCACACGCCTGGGCATCCCCTCCGGACGAGACGAACAATTGATGTACCGCTTCGTAGACCTTGAATACGCCCGCTTTTGCACACGGAACCCTCTACGGCGCGGCCAAGTCGAAGGCCGCGACTACTTCATCATCGAGCAAGGAAACTGACCCATGGGCTCATGGCTCGACAGCGTCACCTCTTGGCTGAGCGCCAACCCGTCCTGGCTGGGCGCCGCCGTTTTTCTGGTTTCATTTCTTGAATGCATGGCCATTGCCGGGATCATCGTCCCCGGCACTGTCGCGCTTTTCGCCATTGCGGCGCTGGCCGGCAGCGGAATCCTGCCGCTGAGCGAAGCGCTGTTGCTGGGGTTGCTCGGCGGGCTGCTGGGCGATTTCGTGTCCTACTTTCTGGGCAGACGCTTCCACCAGAACATTCGCCGCCTGCCGGGGCTGCGCCATCATCCGGAATGGATCGCCGGAGCCGAGACCTATTTCCAGCGCTACGGCATCGCCAGCCTGTTGGTGGGCCGGTTCATCGGCCCACTGCGCCCGATGCTGCCCATGGTGGCCGGGATGTTCGACATGCCGTTCGTGCGCTTCGCGGTCGTCAGCGTGGTGGCAGCAGCCGGCTGGTCGGTGGCGTACATTCTGCCGGGCTGGGCGACCGGGGCCGCCATTCGCCTGCCGTTGCCAGAGGGCTTCTGGCCACAGGCCGCCGTTGTTGGCGCGGGCCTGGCCATTTTGCTGGGGATTGCGATTCAGACCAGCGTGCGCCGCAAGCCCTATGCCACGAAGCTGATCGCATGCGCCAGTCTGACCCTGCTGATTGCCGTGTTTCTGGGCTGGCCGTATCTGGCGCATCTGGATCAGGGCGTGATGACGCTGGTTCAAGAGCATCGCAGCGAAACCGCCCAGAACTTCGTGGTACTGGTCACCGGGCTGGGTGACTTCAAAACTCAATTCTGCGCCGCGGCTGTGTTGCTGATGGTGTTGGTCGCTGCCCGCCAGTGGCGACATGCGATCTTCGCCTGCTCGACCACGCTGGGCGCTGCGATCCTCAACCAGACCATGAAACACACCTTCGCCCGCGCCCGCCCTGAAGTGCTGGCTGAACCCTTGGCCACCTACAGCATGCCGAGCGGCCATGCGTCGGCGTCGTTCGCGTTGTTCATGACGCTGGCGGTGCTGGCAGGACGTGGACAACCGGTGCGATTGCGTCTGACGTGGCTGCTGTTGGGTGCGATTCCCGCTGCATCGATCTGCGTGTCACGGGTGTATCTGGGGGTGCATTGGCCAACTGACGTGCTGGCAGGGATGTTGCTGGCGTTCTTCACCTGCTCGGCGAGCCTGGCATTCGTGCAGAACAAACAGTCGCTGCCCGCGTTGCCGATGCGAGTGTGGTATTGGCTGATACCGGCAATGGTCGCGGTGTTGATCGGGTTTGCGGTGCATTCGCTGACGCACGGGCTGGTGCGTTACGAGTATTGATGCACGCAACTCCCCTGTAGCAGTCCGACTTGCCGGCGGCGGGACCCGTCAGATCGCTACCGCCGACAAGCCGGACGGCTACAGGGGGATGTGGAAAACAGCTACGCCTGCATATCCCCCTGCATTTCATCGAGCAGGTCCTGAATGGCGTCGAGCCGCTCCTCGGCGTCGTCGATTTCCAGCAGTTCGATCTTGTCTTCTTCCGTGAACGGCAGCAGGTACGCCAACTGGTTGGACAGGGATTGCTGCCCCTCTGCCGTCAGCCCCATGTTCAGGGCCGCCACCATCGGGTGCTCCGCCAGCGCCGCCAGCAAGGCAACCAGATCCTCGTCCTCTTCCTGTAGCGGACGTTCCTGCGGGTCTTCCAGCCATTCCACGTCAGCAACAAGCAGGTTGTCCTTCTGCACTTGGGCGCTGATCACGCGAAAACGCCGCCCTCCTGTCACGCGAATACCCAACAAGCCGTTGTCCTGCTGCTGAAAGTCGGTCATCAAGGCTTCGCAACCGATCTGCGAGAAGCCTTCGGGGACACCGCCCACTTCGCTGCCTTCGGTGATACACACCACGCCGAAGCCTTCGCCCTGTTTCATGCAGCGGCCAATCATGTCCAGATAGCGCGCCTCGAAAATTTGCAGATCGAGCACGCACCCCGGGAACAGCACAGCGTTCAGCGGAAACAAAGGCAGCGACATAAACCTATCCTCAAGCACCCATCGTCAAGCAACCAGCGAGACCGCCAGCGGTAGAAACAACGCCGTGGCGACACCCATCAGACTCATGGCCAACGCCGCAAAGGCGCCGCATTCTTCACCTTCCTGCAAAGCTGCGGACGTACCCACCGCATGCGCGGTCAGCCCCAGCGCCATGCCTCTGGCTTCAGGGCTGTGGACGCGCGCCAGCGTCAGCAAGCCGGGGCCGAATATGCCGCCGATCACGCCTGTGATCAACACAAACACCGCTGCGAGCGCCGCTACGCCACCGATCTGTTCAGCGACCAGCATGGCAATCGGCGAGGTCACGGACTTCGGCGCCATGGTCATCAGGATCATGTGATTGGCGCCCAGGCCCCAGCCCAGCGCGACGCACAACGCCGTCGCTAACACGCCGCCAATCACCAGCGTAGTCAACACAGGCCAGAACAACTGCCGGATTCGGCGCAGATTCAGATAAAGCGGCACTGCCAGCGCTACCGTTGCCGGGCCTAGCAGAATGCTGAGGATCTCGGTGCTCTTGCGGTACTCGGCATAATCCAGTCCGCAAAGTACCAACACACCGATCACCACCAGCATCGACACCAGCACCGGCTGCAGGAAGACCCAGCGAGTTTTTTCATACCCTGCGAGCACCAATTGATAGGCGCCCAATGTGACGGCGATGCCAAACAACGGGTGGTGGATCACCGAAAGCCACGCGCCCTGCCAGTCCAGACTCATGATGGCTCCCGGCGATTGGCCTGACGATCGATGAGTTTTTGCATCAGCCAGCCCGCGAACGTGAGCGAGATCATTAACGACAACACCAAGGACCCTACAATGGCCCAGAAATCGTCGGCAATCTGCCCGGCATACACCATGACGCCCACCGCAGGCGGCACCAGGAGCAACGGCAGGTAGCGCAGCAGACTGCTGGCGGCCAGACTGATGGGCTCGCTGACTTCACCTCTCACCATCAGGTAAATCATCAACAAGACCAAGCCGATAATCGGCCCCGGCAATATCGACAGGAACAAATGATTCAACGCCGTCCCCACCAACTGGAACAGCACCAGCCATGTCAGGCCTTTAAGCAACATAAACAACTCCAGCCAATTCGCGGCGACATTATAAGCACGCGGCTTACCCAGCTATGGTTCGGTATTCGCGCGCCTTGGGGTTCTTGACCAACCATCGGTGGCGTGCTGATCTTCAAATCCAGGCACGCCCCACGCTGTAGGAGCGGCGCCGCCCTCAGGAATTGAGTGAAGCAATAAAAGCGCCGACCGTGGCGCATGACTGAAAAACAACACCGATCCACAAGGAGAGTATCGATGCCCTATGTACCTGTTGCAGAACTCAAGCGCTACGAAGGCAAGGAACTGGGAAGTTCCGACTGGTTGCTGATCGATCAGGCACGTATCAATCTGTTTGCCGAAGCCACTGGCGATTTTCAGTTCATTCACGTCGACCCGGTCAAGGCCGCGCAAACGCCCTTTGGCTCGACCATCGCTCACGGTTTCCTGTCGTTGTCATTGATTCCGAAACTGATGGAGTCGCTGCTGGTGATGCCTGAAGGCATGAAAATGGCGGTCAACTATGGCCTGGACAGCGTGCGCTTTATCCAGCCAGTGAAAGTCGACTCGCGCGTTCGTCTAAAAGTCAGCCTCGCCGAAGTCACCGAAAAGAAGCCGGGCCAATGGCTGCTCAAAGCCACTGCAACGCTTGAAATCGAGGGTCGGGACAAGCCTGCGTTCATCGCTGAACCACTGTCCCTTTGCTTCGTGTAAATCCGATAGAACATGAAACAGTCGTAACTGACTGTTTCATGACGCTTCCCGGCTGCGGCATACTCGCTGCGGTTGTGTGAGCGAAGCGATACAAAAACGCGATCCGAGCACGCCGAAATACCTCATTCTCGGGATTTACCATGCGCGCGCTTGCCCCTCTGGCCCTGACCCTTCTGATTACCGCGTGCGGTGACGGCGAATCGCTATTGCCGCCTGACGCACGCCTGCCTGACGGCGGCCGCTACCGTGGCGACGTGGTCAACGGTGTGCTGCAAGGCAAGGGTCGTATCGACTACCCCAATGGCAGCTGGTATGCCGGTGAGTTCAGGAACGGTCAATGGAATGGCCAGGGCGAGTGGCACGCCAGCAATGGCGACGTCTATAAAGGCGGATTCCAGGACGGCCTGTTTCATGGTCAGGGCACCCTGACCACCAGCGCCGGAACTTACGTGGGCGGCTACAAACTGGGGCGACGCGACGGCGAAGGCACGCTCAAAGAGCACGGCATGAGCTATCGCGGCGAGTTCAAGGCCGACCTCTACGACGGCCTTGGCCATCTGGAGCTGGAAGACGGCAGCGAGTATCAGGGCCAATTTGCTCACGGCAAGCCCAACGGCGAGGGTCAACGCAGCGATGCGGCGGGCAATCAGTTCAGCGGCAAGTTCGTCGATGGCCAGTTGCAGGGCACCGGCAATTTCAACAGCGCCGATGGCGATCAGTACGTCGGCGGGTTTCACGACAATCAACTGAGCGGACGAGGGCGTTATGAAAACGCTGACGGCGATGTCTGGTCCGGCCAGTTCAAGGAGGGCGCCTTCACGGGCAAAGGCGAGTTGATCGGCTCGGATGGCACCAATTATCAGGGCCAGTTCCGCAACTGGCGCTTCGCAGGCGAAGGCCGTCTGAAGCTGCCGGACGGCAGCGTTTACGTCGGCCAGTTCGACAACGACAGCTATCAGGGCGCAGGCGTGCTGACGTCAGCCGACGGCAGCGTGCAAAGCGGCACTTGGTCCAACGGCCAGCGCGTGCGCGATGCAATGGGCAAACTGCTGCCCGACCCTCTGGAAGTCGGCTTGCTCGCTCAAGGTCCCTTGCTGGAAAAAGCCCTCGCGGCAGTCCCGGCTTCGACCCCAGCTACCGAGCTGTACAGTCTGGTAGTGGGCGGTGATGGCAAACAGAGCGTGTTTCTGCGCGAGGCTGACTACGTCAACAAACTGCTGGCGACCCGTTTCGGCGCGCTAGGCCAGATCACGCTGGTCAACCATCGCGATCACATAACCGACCGACCGCTGGCGACCCGGGAGAACATCAGCCGCGCCGTACAGACCCTCGCCCAACGCAGCGGTCCCGAAGACCTGATTTTCATCTACCTCACCAGCCACGGCACCCATGACCACGAACTGGTCCTTGATCAGCCTCGTCTGGAACTGTCGGATCTGCCTGCCGATGAGATGGCTGCGGTACTGGCCCCGCTGAAAAATCGCGACAAGATCGTGGTGATTTCAGCCTGCTATTCGGGCGGTTTCATTCCCGCGATCAAAGACGAAAAAACCATGGTCATCACCGCATCGCGGGAAGACCGGGTGTCGTTTGGCTGCTCGGAAGAAGCGGATTTCACGTATTTCGGCGAGGCACTGTTCGGCAAGGCGCTGGTGGAGACCGACGACTTGCAACAAGCCTTCAATGATGCGAAAGCCATCGTGGCGCAACGTGAGATCGAAGAAAGCTTCGAGGCTTCGGAACCGCAGATCTGGGCCCCGAAAGGCGTCATTGCGCATTGGCAAAAGCTGCGTAAAAGCCAGGCAGAGCGCGCGTTGAATACGGTCAAACGTTGATTGCGTCATGCCCCGGATGAAGATTTGCAACGATTTGTGAAACCCGCCTCTTCACCGGAGGGTCTGTAGCGTTAGAGCGCCTATGCTTGTGTCGTAGCTTGTGTCGTTTCAAGGGAGAAAGACCATGTACTTGACGCCGCAACACATCCTGCTTGCCGGGGCGACGGGCTTGACTGGAGAGCATCTGCTCGACCGTCTGCTCAATGAGCCCACTGTCAGCCGCGTACTGGCTCCCAGCCGTCGCCCGCTGGCGGATCACCCTCATCTGGAAAACCCCGTCGGTGATTTCACCTCGCTGCTGGCGAAGCTGGGCGGGCGTGTGGATATCGCGTTCTGCTGCCTGGGCAGCACGATCAAACAGGCAGGCTCGCAGGATGCCTTCCGGGCTGTCGACATGGACATGGTTGTGGCCTTCGGCAAACGCGCTCGTGAAATGGGGGCACGGCATCTTCTGGTGGTCAGCGCGGTCAATGCTGATCCGCAATCCAGCATTTTCTACAGCCGCGTCAAGGGCGAGATGGAACGGGCACTCAAGGACCAGAACTGGCCACAGCTCACTATCGCCCGTCCGTCACTGTTGATTGGTGAGCGGCAGGATCAGCGCCTGGTCGAACAACTGGCGGCGCCGCTTGCCAAGCTGATTCCTGGCAAATATGGCGGCATCGAAGCCTGCCAACTGGCCCGTGCGCTGTGGCGCCTGGCGCTGGAGGAACAGGACGGAGTGCGGATTGTGGAGTCGGATGAGTTGCGACGGTTGGGGAAGTAATCCGAGGTCTGCGGATCACCACAACCTGTGGGAGCCGGCTTGCTGGCGAATGCGGAGTGTCAGGCGCTATACCTGACACCGAAACACCTCATTCGCCAGCAAGCCGGCTCCCACAAAATGTGTCCCATCCAAAATTCGAGCTCGCCGCTTTCTACATCCCACCCGTCGCCTGATACCCCACACCCAGCGCCGTCAGCACCGAAAGCGGTAACAGCACCGTATCCAGCAGCGCACTGCCCGGCAGATCCAGCAGCGGATATTTCGGTGCCTCGGCGCCAAAGCGGTCTTTCTCGCAGCACCCGCCCCGAATCGCATACAGATCCAGACGCGTACCTGAATAGATCACGGGCGCACCCGGCTGATTGGCATCGAGGGTACGCACGGTCGAGCAACCGGTCGCCAACAAAAGACCGAGGGTGAGGACAAACAGCTTCTTATTCATCGGCGCCGTAATGATGCTCGCCCCAACGTGGGAGCATGTCTTGAGGGATGTTCAGCACGTTGAGAATGCGCGCCACGACGAAATCTACCAAATCGTCGATGGTCTGCGGCTGGTGATAAAAACCCGGGGCCGCCGGAAGAATCACCGCGCCCAGATTCGAAAGTTTGAGCATGTTCTCCAGATGAATGCTGGAAAAGGGCGCTTCACGGGGCACCAGAATCAACTGACGACGCTCCTTCAGGGTTACGTCGGCCGCACGCTCGATCAGGTTATTGCAGGCGCCGGTCGCAATCGCCGACAGCGTACCGGTCGAACACGGCACCACCACCATCGCCGCAGGCGAACCCGAACCAGACGCCACAGGGGACATCCAGTCCTCCTTGCCATAAACCCGAATCTGCCCATCGGCGGCGCCGGTGTACTCAGTCAGAAACGCCTGCATCATCTGCGGCTTGGGTGGCAAGGTGACGTCGGTTTCCGTCGCCATCACCAACTGCGCGGCCTTGGAGATCAGGAAATGCACCTCGCGGTCTTCACGCACCAGACAATCCAGCAGGCGCAGACCGTATTGCGCGCCGGACGCGCCGGTCATCGCCAGGGTGATGCGTTCCGGACCGCTCATTTCAGCGCCTCGGCCAGTTTGCCATGCAGACCACCGAACCCGCCGTTGCTCATGATCACCACGTGGGTGCCAGGCTGGGCCAGGCCTTTGACGTGCTCAATGATGGCCTCCAGCGAATCGCAGACCACTGAAGGCGTCGTGCACAACGCCGCCGTCGCCGCCAGATCCCACCCCAGATTCGCCGGGGCGTACCAGACCACCTGATCGGCCTGATCGACGCTTTCCGGCAAGCCGTCGCGGTGAGCGCCGAGCTTCATGGAATTGGAGCGCGGCTCGATGATGGCGATGATCGATGCGTCGCCGACTTTTTTGCGCAGGCCGTCCAGCGTGGTCGCGATGGCGGTCGGATGGTGGGCGAAGTCGTCGTAAAGGGTGATGCCCCGCACCTCGGCGACTTTCTCCATTCGGCGCTTGACGCTCTTGAATGCACTCAGCGCTTCAACGCCCTGTTGCGGAACGACGCCCACATGGCGCGCTGCCGCCAGCGTGGCCAGCGCATTGGCGACGTTGTGTTGGCCGGTCATGCCCCAGTCGACGACGCCTTGCGCCACGCCCTCGAACAGAACCTCGAATTTAGAGCCATCTTCGCTCAGCAGTTTCGCCTGCCATTGGCCACCTTCTCCGGTGGTTTGCACCGGGGTCCAGCAACCCATCTTGATCACACGCTCCAGCGCAGGCTCGGTAGTCGGATGAATGACCAGACCTTCGCTCGGGATCGTTCGTACCAAATGGTGGAACTGCCGCTCGATGGCGGGCAGATCCGGGAAGATATCAGCGTGATCGAACTCAAGGTTGTTGAGAATGGCGGTACGCGGGCCGTAGTGAACGAACTTCGAGCGTTTGTCGAAGAAGGCGCTGTCGTATTCATCGGCTTCGACCACGAAGAAAGGCGTGTCGCCCAGACGTGCGGACACCGCGAAGTTCTGCGGCACACCACCTATCAGAAAGCCCGGCGCCATGCCTGCGTGTTCCAGCACCCAGGCCAGCATGCTGCTGGTGGTGGTCTTGCCGTGGGTTCCGGCCACTGCCAGCACCCAGCGACCGCGCAGTACGTGATCGGCCAGCCATTGTGGGCCGGAGACGTAAGGCAGGCCCTTGTTCAGAACGTATTCCACCGCCGGGTTGCCCCGCGACATGGCATTGCCGACCACCACCAGATCGGGTGCCGGTTCGAGATGCGAAGGGTCATACCCCTGCATCAACTCTATGCCCTGCGCTTCGAGTTGTGTGCTCATCGGCGGGTAGACGTTGGCATCGGAGCCGGTGACTTTGTGGCCCAGATCCTTGGCGAGAACCGCCAGCGACCCCATGAACGTGCCGCAGATACCCAGAATATGAATGTGCATGACCGACCTCTTAAAACGTTCGCGCAGGTTAGCTTAGAGAGGGTCGGTTCGCACAGTTTCAATTGCCGAGATCGCTTTCTACTGTAGGAGCCGGCTTGCTGGCGAATGCGGTGTGTCAGGCGGCACTAACATCTCTGGCCCACCGCATTCGCCAGCAAGCCGGCTCCCACAAATAGATCCCATGCGCAGCACTACCGGGCGATTCCATGCTTGCGCAGCTTTCTATAGAGCGTATTGCGGCTCACGCCCAGTTCCTGCGCCACATGGGTCATGTGCCAGCGCTGCGCTTCAAGGACTTCGATCAAGGCTGAACGCTCGGCGCACTCCAACGGAGAATCGGGCGCTGCTTCTTTTATAGGAGCAGCCTTCTGGCGAATGACATGGGGCAAATCCGACAAGCCAATCCGGTTTTCCTCACACAGCGCAGCCAGCGTTCGTAACACATTGCGCATCTGTCGCACATTGCCCGGCCAGTTGAAGTCCAGCAGCGTTTGCCTGGCGTCCGGCTCGATCACGACCGGATGCCCACCCGCCTCTTCTTCCAATAAAAAGTCCAGCAACTGCGACTTGTCGCTGCGCTCGCGCAACGGCGGCAACGCGACCTCCAGACCGTTGAGCCGGTAATAAAGGTCTTCGCGGAAACCGCCGTTCTCTACCCGCCCAAGCAAATTCCGGTGTGTCGCGCTGATGATTCGCACGTCCACTGACTGAGGTTCACCGCCAATCGGCACCACCAGCCGATCCTCTAAAACGCGCAGCAATCGGGTTTGCAGGGCCACGGGCATGTCGCCGATTTCATCAAGGAACAGTGTCCCGCCATCGGCCTGCTGCAACTTGCCGCGCATGCCCTCCTTGCGTGCACCGGTAAAACTGCCACCGCGATAACCGAACAGTTCGCTCTCGATCAGGCTTTCCGGAATCGCCGCGCAGTTGAGCGCCACAAACGGCTTGCGCGCGCGCTGACTGGCCTGATGCACCGCCTTGGCGAATGCTTCCTTGCCGGACCCGGTCTCGCCATTGATCAACAACGGTACATCTCGCTCGAAGACCTTCAGCGCGCGACGGAAATCGGTTTGCAGCGCGGAATCGCCCAGACAAATGCCGTTCAACGCTGCGGGCGCAACGGGCTTGCTGCCAACAGGGGTAGAAAAGACTTTCGGCGCATGCAGTGCTTGCCCACGCAGCACAGCGAAGAATCCGCGCCCATCGCGCGTTCTCAGTGGCCAGCTGGCGGCAGGGTGGGGAGACGCCCGGCTCAGCAGGTCGTCCAGCGAACACTCGAACAACGCCTCGACCGGCTGCCCAATCAAGTCGGCACGGCCCAGGCTCAGCAGGTTCAGCGCACTCTGGTTCAGCGCACTGACTCGCCCCTCGCCATCAAAGGCCAGCAAACCCTCACTGAACAGCCCGACCGATCCGGCCTGCAAATGAAAACGCAGCAGCCATTGATCGTCGAAATGCCGCAGGAAATAACTGCTTTCAATCATCTTGGCCGAGAGGTTCACCAGCGCCATGGTGTGGAACTGGCTTTGCCGGGAGACGTCATGGCGGGCCGATGAGACGTCGAGCACTGCCAGCAGATCGCCATGGGGATCGAAGACCGGGCTGGCCGAGCACGTGAGCCCCGTATGCCGCCCGCGAAAGTGTTCGTCGCGATGAATGGTCACCGACTGCCGCTCCACCAGGCAGGTGCCTATGCCGTTGGTGCCCTCCCGCGACTCGCTCCAGTCCGCACCGAGCCACAGGCCAGCGCGCTCGAAAATCCGCCGCTCGCCGGGTTCGGTGACACAGTTGAGGATCACGCCGCGATCATCGGTCAGCAGCACCGCATGCCCGCCCGAAAGCTGTTGATGCAGGCTGTTCATTTCCCCGCCCGCGATGCTCAGCACTTGTTGCAGGCGCTCGCGACTTTCCAGCACTCGCGCGTGCTCCAGCACCGTGGGCGCCATGGGTTGAGCGGGGTCGAGGTGGTAGTCCTCAAGACAGCGCGTCCACGACCGAGCGATGGACGGGTCGGCACCGGGGCCGTAACGATGATGAGCCTTGCCTTGGGCGACGGTCAGGACCTGTTGGGCATGTCGAGTCAGGTGATTGCTGGGCACTTTTTATTCTTCCCCCTGCTGCGTTGCTGACCAGCATCCTCTTCACCCTTCGCCATTGCAATGCTTCCAAAGGCGCGATCCGATCCGCTGTCCCACATTCGATACAAAGTGTCACTCAGGCTGCGCCAGCACTGGCACAAGGACATCCGCCAAACGTCTGAAAAATCGACAAAACCCTTATAAACCGGGCACCGGACGGCAGTGGCCCGCGCTTTGCTCTACGCTTTCATCAAGCGCAGCAGCGCGTTATCCCCACACAATCACAAGAGCAAGGAGATATTCACCATGCGTTATGCCCATCCCGGTACTGAAGGCTCGATCGTTACCTTCAAGGCCAAATACGGCAACTACATCGGTGGCGAATTCGTGCCTCCGGTCAAAGGCCAATACTTTGAAAACACTTCGCCGATCACCGGCAAGCTGATCGCCGAATTTCCTCGCTCCACTGCCGAAGACATCGATAAAGCCCTGGATGCTGCCCACGCCGCTGCCGACGCGTGGGGTAAAACCTCCGTTCAGGAACGCTCGCTGACCCTGCTGAAAATTGCTGACCGCATCGAGCAAAACCTCGAACTGCTGGCCGTGACCGAAACGTGGGACAACGGCAAGGCCGTGCGTGAAACGCTGAACGCAGACATCCCGTTGGCGGTCGATCACTTCCGCTATTTCGCAGGCGCGTTGCGTGCTCAGGAAGGCACCGCCGCTGAAATCAACGAAGGCACCGTGGCGTATCACATCCACGAGCCGCTGGGCGTGGTTGGCCAGATCATCCCGTGGAACTTCCCGATCCTGATGGCCGCCTGGAAACTCGCCCCTGCACTGGCCGCCGGTAACTGCGTGGTACTCAAACCCGCCGAGCAAACACCGCTGGGCATCAGCGTGCTGGTGGAACTGATCGGCGATCTGCTGCCAAAAGGCGTGCTCAACATCGTGCAAGGTTACGGCCGCGAAGCCGGTGAAGCGCTGGCCAGCAGCAAGCGCATTGCCAAAATCGCCTTCACCGGTTCCACCCCGGTCGGTTCGCACATCATGAAACTGGCAGCGGACAGCATCATTCCGTCCACCGTTGAGTTGGGCGGCAAATCTCCGAACATCTACTTCGAAGATGTGATGAGCGCGGAACCCGAGTTCATCGAGAAGGCGGCAGAAGGCGTGGTGCTGGCGTTCTTCAACCAGGGCGAAGTCTGCACCTGCCCTTCGCGCTGCCTGGTTCAGGAATCGATCTACCCGCAATTCATGGAAGCGGTGATGAAGAAGGTCCTGAAGATCAAACGCGGCGACCCGCTGGACACCGACACCATGGTCGGCGCTCAGGCATCGCAGCAACAGTTCGACAAGATCCTCTCCTACCTCGACATCGCGCAGGGCGAAGGCGCCGAGCTGCTGACCGGCGGCAACGTGGAAAAACTGCAGGGCGATCTGGCGACCGGCTATTACATCCAGCCGACGCTGCTCAAAGGCAACAACAGGATGCGCGTGTTCCAGGAGGAAATCTTTGGCCCGGTGGTCAGCGTGACGACCTTCAAAGATGAAGCCGAAGCCATTGCCATCGCCAACGACACCGAGTTCGGCCTGGGCGCGGGCGTGTGGACCCGCGACATCAACCGTGCCTACCGCGTAGGCCGTGCCATCAAGGCCGGTCGCGTGTGGACTAACTGCTATCACCTGTATCCAGCGCACGCTGCATTCGGCGGTTACAAGAAGTCCGGTGTCGGCCGTGAAACCCACAAAGTCGCACTTGAGCACTACCAACAGACCAAAAACCTGCTGGTGAGCTACGACATCAATCCGCTGGGCTTCTTCTGATTCAGCGCTGGCGCGTCAAACGACGGCCTCTTCGGAGGCCGTTTTTATTGGATCGTATGCATCGTTTTGTGGGAGCCGGCTTGCTGGCGAAAGCGATAGACCAGACACACAGATGTCGACTGACACTCCGTCTTCGCCACCAAGGCGGCTCCCACAGTGATGTGTCTGCCCATGGATTTGCGATTGGCGCCGACTTTGTGGGAGCCGCCTTGGTGGCAAAAAGGCTGTCCAGCCACCATAGAATCTCCCACAGCGGGTCCATGTCGTCTGAAAACTGCTTTTGGATTGCGCTTTCTAAACCGCTTAGGCACAGTCGAAATCGTCTGTCCCCGTGCCAGTCGCGTCCTCCCCCTTTCATGCATTGCACAATGAAGCTGAGGCCCAACCATGCGGATCATCCAAGCCACTCTGGAGCACCTGGACCTGTTGACCCCGCTGTTCGTCAAATACCGCGAGTTCTATGGCGAGCTTCCCTACCCGGACTCCTCCCGAGGCTTTCTGGAAAAACGCCTGAAGCGCGAAGAGTCGGTCATTTACCTCGCATTCCCGGACGATGACGACAGCAGACTGCTGGGTTTCTGTCAGCTCTACCCCAGCTATTCGTCCCTTTCGCTCAAACGTGTGTGGATCCTCAACGACATCTACGTCGCCGAAGACGCCCGCCGCCAACTGGTGGCTGATCACCTGATGCAAAAAGCCAAGAAGATGGCCCGCGAAACCCAGGCCGTGCGCATGCGCGTGTCCACTAGCGCCAACAATGAAGTGGCGCAAAAAGTGTACGAGTCGATAGGGTTCAAGGAGGACACGCAGTTCAAGAACTACGTCTTGCCGATTAATTGAGCCATCCTTCAAACCTGTAGGAGTGAGCTTGCTCGCGATAGCGGTGTGTCAGTCAGACCAATTGCCACTGATGCACCGTTCGCGAGCAAGCTCACTCCTACGAAGGCTCGGTGTTCCATGCCTTCAATACCAAATGTTTCATTTCAGATACCGCCCCCAGCAACATCTCGTTTCTTCCCTCTATAATGCGGCCCACATTAGCCGTTCTCTCCGACCCCGCTCGTGACCCGCCCCGGGTCTCTCAATCAGGTGCCGTACATGGATTTCAACCCGCTTGACCTCATTCTTCACCTTGATGTCTACCTCGACATGCTGGTGACCAACTACGGCACCTGGGTCTACGCGATCCTGTTTCTGGTGATTTTCTGTGAAACAGGTCTGGTAGTGACGCCGTTTCTGCCGGGTGATTCGCTGTTGTTCATCGCGGGTGCCGTAGCCGCAGGCGGCGGCATGGACCCTGTGCTGTTGGGCTGCCTGCTGATGGCTGCCGCGATCATCGGCGACAGCACCAACTACGTAATTGGGCGAACGGTTGGCGACAAGCTGTTCAAGAACCCCAACTCGAAAATCTTTCGCCGCGATTACCTGACCAAGACCCACGAGTTCTATGAGCGTCATGGCGGCAAGACCGTGACGCTGGCGCGCTTCCTGCCGATCATCCGCACCTTCGCGCCGTTCGTGGCGGGTCTGGGCAAGATGCCGTACCTGCGTTTTCTGGGCTTCAGCGTACTGGGTTCGATCCTGTGGGTCGGCGGTCTGGTCACCCTTGGCTACTTCTTCGGCAACATTCCGTTCATCAAGAAAAACCTCACCCTGCTGGTACTGGCAATCATTCTTCTGTCGCTGCTGCCGATGATCATCGGACTGGTTCGCAGCCGCATGGGCCGTTCCGCCACCGCGCGCTGAGCCATGTTCTTGAAGGGGTGGTCGCTGAGCGGCTGGCTCAAACGCCGTACGCTGGCACGCAACCCGGTCGACCCTGCGCTGTGGGACCGGGTGCGTGAGCGTCTGCCGATCCTCGACGGTCTCAGTCCCGACGAGGATCGCTACCTGCTCGATAGCTGCGTACTGTTTTTGCAGTCCAAACACCTGACCGCACTGGAAGGCGTCGAACTCGATGACGAGTCGCGTCTGTTCCTCGCGGCACAGGCCCAATTGCCGCTATTGGCCTTGGGCGATCTGAACTGGTATCAGGGCTTTCACGAAATCATCCTCTATGGCGATGACTTCATCAGTCCGCAACGGCACCGTGACGCCAGCGGGATCGAGCATGAATGGGACGGCGAACACAGCGGCGAGGCCTGGTTGCAAGGCCCGGTCATCCTCGCCTGGCCCGGTGTGCTGTCGAGCGGCGGCTGGGAAGCCTACAACCTGGTGATCCATGAGTTGGCGCACAAGCTCGACATGCTCAATGGCGACGCCAACGGACTGCCGCCTCTGCACAACGACATGCGCATTGCCGACTGGGCCAGCGCCATGCAAAGCGCCTTCGATGACCTCAACAGCCAGTTGGACGCCGACCCGGACGCCGAAACCGCTATCGATCCCTACGCGGCGGAAAACCCTGCCGAGTTCTTTGCAGTCACCAGTGAATACTTCTTCAGCGCCCCGGATCTGCTGGTCGAGGCTTATCCTCAGGTGTACGCGCAGCTCAAAGCGTTTTACCGCCAGGACCCTCTAGCGCGCCTGACGGCACTTCAGGCCAATAATCCGGTCTATTCGACTCCTACCAACGTTCAGGGCTGATCGGCGTACATGGTAACGCTTACCAAATATGCCTATAATCCGGCCCACTTTTTGGCGTTCCGCGCCAGATTCTGAATGGTCAACCAAGGGGGCAAAGCCCAATGAGCTACAGCAAGATTCCGGCTGGCAAAGACCTGCCGAACGACATCTACGTCGCAATCGAAATCCCGGCCAACCACGCGCCGATCAAGTACGAAATCGACAAAGATAGCGACTGCCTGTTCGTTGACCGTTTCATGGCCACCCCGATGTTCTACCCGGCCAACTACGGTTTCATCCCGAACACCCTGGCCGACGACGGTGATCCCCTCGACGTTCTGGTCGTGACCCCTTACCCGGTCGCGCCTGGCTCCGTCATCCGCGCTCGTCCAGTGGGCGTGCTGAACATGACCGACGACGGCGGCGGCGATGCCAAAGTTCTGGCCGTTCCTCACGACAAACTGTCCCAACTGTACGTCGACGTGAAGGAATACACCGACCTGCCTGAACTGCTGATCAAACAGATCGAGCACTTCTTCGAGAACTACAAAGACCTCGAAAAAGGCAAATGGGTGAAGATCGAAGGCTGGGCTGGCGCGGACGCCGCTCGCGAAGCCATTACCAAATCGGTTGCTGCCTACAAAGGCTGATCCGGTTCGCAGCCTTCGAAGCGCCTGACGCTTCGAAGGCCGCTCCCCTTTCTCTGCGACACCCTCTTTATTTTCATTCCCTTCGCACTCCCGGCGTTTAAATTTACGCCACACCAAACAATCTGTTTATTCTCGTCGACCGCCTTGGCTCTTTGCGCAACAACTCATTAATGCAGGTTGCGAGAGACCTACGCCAACTCACTTACACCCCTCAAATTTATCCAACTCATTGTGGTGCAAATGCTTTTTGGCATTGTTGACGAAAGATCAATAACTCAAGAATTACCCTACACCCATGAGCGAACACTGTAGTCCCTATCGCCAAAGGCAAGTTTGATGCTGCGCGCATTTGAACACTTCGTTCATTTAAACGAAGTTGAACGGCACGTAAACTTCGGCCCATGAATACATCAGGTGATCGACTACGCGTCCTTCTGCGGGAGTGCCATCTCTCCGCAACAGACTTCGCCGCCAACCGAAAGGTAACGCCGCAACATGTGAACAACTGGTTCAAGCGCGGCATTCCCATGGCACGCATGGAAGAAGTCGCCGAACTGCTGAGCGTCAACGTGCGTTGGCTGCGCAGCGGCGATGGCCCCAAACACCCCGGAGAAGGTCGCGAAAAACACAGTGCAGACGGCGCAGCGAAACCGCGAGGCGAACGCCTCCCCGATCGCGAAGAGCTGGAGATGCCGCTCTACACCGAGCTGCCCACCCAAACCCCAGGCCGAACCGCCGTCAGTGAAGCGCCCCATCAAAAAGTGCGTCTGGCCAGGCGCGTGCTCGCGGCCATGGACGTCGAATTGCACAACGCCATCTGCGTGGCCATGGTCGGCAACAGCATGGCCGACAAAATCCAGGACGGCTCGCTCATCGGCATCGACCGCGGACGCGTGCTCGTCATCGACGGCGAAATGTATGCGCTGGAACACGACGGCATGCTGCGCGTGAAATACCTTTACCGCCTGCCCGGCGGGGGCCTGCGCCTTCGCAGCCACAATGCAGGCGAATACCCCGACGAAATCTTCAGCGCAGAACAGATACAGGAACAACATATCCACATCCTTGGCTGGATCTTCTGGTGGTCCACCCTCAACAACCGCCGTCATCCCGCAACAATGCCTTGATCCCCAAGGAAAAGGACAAAAGGCAGCGCACCCGGGCTGGGCAGATGCCATGAACATGCGTATCCTGCACGCCTTCGTTTCACCACCCGTTGGCTACCCGCCGAAGGGTGACCGACCTGACACCGGCCCTCGGCCCGTCACGTCTACCTCACAAGCGCCTGCCTGCAGCGCGCACTTTTGCGGATGGGTACGGTGAGCCAAAAACTCGCCAAACCTGTCACCGAGAAGCCGGCCACAAGCCGGCTTTTTAATGAGCGCTGCCTATTCGCCCTTGCGCGCAGTGCCTCGTCCAGAGATCACAACCCCGCCGCGCCACTACGACCAAAGACCCCCGCTTGCCCCCTCCAAAGAACCATTTAGCCCCGTTCCCGTGGCGCCTAGGATGGTCCTGTCTCGATGAGTACCCCTCCGGCCACCCGGCCGAAGCCAACAATGATAAGAAAGAGGATCAGTCAATGAGCAGCACGTTCTTCATTCCGTCCGTGAACATGATGGGTATCGGCAGTCTCGGTGAGGCGGTTGATGCGATTCGCAAATATGGTTTTCGTCACGCGCTGATCGTCACCGACGCAGGGCTGGCCAAGGCAGGGGTGGCCGACAAGGTGGCCGGTCTGCTGCGCGAGCAGGACATCAATGCCACGATTTTCGACGGTGCCAAGCCGAACCCGACCGTCAGCAACGTGGAAAATGGCCTGAAACAGCTCAAGGCCAGCGGTGCTGATTTCATCATCTCCCTAGGCGGCGGCTCGCCTCATGACTGCGCCAAGGGCATCGCGCTGGTGGCGGCGAACGGCGGGGAAATCAGTGACTACGAAGGGGTGGATCAATCGGCCAGGCCGCAGCTGCCATTGATCGCGATCAATACCACTGCCGGCACGGCCAGCGAAATGACGCGCTTCTGCATCATCACCGATGAAACCCGTCATGTGAAAATGGCAATCGTGGACCGCAACGTCACGCCCTTGCTGTCCGTCAACGACCCCTCCTTGATGGCGGCGATGCCCAAAGGGCTGACCGCTGCCACCGGCATGGACGCGCTGACCCATGCCATTGAGGCCTACGTCTCCACGGCGGCCACGCCGATCACCGACGCCTGCGCGCTCAAAGCGGTAGAGCTGATTTCCGCCAACCTGCGCACCGCGGTGGCCAATGGCAGTGACATGCCTGCGCGAGAAAACATGGCATACGCACAGTTCCTCGCCGGCATGGCCTTCAACAATGCCTCGCTCGGTTATGTGCACGCGATGGCCCACCAATTGGGCGGTTTCTACGATTTGCCCCACGGCGTGTGCAACGCGGTGTTGCTGCCCCATGTAGAGAGTTTCAACGCCAGTGTCTGTCCAGCACGCCTGAAAGACGTGGCAGCGGCGATGGGCATCGACACCCAGCGCCTGGACGACACCCAGGGCGCGGCCGCGGCCATCGCGGCCATCCGCAAGCTGTCTGGCGACATCGGCATTCCGGCCGGCCTGACCGAACTGGGCGCCAAATCCGATGACATCCCGACGCTGGCGGCCAACGCTATGAAAGATGCCTGCGGCTTCACCAACCCGCGCCCTGCGACTCAGGAGCAGATCGAGGAAATCTTCCGCACTGCGATGTAGAGAAGGGCTTCGCGATCAGGAGCCGCTTACGGTTCCTGATCGCTTCCGGCGATAAGCCTCATTCCGTCGCTACCGGCGGGACCAGAGGCGGCGCCAGGATGTGGTCGAGGAACAACAGCGCAGCGCTGGATAATCCCTGCCGCGATCTTACGCAAACGCTCAGTTCACGGCTGGCCCAGTCATCACTCAGGTTCACGGCACGGGCACCGTTGAGCTTGTAAATCGCCACGCTCCCCTCCGGCATGATGCCGACCCCCACTCCCGCCTGAACCATCAGACAGAGCGCGTCGTAACTGGACACTTCCATGCGGATTTTCAGCGAACGCCCCAAATCGTTGGCGGCCTTGATCAACTGAAAGTTCAAGTGCGTGCCGCTGCGCAGGGTGACGTGGTCGTGAGCGAGGGTTTCGCTGAAGCTCACCGACTCGCGCCCGGCCAGTGGATGACCGTTGGGCACCAGCACCACCAGCCGATCGGTGCGAAATGGGAAGACTTCGATGTCCGCCCCATGGGGCAGGCGCGTGAAGATGCCGATATCCGCGCGGTTCTCGGCCACGGCCTTGGTGATCGCAAGGCTTTGCTGTTCTTCGAGACTGACAGTGATCAGCGGGTACAGCGCCATGAACGACTGAATCAGCCCCGGCATGAACTGGGTAATGGCCGAGACATTGGCCAGCACCTGCACCGACCCGCGACGCCCATGGGAGTAATCGCGCATCTGTACAACGATCTCGTTGAGGTTGTTCAACGCACTGCGGGCCATGAACAGTAGCGACAGCCCTGCGTCGGTCGGTGTGATGCCCTTGTTGGTGCGCGTGAGCAAACGCGAATCGAGCAGCTCTTCCAGTTCGCTGAGTCGCTTGCTCACCGCTGCCGCCGCGATGTGCTCGCGCTTGGCGGCAGCGGCGATGGTGCCTTCTTCAACGACGCTGACGAACAGGCGCAGCGAAACGGGGTCGAGCTTCATGTGGGGTACCGGGCGTGCAGGCCAGAATGTCCGCCATAGTACCCCGTCAGGCACAGCGTCAGAACGCCCCGGACAACAGATGACCGGCGTTCGGCACCTGGGCTTTCAGGCCAAGGGTCTTCAGCATCTGGTAAACGGTCGCGACCGAGGCTGACAACACCGGTTTGTCGAGGCGGTCCTGGACCACTTGAATTGCCGGCAGCGACGGCATCTGCACGCAGCAGGACAGCACCACCCCGTCCGCCTGCCCGATGTTCAGTCTATCGGCGTGCGCCACCAGGTTCATTGGGTCGAGCCGCCCCACGGCGAGATTGTCCGAGACTTCCAGGCTGATGGCGTCCACGACTTCGATGCCCGCCGCTTCGATGTAATCGATCACCTGGGCGGTCAGCGGCTTCATGTAAGGGGTGATGATCGCGATTTTCTTGTAGTCGAGCATGTGCAGACTGTCGATCAGGGCGCCCGCCGAGCTCAGCACCGGAGCGCTGGAGGTATTCGCGGCAACGGTCTTGCTGAGACGCTCCTGAGAAACCGTGTGATAGCCCGCGCCCTGGCACATGATCGCCACCAGACAGGCATACGCCATGACGTCCACCCGCGCGTCGCTGAGTTCCAGCGCGCAGCGGTCGCTGTCGACATCCATCTTTTTCAGCTCTTCGGGGCTGACGTGCATCATGCGCATGCGCGAGGAGTGAAAGGTGAAACGCTCCTCCGGAAACAACGCATAACGCGAAGTCAGCATCGCCGGAATTTCGGTTTCCATGGTGGTGTTGGAGCTGGGGACGATCTGGCCGATTCGAAAGTTTTTCACGGGCTCTCCTTCATTTCGCTTGGGGCGAGGGGTCACATGGGACCGATGTTAGGAGCGCTGGAAAGGGGCGTATATCAAGCATTGGCGAGCCTGCCATCGCGGTTGGCGATGGCAGGCAATCGGTGTCAGGTGGGGAGCAGGCGGAAATCAGGCGTTGGAGAGCGCCCCCGCAGGCTCCGAAGCTTCGACCTTGTGGTTGCCGAGTATTGCCTTGGGAATCGAGAGGATCAAGCCCGCGCTGACGAACAGGCACGCGCCCAGCACGTAGGTCCCGTTATTGATGTTCCCGGTGAGGTTCTCGGCGACAGCCGTGATCATCGAACCGGTGAACCCCGACAAGTTACCGATGGCGTTGATCATGCCGATCCCCGCCGCAGCGGCGACGCCGGACAGAACGGTGCCAGGCAGGGTCCAGTAGATCGGCATCAGGCTCAGCACACCGGAGGCGGATACGCTGAGGAAGATGATCGACAACACCACGTTGTTGGCGAAGTAGGCGCTGAGGATCAGGCCGATTCCGCCAATGACCGCAGGAATCGCCGCATGCAGGCGGCGCTCACCGGTCCTGTTGGAGTGACGGGCATTGAGCGTCATCGCGATAACGGCGATTCCATAGGGAATTGCAGTCAACAGGCCGATGTCCAGCGGGTTGGAAATGCCTGCGCTTTTAATGATCGACGGCATCCAGAACGCCAAACCGTAGAAGCCTGTGTTGAAGGTCAACAGAATCAGCACCAACAACCACACCCGGCCATTGAACAGGACTTCGCGCAGGCTCGACGCCTTGCCTTTACTGTCGTGCTGCAGGTTGGCCTTGAGCATGGCTTTTTCTTCCGGCGACAGCCACTTCGCGGCATCGATGTTGTTCGCCATGAAGGCCAGCACCACGAACGCCATGACCACGGAAGGAAGGCCTTCGATGATCAGCAGCCACTGCCAACCGGCCATGCCTTGTACGCCTTGCATCTTGGTCATCAACCAGCCGGAAACAACGCCCCCCAGGGTCAGGCTGATCGGCATGGCCATCAGGAAGCCAGACATCACGCGACTCTGACGGCGCGTCGGGAACCAGTAGTTAAGGTAAAGAATGACGCCTGGGAAGAACCCTGCTTCGCAGATGCCGAGCAAGAAGCGCAGCACATAGAACATGGTTTCCGACTCGATGTGGAAAAACTTCGCCAACGGCACGGTGAAGGCCACGGCCATCGAGACAATGGCCCAACTGAGCATGATTCGCGCGATCCAGAAACGGGCGCCGAAGCGATGCAGCAGCAGGTTGCTGGGCACCTCGAAAATGAAGTAGCCCCAGAAGAAAATGCTCGCGCCCAAGGCGTAGACCGTGTTGCTGAATTGCAGGTCGTTGAGCATGTCCAGCTTGGCGAAACCAATGTTGACGCGGTCCAGGTACGCCGCCATGTAGCACAGCAGCAGGACAGGGAGAATGCGCAGGATGACCTTGCGGTAGGTACGATCTTCGAAGCTGGCGTGCCCGGCGCCCGAGTGTTCGGGCAGGCGATCAGATGCAGTTGCCATGGTAGGACCTCCAGGCACTGGTTGCGCCTGTGTTGTTTTTATGGGGTCAAGACACGAGCGGATGGTACTGACAAGCGACAGATGAAGAATAATGAGATGTTTCCATTGATCGATAACCCAAGGTTATTGATCTAGCGGGGGACCATTTTTGCGTTGGCGATCAGAATATTGGCGAATTCCGAGGCGGCACCTAACAGCGGCTCGCCGCGTCGGGTGAGAATTCCATAATCCTGAGGGGCCAGCTTCAGCGGCGTGTTGAGCACTTTCAACAAGCCCCCTTCCAGATGCGGCTGGGCCATCGACGCGGGCAACATGGCGATCATCGGGCCGGACTGCAACACCTGCAAAAACGTCTGCATGGAGATGGTATCGATGGTGTTCCGCGGCAGCGGGATGCCGGCCTTGGCGAACGCTTGCTCCATACGCGCACGGATCGGCGTGCCAACCGGGTAGAGAATCCACGGCCAGTTGCCCAGTTCCTCAAGCGGCGTCTCCTCAAGCTCGGTGAGCGGGTGACGGCTGTTGACTACCATGCAGAACGGCTCAGGCGCCAACGCCTGAAAGTCATACACTTGCTGCTGGCTTTCGTCGGTGTAACGGGCCACGGCGAGGTCGAGCTTTTTGTCGTCGAGCATTTCCATCAGATGATCGCTGGTCTGCTCGACGATCTCGATGGACAGCAACGGCCAGCGCCGTTTCAACTGCACGATGGCATCCGGCAACACCACGGCCGTGGCGGCAAAAATCGCTCCGACCTTGAGAAAGCCGTGACCGCCTTCGCGCAGGCTACTGATCTGGTCGACAAACTTGTTGGCGTCATTCAGCGCAATCTGCGCGTAACGCACCACATGCTCCCCCAGTGCGGTGGGGGGCATGTTGCGAGGCAGCCGCTCGAACAGGTCGAACCCCAATAACCGCTCGATCTCGCGAAGCATCTTGCTGACGGCGGGCTGACTCAGGTTCATGTGCAACGCGGCCGCGTGCATGTTGCGCGTACGAGCCAAGGTATCGATCAGCACCAGATGCTTGAACTTGAGCCAGTTACAGACCGTCGAGAACGAGATGTCGGACATAGTGAGCAGCCTTCGGACTTGATAACCCCATGTTATCGATAATTGAGCAGATGTCATTGGAGTTTATCGTGTTGGCTGGCTAGGGTCGGCAGCAAAAGCATAAGAACTTCCGAGGATCGCCCCATGTCAATTCGACTCACCCCTGAAAACACGCTGCCTGCCGACGGCCTCGATGGCACCTTGATTGGCCGCGCATGGGTGCCCGGTCAGGTCGCCGGTCCTTCGCCTGTTGTCCTGCGTCGCGACGGGGTGTTCGATCTGTCCGAGCGCTTTGCCACCCTGAGCGAATTGCTTGAATCCGCGTCGCCGCTCAAGGCCGTGCGCGAGACCCAAGGCGCGCTGATCTGCAGCGTTGAGGACTTGCTGGCCAACTCCGGCACCCACCCAAATGCCAATGCGCCCTTTCTCCTGGCCCCGGCCGACCTGCAGGTCATCAAGGCTGCAGGCGTGACGTTCGCGGCGAGTATGATCGAGCGCGTCATCGAGGAACAAGCGGCAGGCAACCCGACCAAGGCCGAAAGCGTGCGCGCGATCGTGCATGACATCATTGGCGACAACCTGCGCAGCATCCGACCGGGCTCGGAACAGGCGAGCGCCCTGAAAGCGCTGCTGATCGAACAGAAAATGTGGTCGCAGTACCTGGAAGTCGGCATCGGCCCGGATGCGGAAATCTTCACCAAGGCCCCGGTACTCGCCGCTGTCGGTAGCGGCAGTCAGATCGGCATCCACCCCAAATCCGAATGGAACAACCCCGAGCCCGAAGTGGTTCTCGCGGTGAACAGTCGCGGGGAAATTCACGGCGCCACGCTGGGCAACGACGTCAATCTGCGCGACTTCGAAGGCCGCAGCGCCTTGCTGCTGAGCAAGGCCAAGGACAACAACGCGTCGTGCGCGATCGGCCCGTTCATCCGCCTGTTCGACGAAACCTTTTCGATGGACGACGTGCGCAATTGCGTGGTCGACCTGCAGGTCAAAGGCCGTGACGGCTACGTGCTGAAGGGTTCAAGCTCCATGTCGCAGATCAGCCGGGACCCGGAAGACATTGCCGCCCAGACCCTCAACGAAAACCACCAGTATCCCGACGGTTTTCTGCTGTACCTCGGCACCTTGTTCGCGCCCACTGAAGACCGTGACCACGTGGGGGGCGGCTTCACTCACAAGCTTGGAGACGAGGTCAGCATCAGCAGCCGTTTGCTGGGCAGTCTGCACAACGAAGTGACGCATAGCAGCCAGGCCACTTCTTGGACGTTCGGTCTTGGCGCATTGTTCCGTAACCTGACGGCGCGTGGTTTGCTGACGCGGCAGTGAGTCCTGTGACGCAACGCCCCTCCTCGCCGATAACCGGTGCGCCGCGCGATGAGCGTCGCCCGTTACCCCGATAACAAGAGAAACCCGAACCATGTCCGAAGCCCCGAAACGCCCCCTGCGCAGCCAGCAATGGTTTGATGACCCAGACCACGCCGACATGACGGCGCTGTATGTCGAGCGCTACATGAACTACGGCCTGACCCGCGAAGAGTTGCAGTCCGGGCGGCCGATCATCGGGATTGCGCAGACAGGCAGCGACCTGACGCCTTGCAACCGTCACCATCTGGAATTGGCCCAGCGGGTCAAGGCCGGGATTCGCGATGCCGGCGGCATTCCGATGGAGTTTCCGGTCCACCCTATCGCCGAGCAGACTCGTCGCCCCACGGCCGCGCTTGACCGCAACCTGGCCTATCTGGGGCTGGTTGAAATTCTCCATGGTTACCCGCTCGACGGCGTGGTGCTGACCACCGGTTGCGACAAGACCACGCCCGCCTGCTTGATGGCCGCCGCCACCACTGACCTGCCTGCCATCGTGCTCTCTGGCGGGCCGATGCTCGACGGTCGCCACAAGGGTGAACTGATCGGCTCGGGCACGGTGCTGTGGCATGCCCGCAACCTGCTCTCGGCCGGCGAAATCAACTATGAAGGCTTCATGGAAATGACCACCGCGGCTTCGCCCTCGGTCGGCCACTGCAACACCATGGGAACGGCGCTTTCGATGAATGCGCTGGCAGAAGCACTGGGCATGTCGTTGCCAGGCTGTGCGAGCATCCCGGCGCCGTATCGCGAGCGTGGCCAGATGGCCTACATGACAGGCAAACGCATTTGCGACCTGGTGCGCGAGGACGTCCGCCCTTCGCAGATCATGACCCGCGAAGCCTTCGAGAACGCCATCGCCGTTGCCTCTGCCCTGGGTGCATCCAGCAACTGCCCACCGCACTTGATCGCCATCGCCCGGCACATGGGTGTCGAACTGAGCCTGGACGACTGGCAGCGCGTCGGTGAAGACGTTCCACTGCTGGTCAACTGCATGCCAGCGGGTAAATACCTGGGCGAAGGCTTCCATCGCGCCGGAGGCGTCCCGGCCGTGATGCACGAACTGCAGAAAGCCGGGAAGCTGCATGAGGCCTGCCATTCGGTATCGGGCAAGACGGTGGGCGAGATCGTGGCCGCTGCCGTCACCCATGACGCGGACGTGATTCGCTCCTACGAAGACCCGCTCAAGCACCGCGCCGGTTTCATCGTACTCAGCGGCAACTTCTTCGACAGCGCGATCATGAAGATGTCGGTGGTCGGCGAGGCTTTCCGCAAGACCTACCTGTCAGAGCCCGGCGCGGAAAACAGCTTCGAAGCACGGGCAATTGTCTTCGAAGGCCCGGAGGATTACCACGCGCGCATCAACGACCCTTCGCTGGACATCGACGAACGCTGCATTCTGGTGATTCGCGGCGCAGGCACCGTGGGTTACCCCGGCAGCGCCGAAGTGGTCAACATGGCGCCTCCTGCCGAATTGATCAAGCGAGGAATCGATTCGCTGCCCTGCCTTGGAGATGGTCGCCAGAGCGGCACCTCGGCCAGCCCCTCGATTCTCAACATGTCGCCGGAAGCGGCGGTGGGCGGTGGGTTGGCGCTGTTGAAAACCAACGACCGCCTGCGCGTGGACCTCAACAACCGCAGCGTCAACGTGCTGATCAGTGAGGAGGAAATGGCCGAACGCCGCGCCCGGTTCGAGCCGAAGATGCCCGCCTCGCAGACACCGTGGCAGGAACTGTATCGCCAGTTGGTGGGGCAGTTGTCCACCGGCGGCTGCCTTGAGCCGGCCACGTTGCACCTTCGGGTCATCGCCCGAAACGGCGAGCCAAGGCATTCGCACTGAAGATGACAAGGGGCCGGCGCTCAAGGCGCTTGCCCCCGTCCGATGCGGTTCATTTTCACCGCTGCCATGAAAGTGTTGCCGCATCAGGCCGGTGTTTTTCATCGCGGGAGGAGACCAAGATAGGCGCAACTCAAACCTCCCCAGAGAGATCGCCATGAAAGCCATCGCCTTCACCCAGCACGGCCTGCCTATCGAAGACCCAAACGCGCTCAAGGACATGGACTTGCCCAAACCGACGCCCGGCCCTCGGGATCTGTTGGTCGAAGTTCAGGCCATTTCCGTGAACCCGGTCGACACCAAAGTCCGGGCAGGCTCGGCCGCCACCGCCCCTAAAGTCGTGGGCTGGGACGCCGTCGGCGTGGTTCGCGAAACCGGCAGTGACGTGACGCTGTTCAAGGCCGGTGACGAGGTCTTCTATGCCGGGTCCATCGCTCGCCCTGGCAACTACAGCGAATTCCATTTGGTGGACGAGCGCATCGTTGGCCGCAAACCGAAATCCATCGATAACGCCCATGCCGCCGCACTGCCGCTGACCTCGATTACTGCGTGGGAACTGCTGTTCGACCGCCTCGGCGTAAAAGAAGGAGAAGGTGAAGGCGACAGCCTGTTGATCATCGGCGCAGGGGGTGGCGTGGGTTCGATCCTCGTTCAACTGGCCCGCCAACTGACCAAGCTGACGGTGATCGGCACCGCATCGCGCCCGGAAACTCAAGAGTGGGTCAAAGGCCTTGGCGCCCATCACGTCATCGACCACAGCCAGCCGATAGTGGCGCAACTGGAGGCCATTGGCGTCGGCCAGGTCAGCCATGTCGCGAGCCTGACCCACACCGACAGCTACTTTGCGCAACTGATCGAAGCGCTGCGTCCACAAGGCAAACTGGCGCTCATCGACGATCCCAAGACACTCGATGTGGTTCCCATGAAACGCAAGGCGTTGTCGCTGCATTGGGAGCTGATGTTCACCCGCTCGCTCTATGAAACCCCGGACATGATTGCCCAGCATGAACTGCTCAATCGCGTCGCGCAGTTGATCGATCAGGGCGTTTTGAAAACCACCTTGGGCGAGCATTTCGGTGCGATCAATGCTGAAAATCTGCGCCGCGCCCATGCCGTGATCGAAAGCGGCAAGGCCCGTGGGAAAATTGTGCTGGAAAGTTTCTGATCCCATTGTTCACCCGGCGTACAGCATGTGAAGATCGGCACCTTTCTGCGCCGATCCCCTGCAATGTCGGCCCCTTTTTTATCCAGGAATCACGTCATGCAACTCACTGCCATCGCCAAATCCCGCTACACCACCAAAGCTTACGACGCGACCCGCAAGATCCCACAAGAAACCATCGACACCCTGCTGGAGCAACTGCGCCACAGCCCGTCGTCGGTGAACTCCCAGCCTTGGCATTTCATCGTCGCGTCCGACAAGCAAGGCAAAGCCCGCGTTGCCAAAGGCGCAGAGGGCGCGTTCGCGTACAACGAAGCGAAAATCCTCAACGCCTCCCACGTGATCGTGCTGTGCACCCGCACTGAAATGACAGACGAGCATCTGAACGCCGTACTGGCGCAGGAAGAGCTGGATGGCCGTTTCGCCAACCCAGAAGCCAAGGCGGGCCAGGACGGTATTCGCCGTGGCTACGTGAATATGCACAAGTACGACCTGAAAGACGTGCAGCACTGGATGGAAAAACAAACCTACCTGGCCCTCGGCACCCTGCTGCTGGGCGCTGCGTCGCTGGAGCTGGATGCCACGCCGATGGAAGGATTCGACTTCAAGAAACTGGATGCCGAACTGGGCCTGCGCGAGAAGGGTTTCAGCAGCCTGGTCGTGGTTTCCTTGGGCTACCGCAGCGAAACCGACTTCAACGCCAAGCTGCCGAAATCACGTTTGTCGAATGAGGCCGTATTTACCCACCTGTAACAGCCGCCACATGCCCCTGAGGGAGCCGGCTTGCTGGCGAATGCGGTCTGTCAGTCAACGATGATGTGCCTGACCCGACGCTTTCGCCAGCAAGCCGGCTCCCACAGGTATGGCGTCGAATAAAAGGCTTGGGTCTGGCGCGGTCAATGTGGGAGCCGCCTTGGTGGTGAATGCGGTTGACCCGTCAACATAGATCTCCCACAGGTGCGGTACCTGGCGATAAATCGGTGTCTGCGCCCCTCCTCCCCTCTTCCATCCGGCACCTCTCATTTGCCCCAATGCCGTTGCTCTGCTAGTGTCGCGCCGGTTTAACGTCTACCGGGATAGCCGCCATGGCCCGCAAGAAAGCAGCACTGGATTTCGAACAGTCCCTCACGGATTTGCAAACGCTGGTCGAGCGTCTGGAGAACGGCGAGCTGTCGCTGGAAGATTCCCTGACCGCCTTCGAACAAGGTATCCGCCTGACCCGCGAGTGCCAAAGCGCACTGGCCCAGGCCGAGCAGAAGGTGCAGGTGTTGCTGGAGCGTGATGGCGAGCTGGCTGAAGAGCCCTTCGACGCGGAACAGCCCGAATGATCGCCGAGTATCAGGCCCTCAGCCAGGCGCGGGTCAACGCCGCGCTGGACACTCTGTTCGACGCCCCCGCCCCGGAATTGACCCGTCTTTACCAAGCCATGCGCTACAGCGTCACCAACGGCGGCAAGCGCGTGCGCCCGCTTCTGGTTTACGCCGCGTGCGAAGCGCTGGGTGGCAATGCTGAACACGCCGACGGTGCGGCCTGCGCGGTGGAGTTGATCCACGCCTATTCGCTGGTGCATGACGACTTGCCTGCGATGGACGATGACGACCTGCGTCGCGGCCTGCCGACCACTCACAAAGCGTTCGACGAAGCCTGTGCGATCCTGGCCGGTGACGGTCTGCAAACCATGGCCTTCAGCGTCTTGAGCGACAGTAAGCTGACCCCGCAGGACGCCGAAACCCGCCTGAAAATGGTCACCACCCTCGCCCACGCCGCAGGCCCGGCGGGCATGGTCGGTGGTCAGGCGATCGATCTGGGCTCGGTGGGCCTCAAGCTCGACCAGAAAGCCCTGGAGTTCATGCACCGGCACAAGACCGGCGCGCTGATCGAGGCCAGCGTCAGACTTGGCGCTCTGGCCAGCGGTCGTGCCAGCCAGGTCCAGCTCGATTCGCTACAGATTTACGCCCGGGCCATCGGCCTGGCGTTCCAGGTTCAGGACGACATCCTCGACGTTGAAAGCGATACCGCCACCCTCGGCAAGCGCCAGGGTGCCGATATCGCACGAGACAAACCGACCTACCCCGCCCTGCTGGGGCTGGAAGAAGCCAAACATTACGCACTGGAACTGCGCGATCAGGCGCTGGTGGCCCTGCGACCTTTCGACGCGGCGGCCGAACCTCTGCGAGCGCTGGCGCGTTATATCGTCGAGCGGCGTAACTGATCGCCACCCTCCCCATGTAGCAGTCCGGCTTGCCGGCGGCAGCGCTCTCACGGCCGCCACCGCCGGCAAGCCGCGCTGCTATAGCGAATTGCACCGCTCTGGCACGCTGATTTGAGCATCCATCGACTGCTGTTCATGGGCAGGTCGCGATGCATCAGGTAAACTGCCGCGTCTTTTACTTATAACGATTCGCCTGATGCCCACGACGTTCAAAGAGATTCCCCGCGAGCGCCCGTCCACGCCCCTGCTCGACAACGCAGCGACGCCGGACGGCCTGCGCCGGTTAGGTGAAGCCGAGCTCGAAGCCCTGGCTGACGAACTGCGCCTGGAGCTGCTCTACACCGTTGGCCAGACCGGCGGGCATTTCGGTGCCGGGCTTGGCGTCATCGAGCTGACCGTGGCTCTGCACTACGTCTTCGATACCCCCGACGACCGGCTGGTCTGGGACGTCGGCCATCAGGCGTATCCGCACAAGATCCTTACCGGTCGCCGCGAGCAGATGTCGACCCTGCGCCAGAAAGGCGGTGTGGCCGCCTTCCCGCGCCGCAGCGAGAGCGAGTACGACACCTTTGGCGTCGGCCACTCCAGCACCTCGATCAGCGCCGCACTGGGCATGGCCATTGCCAATCGCCTGCACGGCAAGGATCGCAAGGCGATCGCCGTCATCGGCGACGGTGCACTGACCGCAGGCATGGCCTTCGAGGCGCTGAACCACGCGCCGGAAGTCAACGCCGACATGCTGGTGATCCTGAACGACAACGACATGTCGATCTCGCGCAACGTCGGCGGGCTGTCGAACTATCTGGCGAAGATCCTTTCCAGCCGCACCTACGCCAGCATGCGAGAAGGCAGCAAGAAAGTGCTCTCGCGCCTCCCGGGTGCGTGGGAAATCGCCCGCCGCACCGAGGAATACGCCAAAGGCATGCTGGTGCCCGGCACGCTGTTCGAAGAGCTGGGCTGGAACTACATCGGCCCGATCGACGGCCACGACCTGCCGACTCTGATCGCCACGCTGCGTAACATGCGTGACCTCAAAGGCCCGCAGTTCCTGCACGTGGTGACCAAGAAAGGCAAAGGCTTCGCCCCGGCGGAAGTTGACCCGATTGGCTACCACGCCATCACCAAGCTCGACCCGGTCAATGCACCGGCGGCCCCTAAAAAGGCCAGCGGTCCGAAATATTCCGGCGTGTTCGGCCAGTGGCTGTGCGACATGGCCGCTGCTGATGAGCGTCTGGTCGGGATCACCCCGGCGATGAAAGAAGGTTCGGATCTGGTCGCCTTCAGCGAGCGTTTCCCGGAGCGTTATTTCGACGTTGCCATCGCCGAGCAACACGCGGTGACACTGGCGGCGGGCATGGCCTGCGAAGGCTCCAAACCGGTAGTAGCGATCTATTCGACCTTCCTGCAGCGCGGCTACGACCAGTTGATCCACGACGTCGCGGTGCAAAATCTGGACGTGCTGTTCGCCATCGACCGCGCAGGCCTGGTGGGCGAGGACGGCCCGACCCACGCGGGCAGCTTCGATTTGTCGTACCTGCGCTGCATCCCCGGCATGCTGGTAATGACGCCGAGCGACGAGAACGAACTGCGCAAGATGCTCAGCACCGGCCACCTGTTCAATGGCCCGGCGGCTGTGCGCTATCCGCGCGGCACTGGTCCGAACGCGGTGATCGAAGGCGGTCTGGAGCCGCTGGAAATCGGTAAAGGCATCGTGCGTCGCCAAGGCAGCAAAGTCGCCATGCTGGTGTTCGGTGTGCAATTGGCCGATGCGCTGAAAGTCGCCGAAAAGATCGACGCGACCGTGGTCGACATGCGCTTCGTCAAACCGCTGGATGAGGCGCTGGTTCGCGAAATGGCTGCCAGCCATGAGTTGCTGGTGACCATCGAAGAAAACGCCATCATGGGTGGTGCAGGCGCGGCGGTCAGCGAGTTCCTTGCGCGGGAGAACATTCTCAAATCCGTGCTGCACCTGGGCTTGCCGGATGTTTACGTCGAACACGCCAAACCGGCGCAAATGCTGGCCGAATGCGGGCTGGATGCGGACGGGATTGAAGCGTCGATCAGCGCACGCCTGAGCAAAATCTAAAGCCATGATCGTTCCCATGCACTGCGTGGGAACGATCATCATCTCGCTGAACATATGACCTTATCCCGTCTCGCCCTCGCGTTCTCCCTACTGCCAACCACCCAAGCCTTCGCCGATCTCCCGGACCGTGAAAACGCCCTGAAACTCCCCGACGTCCTGATCAGCGCCAACCGTCAAGTCGAACAGCGGGACGCGAGCACCGCCGCCAACACCGTCTTCACCCGCGCCGACATCGAACGCCTGCAACCCACCGGCGTCACCGACCTGCTCAACCGCGTGCCCGGCGTACAAGTAGCGCCGAGCGGTGGTCGTGGCAGCCTGCCGGGGATTTACATTCGTGGCACCAAAGCTGCGCAGAGCCTTGTACTGGTGGACGGCCAGCGCATTGCCAACGCCACCTCCGCTGACAGCGCGTTGCAGTACCTCAACGTCGATCAAGTCGAACGCGTCGAAGTGCTACGCGGCTCTCGGTCAGTGGTATACGGTGCAGACGCCATCGGGGGCGTGATTCAGATCTTCACTCGGCGCGGCGCCGAACAGGGCCTGCAAGCGCGGCTGCACACCGGTTTCGGCAATCGTGGCACGACGCAAAACAGCCTAGGCCTGTCAGGCGGCGACACGCAAACCCACTTCAACCTCAGTACCAGCCTCGATGAAACCGATGGTATCGACCGAACCGGCCCGTCCTTTGCCAGCGACGCCGATCACGACGCCTACCGCAACAAGGCGTATAGCCTGAACCTGAGCCATTGGCTGAACGATGACGTGGAAATCGGTTTCAACGCGCTGAATAACAAAGGCAAGACCGAGTTCGACAACCCGTTTGGCCTGTTCGACCCCGTAACCTTCGACAGCGTGGGACAACAGCCATACAGCGACTTCGAGTTGAGCAGCCTCGGCACCTACCTCGATGCACGCATCAACGAGCATTGGAAAACGCGGCTGGAGGTGGGCCACAGCGAGAACCGCGAGAAGACCTTCGACAAGCTCAGCGACGATCACTACGTATTCAACACCTACCGCGACTCGGTGAACTGGCAGAACGACCTGACGCTGGATGAGCGCAACAGCCTGATGCTCGGCGGCGATTGGTACGAGGATCGGGTCAATAGCAGCACGGCATTCGATGAAGACAGCCGCTGGAACCGCGCGGCGTTCATTCAGCACCGTTTCAAGGGTGACGGCTTTTCCACTGAACTGGGTCTGCGTCATGACCAGAACCAGCAATTCGGTAGCCAGAACACATGGAGCGGTACGCTGACCGTGCCGTTGAACGACGCCAACGATGTGCTGCTGTCCTACAGCGAAGGCTTTCGCGCCCCGACGTTCAACGATCTGTATTACCCGGACTTCAGCAACCCGAATCTCAAGCCCGAGCATTCAAAAAGCTACGAAGTGCAATGGCGCAGCCGCCTGAGCGAGACCAGCAAACTGGAAGCGTCGCTGTACCGCACCGACCTTGAAGACGCGATTGCGCTAGACAGTGACTTCCGCCCACAGAACATCGGCTCAGCGCGAATCAACGGTGTTGAAGCTTCGTTCGAGCAACAACTGTTTGGCTGGACCAGCAAGCTGGGCGCTTCGATCATCGACCCGCGCGACCGCGATACCGGCCACACGCTGAATCGACGCGCGCGTCGAACCCTGAATCTGGACCTCGATCGCCAGTTCGACCGCCTCGGCGTGGGCGCGAGTTGGCAGGCGGTGAGCAGCAGTTACAACGACGAAGCCAATACGCAGAACATCGGCGGTTACGCGCTGCTAGGGCTGCGTAGTAGTTGGAAGGCCAGTGACGAAGTGAGACTGGAATTCAAACTGGATAACGCTCTGGACAAGCGCTACAGCCGCACGTTGTACAGTTTTGATGGCAGCAACTACGGTTATCGCGAAGAAGGCCGCACATGGGTGATTGGCATCACTTGGACGCCCCAGTTGTAACTCCGAATATGGCGGCTTCTGCCGAAGGCGTGGGAGCCGGCTTGCTGGCGAATGCAGAGGGTCAGACACCGCAGCGGTGAATGATATGCCATATTCGCCAGCAAGCCGGCTCCCACGCCCTTTCGGGCAGAATCAAAAGCGGCGCATCAGCGATCAGGGGATAAGGTTTCACACAGCCTGGCCACCGCCTCGATCATCTGCCCACTCGGCCGCTCTATGCCTTTATCCGGCACCACCAACAGACGGGCCTTCAGTGACGGCCAGGCTTTCCAGACAGCGAGTTGAGATGCCGCCCCCGCCACGATCACGTCAGGATTGCGCTGTAACACTGATTCAAGGCTGACCTGCGGCGCAGGCTGACTCAGGTCGGCAAATACGTTGCGCGCCCCACACACGGCCAGAGCATCGCTGATGATCTGCCCGCCACCCACGGTGTACAGCGGCTGATCCCAGACCTGATAAAACACACTGATCGGCACATCCTGGTGATAGCGCTTTCGCAATTCGCTCAGGCGTTGACGAAACACCCCAGCCACCTGCCGCCCCCGCTCGGCACGCCCTAGCCGTTCGCCAATCTGCTCAATCTGATCAGCCAACTGGGCCAGCGAGTGCGGCTCGGCGATAAAGGTCGGGATGTTCAGACGCTGCAACTGGTCACGCTGGGAAGCGCTGACACTGCCCGGCCAAAGCAACAACAGATCCGGGCGCAAGCTCAGCAGGCGCTCCATTTCCAGTTGTCCGTAACGCCCCACTGACATCAATGCTGCTGCACCAGAGGGACGATCGCCGCCATCCAGCACACCGACCAACAGATCGGCAGCATCCAGTTCAACCACGATTTCGGTCAGGGAAGGCGCAAGGCTGATGACACGTTCAGCCGCGCTGGTGTGCCAGACGGTGAACGACAGCAGGCAGGCGATCAGCCGACGCATCAAGCCAACTGGCGAGGGATGCGATACAGGTACAGAAGGACGACGCTGGACAGCGCCAACAACGCGAGCGCTACAGCTTCGAGATTCGCGAGCACCGCCAGCGCCGCTATCCAGGCGGGCAATCCTGCTGCCAGAAACGCCATGCGCCGGTCAGCGGCCAGTTTGAGCCACGCAGCAGGTTCTTCAGGGGTATTGAGGGCCTTGCCGGTGGCCAGCAGTGAGCGCTTGTAGACGCCGAACGGTTTGAGGCTGACGAACATCGAGGCGATGCCCGCGATGAACAGGGGCATGGCGAACACCGACGGGCTGGCCGCTTCGTCGCTGCCGAAAAACATGCAGACCACCAGCAGCGGCGCCAGCGTCAATGCCAGTTGCCGCCACCATGCCAGCGCCAGACGACGGCGCACATTGCCCCGTGTCACGCGGGATCGACCTCGCTTTGATGTTCGTTGCCCATCATGTGTCCGAGCTTGCCTGCCTTGGTCGCCAAGTAGAGCTTGTTGTGCGGGTTCTGACCCGTGTGCAGCGGCACCCGCTCGGCGACCTTGATGCCCATGTCGGTCAGGGCTTTGACTTTGCGCGGGTTGTTGGTCATCAGGCGCAGCGATTTGACGCCCAGATGCTCCAGCATCGGCAGGCAAATCCCGTAGTCACGCTGGTCGGCGGCAAAGCCCAGACGCTCGTTCGCTTCAACGGTGTCTGCACCGCCGTCCTGCAATTCATAGGCGCGGATCTTGTTCATCAGGCCAATACCGCGCCCTTCCTGGCGCAGATACAACAGCACGCCACGACCTTCAGCGGCAATGGCGCGCAAGGCGGCTTCGAGCTGAGAGCCGCAATCGCAGCGCTGGCTGAATAATGCATCGCCGGTCAGGCATTCGGAATGCACGCGGCCCAGTACCGGCGCACCGTCCGAGACATCACCCAGGCTGAGAACAACGTGTTCACGACCGGTTTCCTGCTCCAGAAAACCGTTCATTTTGAAAGTGGCAAAAGGGGTAGGCAGCTTGGAAGCCGCGACAAATACGACGGGCACCGTGTGCTCCTGATCAGTATGAGGACTGGAATTTAGCAAGGCCGCATTGTAACAGCAGGTTCTGGCAGACGCTTAGGCTGAATTGTCGGCCATTCAGATCAGGAAGTTTGATCATTGCCTGACCCCTGTCTTGCTCGGACCATCGTCTGCATCGAACGGATAAGGCTGCTTCCAGTGAGCGAAGACGGGTCGCAGCTTGCCTGAGTGCACCAATTGCGCCACGCGCTGATCGAACAAGTCCCGCAGAAAGCGACCTCGCGCGTTGTCGGCAAAGCTTAGGTACAGCGGGATCGCCATCAAATAGGTCTTGCGAAAGCGCTGAGGCTCTTTGGTTTGAGCGAGGATGAAATCCACTTCCGGCTTGGCGTCGATGTACAGGTCGGCACGGCCATGGTCGAGCATCGTCAGGATATGATCGCGCCGCGCCACCTCATTGAAGTGAACCACATTGGGCAGGTATTGCTGGAAGTCGTAACCGCGCACCCAGGCCAGCCGATAACTGCCCAGAGACTTGAGCGTCGGTGCAGGATTGGAAGCCGGCCCCAGCGCATAGATCTCGTCGGTGTCGTAGTGCCATTTCGGGTAGAGCGTGCCTTCGACCTCATTCTCATAGGCCCCCACCCAGGCATCTGCTTCGCCACGCTGCACCAGACCGACGGCGCGAGTGTAAGGCTCGATCCGCGACGCGACCTTGATACCGGCAGGCTCGAAGATTTCCCGCATCAGGTCCCACCCCAGCCCCGTGCCGTCCGCCTCGGTATAGGCGTTCCATTGCTCGCTGACGAGGACGATGTCGGTCGGTTTTTCGGGCGAAGGCTCGGGATGTGCCAAATCGTCGGCCGCACAAAAGCCTGCGATCAGCATCGACAGGCCCAGCAGCCAATTCATCCCCACGCGCCCCATCGGTCGTTTCCTAAATGACGCCCCACACCCAGACTAGACCCTGCATCGCCAACCACGCAAAGACACCGGCCAAAACGTCATCGAGCATGATGCCGACGCCGCCGTGGACGTGTTTGTCGACCCAGTGGATGGGCCAGGGTTTGAGGATGTCGAAGAAGCGGAACATCAGAAAGCCCGCCAGCAGCCAGCCCCATCCCTCGGGCACCAGCCACAGCGTGATCCACATGCCGACCATTTCATCCCAGACGATGCCTTCGTGGTCATGCACGCGCAGGTCGTCCGCCACTTTGCCGCACAGCCAGAAACCGAACAGCATGGTGATGCCCAGCATCAACCAGTAGCCCCAATCCGGCAGCATCTGCCACAACGGGATGAACGGCACGGCGACCATTGACCCCCAAGTGCCCGGCGCCTTGGGCAAAGTACCCGAGCCGAAACCGAACGCCAGGAAATGCCAGGGGTTGGTCCACACCGATGGCGGAACGTTTTCCGCCGGGACCTGATTAGGATGATCTGTCACCGTGTCTCCCGAAAATGTTGGTAACCCCGAGTCAAAGGCGTGACGTCGCGCCCTTGCTCGTCGATCAATACCACGCCCCGCCCGTCGACCACCTGGCCGATCACGAAAACGGGCCAGCCCGCCTCGACGAGCTCAGCCAGGCATGATGCCGGGAGCGTGAAGGCCAGTCTGTAGTCGTCGCCGCCACTGAGTGCCGCATTCAGCGCCTCGTCAGCATCGAAAAACGCTCGCAGCGCGTCAGACATTGGCACTTTGTCGCGTTCAATTCGCAAGCCTACGCCCGAAGCCGTTGCAATATGCCCACAATCGGCCAACAGCCCGTCGGAGATATCCAGCGACGAGGTCGCCTTGCCCCGCAGCGCCATGCCCAGTTCAAGTTGAGGCTGTGGCGACCAGTAGCGCGCCAGCAGGGCCTGTGTGGTAGACGCCTCGGCACTGCGCTGGTTCAACACCAGCGGCAGCGCACCGGCACCATCGCCCAAAGGCCCGCCAACGCACAGCAGATCACCCGGTTTCGCACCGCTACGCGTCATCGCCAGCCCGATGGGGACCGAGCCGAACACCGTGACCGTCAGGCTCAGCGGCCCACGGGTGGTGTCGCCGCCAATCAGGCGCATCGAGCAGCCTTGAGCCATCTCGTTCAAGCCACGGGCGAACGCTTCCAGCCAGGCGGCGGAAACTTCAGGCAGGGTCAAGGCAAGGGTGAATGCGAGGGGGCTGGCGCCCATGGCCGCCAGATCGCTGGCGGAAACACCAAGGGCACGCTGGCCCAGCAGGAAAGGATCGCAGGCGTCGGGGAAATGCACCCCGGCAACCAGCGTGTCGGTGGAAATCGCCAATTGCTCGCCAGCAGCCACCGACAACAGGGCGCAGTCGTCGCCGATCCCCAATGCGACACCTTCGCCAGGCTGCGCACAGGGCGCAGCGGCGAAGTAGTTGCGGATCAGTTCGAACTCGCCCATGGCGTCAAGCACTCAAGGTTCTGGACAGCCAGACGCCTTAGCGCTTGTTGGCCTTGACTTCAGCATCGCGCAGACGCGGTGCCAGCTTGTCGAGTACGCCGTTGACGAACTTGTGGCCGTCGGTCGAACCGTAGACTTTCGCCAGTTCGATGCCTTCGTTGATGACCACGCGGTACGGCACGTCGATGCGCTTGAGCAGCTCGTAGGTCGAGAGGCGCAGAACCGCCAGCTCAACCGGGTCCAGCTCTTCAAGGGCCAGATCCAGGCAAGGCTTGAGCGCAGTGTCGACTTCGGTCTTGCTGGCGGCCACGCCGTGCAGCAGTTCGCGGAAGTACACGCCGTCAACGTCGGTGAAGTCGTTGTCGACACGGAATTGCGCTTCGATTTCGTTCAGCGAGTGACCTGCCATGTGCCATTGGTAAAGGGCCTGAGTGGCGAGGCCACGGGCCGCGCGACGCTTTTCGCTCTTCGATGGCTTGCCGGCATCGGCCGGGCGAGGTTCACGCGGGTTGAACTGATCGCTGTCGTCGTTAATCACTTGGCCTCCAACTGCGCCAACAGGCTGACCATCTCAAGGGCGGAGAGCGCAGCTTCGGCGCCTTTGTTACCGGCCTTGGTGCCGGAACGTTCGATGGCTTGTTCGATGGAGTCAACGGTCAGTACGCCGAAGGCGACCGGCACGCCGAATTCCATGGAGACTTGGGCCAGGCCTTTGGTGCATTCACCGGCCACGTATTCGAAGTGCGGAGTGCCACCACGGATCACGGCGCCCAGAGCGATGATCGCGGCGTATTCGCTGCGTTGAGCGACTTTCTGCACGACCAGCGGGATTTCGAACGCACCCGGTGCGCGGATGATGGTGATGTCGCTTTCGCTCACGCCATGGCGAACCAGGGCATCAACGGCACCGCTCACCAGGCTTTCCACGACGAAGCTGTTGAAACGGCCAACCACCAGGGCGTAGCGACCTTGTGGGGCGATGAAGGTACCTTCGATGGTCTTCAGGGTCATTCGGCTGAGTCTCGTAATTAAAGAGCAAGCGCGCATCAGGCGCGCGCTTTCAGGGATTTTAGGCCACGAATCGGCGACCGCAGGAACAAAAACCGGGAAAACACGGGGCTTTCACGGCGGCTGACCTGCCGGTCTTTATTCGGAGGGCACGTATTCTACAACTTCCAGATCGAAACCGGATATCGCGTTGAACTTCATTGGCGAACTCATGAGGCGCATTTTGCGAACGCCCAGGTCGCGCAGGATCTGCGAACCGGCGCCGACCGTGCTGTACGTGGTCGGTGTTTTAACCGGTGCGGCACCTGCGGTTTCCCGCACATGGGCCAACACCGCATCGCCATCCAGCGGATGTCCCAGCAACAGAACGACACCGCTGCCCGCCTCGGACACAGCAGCCATGGCGGCGCGCAGGCTCCAGCGGCCAGGTTGCTTGACCATCAACAGGTCGCGCAGCGGGTCCATGTTGTGGACGCGTACCAGGGTAGGTTCTTCCGCACACACCTTGCCCAAGGTCAGGGCCAAGTGAACGTCGCCTTCGACGGAATCTCGGTAGGTCACCAGGTTGAACTGGCCCTGTTCGGTATCCAAAGGCTGCTCGGCAATCCGCTGAACGGTACGTTCGTGGATCATTCGGTAATGAATCAGGTCGGCGATGGTGCCGATCTTGATGTTGTGCTCGGCGGCAAACGCTTCCAGTTCAGGGCGACGGGACATGGTGCCGTCGTCGTTCATGACTTCACAGATCACACCGGTTGGCTCGAAACCGGCCATGCGCGCCAGATCGCACGCAGCTTCGGTGTGGCCGGCGCGGGACAGCGTGCCACCGGCCTGAGCCATCAGCGGGAAGATGTGACCGGGGCTGACGATGTCTTCAGCTTTCGCATCCTTCGCGGCAGCGGCCTGAACAGTGCGCGCACGGTCGGCAGCGGAAATACCAGTGGTCACACCTTCGGCGGCCTCGATGGACACGGTGAATTTGGTGCCGAAACCCGAACCGTTGCGTGGTGCCATCAGTGGCAGTTTCAGGGTTTCACAACGCTCGCGGGTCATCGGCATGCAGATCAGGCCGCGGGCATAACGCGCCATGAAGTTGATGTGCTCAGCCTTGACGCACTCGGAGGCCATGATCAGATCGCCTTCGTTCTCGCGATCTTCGTCATCCATGAGGATGACCATCTTGCCTTGGCGAATGTCTTCCACCAGTTCTTCGATGCTATTGAGCGCCACGCGGCACCCCCTTCAATTCAGGATTTGAGGTAGCCGTTGGCGGCCAGAAAGCTTTCAGTGATGGTGCCGCCCTGGGCAGGCGTCGGGTCGGCGGCCTTGTCACCGAGCAGCAAGCGCTCCAGGTAACGTGCCAGCAGGTCCACTTCCAGGTTGATCTTACGGCCCGGGCGGTAGTCGCCCATGATGGTTTCGGCCAGCGTGTGCGGCACGATGGTCAGCTCGAACTCGGCGCCATTGACGGCGTTCACGGTCAGGCTGGTGCCGTCGACGGTGATCGAGCCTTTGTGCGAAATGTACTTGGCCAACTCGCGTGGAGCGCGCATGCGGAACTGGATCGCACGGGCGTTCTCTTCGCGGGACAGGACTTCGCCGACGCCGTCGACGTGACCGCTGACCAGATGGCCGCCCAGGCGGGTGGTCGGGGTCAGAGCTTTTTCAAGATTGACGCGGCTGCCGGTCTTCAGATCGACGAAGGCCGTCACGTCGAGGGTTTCGCGGCTGACGTCAGCCCAGAAACCGTCGCCTGGCAGCTCAACGGCGGTCAGACACACGCCGTTGACCGCGATGCTGTCGCCGAGTTTGACGTCAGACAGGTCGAGCTTGCCGGTCTCTACATAAACGCGGACATCGCCGCCTTTGGGAGTGATGGCGCGGATGCTGCCGATGGATTCGATGATGCCGGTAAACATGGGTCCTCCAGGAGAACAGGGCCAGCGCTGAAAGCGAAAGCCGGAATTATACGCTCGCGCTCGGCGTCGGAATTGCAATAACGCGCCAGTCATTACCGATTGCGCGCATTTCGACGATTTTCAGCTCCAGCGACTCGCTCATTTGCGCCAGCGGCAAATCCAGCAATGGACGTGCAGAAGAGCCCATGAACTTGCCTGCGACGAAAATCTGAAATTCATCGACCAGCCCCAACCGCGTGAATGCGCCCGCCAGCTTGGGACCCGCTTCGACCAGTACGTCGTTGACACCACGGGCAGCCAGCTCAACCAGCAATTTACGCAGATCGACATGGCCACCGCTGCTCGGCAACGCCAGCAATTCATGGCCTTCGGCGGTGTAGCGCTCACGCGCGGAAGCGGCGGCACAGGTGGCGACCAGCGCGCTGCCCGCCTTGAAAAACGGCGCATCCAGCGGCACGCGCAAACGGCCATCGATCAGCACGCGCAATGGCGGGCGGGTAACAGCCAGCGCAGTGAGTTCTGCGTTCAGGCCCAACTCGTCAGGGCGCACGGTCAAACGAGCATCGTCGGCCAGCACGGTGTCAGCGCCGGTCAGCACCACACTCGACTGCGCCCGCAGACGTTGCACCGCCGAGCGCGCTTCAGGGCCTGTGATCCACTGGCTCTCGCCGCTGGCCATGGCCGTGCGGCCGTCGAGGCTCATCGCCAATTTGACCCGCACGTAAGGCAGGCCATGTTCCATGCGTTTGAGAAAACCTTTGTTGAGCGCCCGCGCTTCGCTTTCCAGCACGCCGCTCTGCACCGCAATCCCGGCGCTCATCAGGCGCAACAAACCGCGCCCGGCGACATCGGGGTTGGGGTCCTGCATCGCCGCAACCACACGACCGACACCGGCATTCACCAGCGCATCGGCGCATGGCGGGGTGCGGCCGTGATGGCTGCACGGTTCAAGAGTGACGTAAGCGGTGGCACTTTTTGCCTTGTCGCCTGCCTGACGCAGCGCGTGGACTTCGGCATGAGGCTCGCCCGCCCGCACGTGCCAACCTTCACCGACAACTTCACCATCACGCACGATGACGCAGCCCACCCGTGGATTTGGGTGCGTCGAGTAGACGCCCTTGCGCGCCAGTTCCAGCGCTCGCGCCATGTAGAAGGCGTCGAGCACACTTTGCTCTGTGGAGGGCATGCTCACTCTTTAACCGGCTCGCGGGCCAGTCGGTCGATTTCTTCGCGGAATTCGTTGAGGTCCTGAAACCGCCGGTACACCGACGCAAAGCGGATGTAGGCCACTTCGTCGAGCTTTTGCAACTCGGCCATGACCAGTTCACCGACGATCAAGGATTTGACCTCGCGCTCGCCCGTCGCCCGCAGCTTGCTCTTGATGTGGGCCAGTGCCGCTTCCAGACGCTCGACGCTGACCGGGCGCTTTTCCAGTGCCCGCTGCATACCGGCGCGCAGCTTTTCTTCGTCGAAGGGCTGGCGGCTGCCGTCTTGCTTGATCAGCCGAGGCAGGACCAGTTCGGCGGTTTCAAACGTGGTGAAACGCTCGCCACAGGCCACGCATTCACGGCGACGGCGAACCTGATCGCCTTCAGCAACAAGGCGCGAATCGATGACTTTGGTGTCGTTGGCACCGCAAAAGGGACAGTGCATGGTGGCAGGCAACAAAAAAAGGGAGGGCCATGGTAGCGCATCCCGCTCGCAAGACAAGCCTCGACCTTTGAGGTATATAGACGCGCATTCAGGCAGCGAAAGCGCTCGCCCTCAGCGATACTGCGCCTGTCCCCGTTTCTGTTTTTTGCTGGAGCCGTTCATGACGCTACGTTTGCTTGCCGTATTCAGCCTGGTCGGCCTGCTTGCCGCCTGTAGCACCCCAGAACCGCCCAAGGCCACGGCCCCGGCCAAACCTGCACCGAACGCCATCAAGCTGCCAGAAGGCCCCGGCCCGCTGTTGCCTTATCAACGGGAAATCAGCGGCCAGTTGTTGGGCGTGCCTGCGGGCGCCGAGGTCGAGTTGGCGCTGCTGGTGATCGACGAGCGTAATCGCCCTCAGAAGCTGCTGAGCAGCACTAAGTTGACGGGCAACAACCAGTCGCTGCCGTTTCAGTTGCGCTTTAATCCCGAGGCCTTCCCCGAGGGGGCGCGGGTCGAGTTGCGTGGCCGCGCCAGCCAGTCCGGCCAGTTGATTCTGCATCTGCCTTCAGTGTTGATTGCACGACCTGACACCCAATCGGTGGGGCAACTGCAACTTTTCAAAATGCCATGACGCCTCCGTTTCATCTGCAATCGGCGTTGAGCGACCTGCTGGGCGATGCCCGGCTGGTTGCCGAGCCGTTGCCAGGTGCCGATCTCAAACTGTGGCTGATCGATGCGGACAACATGGATCGCGCTTTCAGCCCTGAAGAGACCCGGCGCATCCTCGAAGAGCCACCTTACTGGAGCTTTTGTTGGGCCAGTGGTCTGGCACTGGCGCGGTTTCTGGCTGAGAACCCGCATTGGGTCGAGGGCAAACGGGTACTGGATTTTGGCGCAGGCTCCGGCGTGGCAGGCATTGCAGCGATGAAGGCCGGAGCACTGGAGGTGGTGGCCTGTGATCTTGACCCTGTCGCCATTGCGGCGTGCAAAGCGAATGCGCAGCTCAACGGTGTCACGCTCAGTTACTCAACGGACTTTTTTGCAGAAGATGATCGCTTCGATCTGATTCTGGTGGCCGACGTGCTCTACGACCGCGCCAACCTGCCGCTGCTGGATCAGTTTCTGACACGCGGGAAAGAGGCATTGGTGGCTGACTCCCGGGTTCGCGATTTCCAGCACCCGGATTATCAGCGATTGGGGATTCTCGAAGCGCTCACCCTGCCGGATCTGGCGGAGCCGTGGGAGTTTCGCAAAGTCAGCCTGTATCACGCGATGCGATAGAACGCGCACTTCTCACCCGGCCGTATTGCGACAGGTCATTACCACACCCGCTTCCGGCAATGGCCGCCGCCCTTTATAGTTGGCGCCATTGAGCCTTTTTTCGAGACGTGTGATGAGCCAGGAAACGCCGTACATCTTCGATGTGACCACTGCCACTTTCGATCAGTTGGTCATCGAGAATTCCTTTCACAAACCCGTGCTGGTGGACTTCTGGGCAGAATGGTGCGCGCCGTGCAAGGTGCTGATGCCGTTGCTCAAGCAAATCGCCGAGAGCTACCAGGGTGAGTTGTTGCTGGCCAAGGTCGATTGCGATGCCGAGCAGGAAATCGTCGGGCGATTCGGTATTCGCAGCCTGCCAACCGTAGTGCTGTTCAAGGATGGCCAGCCAGTGGACGGTTTCGCCGGTGCTCAGCCCGAGTCCGAAATCCGCAAGCTGCTCGAACCCCATGTGCAAATGCCACCGCCTGCCGAAGCCGATCCGTTGAAGACGGCTCAGGCAATGTTCGCCGAGAGCCACTTCGCCGAAGCCGAAGCCGTTCTGCAAACGATTCTGAGCGAGGACAACACTAACGCCGCTGCGCTGATTCTGTACGCACGCTGCCTGGCTGAGCGTGGCGAATTGATGGAAGCCCGCACAGTGCTGGACGCAGTCAAAGGTGACGAACACAAAGCCGCATTGGCGGGCGCGAAGGCCCAACTGACGTTCCTCGGTGAGGCGAAAGCCTTGCCGGATGCTGCCGAACTGAAATCCCGTCTGGCGCAAAATCCGCAAGACGATGAAGCGGCCTATCAACTGGCGATCCAGCAGTTGTCCCGCCAGCAATATGATGCGGCGCTGGAGGGCTTGCTCAAGTTGTTCAGCCGTAATCGCAGCTACAACGAAGGCCAGCCGCACAAGACGCTGCTGCAGGTGTTTGACCTGCTGGGTAACGACCATCCGCTGGTGACGACGTACCGTCGCAAGTTGTTTGCGGCGTTGTACTAACGCCACGATTGGACGCCTAACCACATCCCTCTGTGGGAGCGAATTCACTCGCGAAAATCGTACAGCCGATAGAGATATTTCGGATGTGCCACCGCCTCGCGAATGAATTCGCTCCCACAGAAGATTGCGTTTCTGCCCTGAAAATCACTCCACCCAGTAATACTCCGGCGCATCGCCATGGCTTTCGACCCTGACGTTGGCGCTATGGCGCATGCGCACCATCAGGCGCTTGCCTGCCGCTGTACTCCCTGCCAGCCCTTCCAGTTGCCCCAGCAGGTCCGGCCCGCTCATGTGCCCGGCTTTGCGCAGCAAATCCTGCGCGATATCCCACGCTGCGTCGTTGCGAGCGGCGGCTGGTTTCGCCACTGCCCCGGTTTCTGGCTGGCTGCTCTGTGGCTGAACGTTTAAATGCATACCCAGCTTCGCCCAGTCGCTGTCATCCATTTCCACAGTCAGATCCACCGGCAGATCGCCGACGGTTCCACGAATTCGCAACATGATGTCTGTCCTCTGTTTGGCGATGTGACATGCTCCCACAACCCCTGTGCCCACTCCTACAGCGAAGTGCGTGGCAAAAATTTAAGAAACGCAGCGAGACATTGTTATAAGATCACATAACAACTTCTAATCCCTCCCGGAGCTTCCCCATGCGTCGTCTGCTACTCGCCTTGCCTTTCGCTCTGCTTCCCCTCGCCATCGCCCATGCCGCCGACGAACATGATCACGATCATGAACACGGCAGCCTGGGCGCGCATGTGCACGGGGTTGCGCGTCTGGACATGGCGCTGGACGGCCGTACGCTGGAGTTCGAGCTGGACAGCCCGGCCATGAACATCGTCGGCTTCGAACACGCCGCCACCACCGACGCCGACAAAATGAAGCTGGCGCTGGCCCGCGAAAGTCTGCTCAAGCCGCACGGCCTGTTCAGCATCCCTGAGGCCGCGGGTTGCTCGGTCACCAAAGCCAAGCTGGAAAGCCCGCTGTTCGGTGACAAGGACGATGACCACGACGACGGCGATGCCGACGAGCATGAACACGAGCACAGCGAGATCCACGGTCACTACCAGTTCAACTGCACCACACCCGCTGTCCTGAACAAACTGGACCTGACCCAACTGTTCACCACGTTTCCGGCCACTCAGACCATCCAGGTCCAGTTGGTGACGCCGAAGCGCCAGATGGGCGCTGAAGTGCGTCCGAGCAATCCGGTCGTCAAGTTCTGAACATGGCTCACGCTCTGATCGAACTCTCCGAATTGGGCTTCGCCTGGCCGGGTCATGCGCCGTTGCTGGATATTCCGGCGTTTCGCCTGGAGCCGGGCGAGACGCTGTTTCTCAAAGGCCCCAGCGGGAGTGGCAAAACCACGTTGCTGGGCTTGTTGGGTGGGGTGCAGAAGCCCAATCGCGGCAGCATTCGGTTGCTCGGCCAGGAGCTGACCCAGCTCTCGGCTAGCGCCCGGGATCGCTTTCGCGTTGACCACACGGGTTACATCTTCCAGCAGTTCAACTTGCTGCCGTTTCTTTCGGTGCAGGAAAACGTCGAACTGCCCTGTCACTTCTCGAAGCTGCGTGCTGAACGGGCCACACAACGTCACGGCAGTGTCGATCAGGCCGCCGTAACGCTGCTCGCCCACTTGGGTTTGAAAGACCAGCAACTGCTGGAACGCCGTGCCGATTCGCTTTCCATCGGCCAGCAACAACGGGTTGCCGCTGCACGTGCGCTAATTGGTCAGCCCGAGCTGGTGATCGCTGACGAACCGACCTCGGCGCTGGATGCCGATGCGCGGGAAGCCTTCATCCATCTGCTGTTCGCTGAGTGCCGCGAGGCCGGTGCCAGCTTGTTGTTCGTCAGCCACGATCAAAGCCTGGCGCCGCTGTTCGACCGCAATCTGTCGCTGGCCGAACTCAACCGCGCCGCCATCGCCCCCGAGGTTTGAGATGTATCTTCTTCGCCTGGCGCTGGCCAGCCTCGCCAACCGCCGCTTCACCGCGTTTCTCACGGCCTTCGCCATCGCCCTCTCCGTCTGCCTGTTGCTGGCCGTGGAACGGATGCGCACCGAAGCGCGCGCCAGTTTCGCCAGCACCATCAGCGGCACCGACCTGATCGTCGGCGCCCGCTCCGGCTCGGTGAACCTGCTGCTGTATTCGGTGTTCCGTATCGGCAACGCCACCAACAACATTCGCTGGGACAGCTTCGAACATTTCGCCAACAGCAAACAGGTGAAGTGGGCGATCCCGATTTCGTTGGGCGACAGCCATCGCGGTTATCGGGTGATGGGCACCAACGAATCGTATTTCGAGCATTACCAGTACGGCCGCCAGCAGCATCTGGAAATCGCCGATGGTCGTCCGTTCGCCACAGACCCGTTCGAAGTGGTGCTCGGCGCCGAAGTGGCCGAAGCGCTGCATTACAAACTCGGCGACAAGCTGGTACTGGCCCACGGCGTGGCAACGGTGAGCCTGGTCAAGCACGATGACAAGCCATTCACCGTCGTCGGTATTCTCAAGCGTACCGGCACCCCGGTGGACCGCACGCTGCACATCAGCCTAGGCGGTATGGAAGCGATTCACATCGACTGGCACAACGGCGTTCCGGCGCAAGGTGCAGGCCGCATCAGCGCGGATCAGGCACGCAACATGGACCTGACGCCCACGCAGATCACCGCCTTCATGCTGGGCCTTAACAGCAAGATTTCCACCTTCGCGCTGCAACGGGAGATCAACGAATTCCGCGGCGAGCCGATGCTGGCGATTCTGCCGGGCGTGGCCTTGCAGGAACTGTGGAGCCTGATGGGTACGGCGGAAAAAGCGCTGTTCGTGATTTCGCTGTTCGTGGTCCTGACCGGCCTGATCGGCATGTTGACGGCGATTCTGACCAGCCTCAACGAGCGCCGCCGGGAGATGGCCATTCTGCGCTCGGTGGGCGCACGGCCTTGGCACGTCGCGAGCCTGCTGATCCTCGAAGCCTTCGCCCTGGCGTTCGCGGGCGCAGTCACCGGTCTGGCGCTGCTGTACATCGGCATCGCGTCGGCTCAGGGTTACGTGCAGGCCAATTACGGGCTGTACTTGCCGCTGTCGCTGCCGAGCGCTTATGAATGGACACTGCTGGGGGGCATTCTCGGCGCCGCGCTGCTGATGGGCACAGTGCCCGCCTGGCGCGCGTACCGTCAGTCGCTGGCCGATGGCCTGTCGATTCGTTTGTGAGGGGTGGGGTGATGCGCAGGTGGTGGCTGGTGTTGGCGGTGTTGTTCGCAAGTGCGTCGTGGGCGCAGGACCTGCGCGTACTGACGTGGCAGGAAATGATCCCGCCTGATGCGCCGCCTGTGAAGCTGGTGACAGCACCGATTCACGACCTGTCGAAAATGGCGGACACCTTGTCGATGGAGTCCGCACCCGCCGCGCATCAACTCGCCCCCCATGCCCCGGTGGTGAAGTCGCTGGATGGGCAGATGGTGCGTCTGCCGGGTTACATCGTGCCGCTGGAAGTCAGCGAAGAAGGCCGCGTGACCGACTTCCTGCTGGTGCCGTATTTCGGCGCCTGTATCCACGTCCCACCACCCCCGCCGAACCAAATCGTCCACGTCACCAGCGAGCTGGGCGTCAAGGTCGACGAACTGTATCAGCCGTACTGGATCGAAGGGCCGATGCAGGTCAAATCCACCACCACGGACCTGGCCGACGCCGGGTATCAGATGGAGGCGGACAAAATTCTGATTTATGAGCTTCCCGATCAGTAGCTAGAGATGTTCCTCAGCCGTCCTCCCTCATCGCGAGCAAGCTCACTCCTACATTGATCGCATTCCCCTGTAGGAGTGAGCCTGCTCGCGATGACGATATTCCAGGCAAAGAAGTTCAGCGTTTCGACTCGTCGATCAGCTTTTCATTGAGCTGCATCAAATAACCGCATCTGCACTGTTCGTAACATGGGGGCATCCCTTTTAAACGCCCTTACGGAGCCCCCCATGAACAAGTACCTGCTCGGCGCATCGTGCCTTGCACTCGCCTTTGGCATTCCCGTTGCCGCTCAAGCTCACCAGGCCGGTGACATCATCGTTCGCGCCGGGGCCGCGACCACCGCTCCGAATGAAGACAGCGGCAATCTGAAGTTCGACGGCGTCAAAGCGCCAGGCACCAAGGCAACGTTGGACAGTGACACCCAACTGGGCCTGACCTTCGCCTACATGCTGACCGACCACGTCGGCGTCGAACTGCTGGCTGCGACCCCGTTCCAGCACACCGTCGCGTTGAAGGGCCTGGGCGCCGGTCTGGATGGGAAGCTGGCAGACGTCAAGCAACTGCCGCCGACGCTGTCGTTGCAGTACTACCCGATGGACGCCAACTCCAAGTTCCAGCCGTACGCGGGCCTGGGCGTCAACTACACCTGGTTCTACGACGAAGACCTGAGCAGCAATCGCAAAGGCCAGGGTATGAGCAATCTGAGCCTGAAAAACTCGTGGGGCTGGGCCGGTCAGGTGGGTATGGATTACATGCTGACCGACAAGATCATGGTCAACGCCGCCGTGTGGTACGTGGACATCGACACCCAAGCCACACTGGACGGCCCTTCGGCACTGGGCGTGGGCCGCACCAAAGTCAACGTCGATGTCGATCCGTGGGTGTACATGGTCGGTTTCGGTTACAAATTCTGATCGCCTCACCACCAAACGGACGCGATTACTGTGGGAGTCGGCTGGCTGCGGGCGGCTCCCACAGGGAAAGCGTTACCAGCAACAAATACCGCGCCAGAAACAACACGCATGAAAAGGCCCCGATCATCGGGGCCTTTTTGCGTTTCAGTGATCAGCGCCCCAGCAGACGCGCCAACCCGAGATTTAACGGCGTCGGTTGCGGCACGTTGAACCGCGCCAGCAAGCGTTGATTGTCTGCCCGAGAGTGTTTGATATCCCCCGAGCGCGCAGGCAAATAACTCACAGGCGGTAATTTACCCACCACCTGACCGAACGCAGTCAGCAGTTCATTCAACGATGTAGTGGCATTGAGGCCCACGTTGATCGCCCCCTCTTCAACCGCAGGCTTTTCCAGCCCTTGCACCACGATGTCGACCAGGTCTTCAACGTAGAAGAAGTCCCGCGTCTGCTCGCCGTCGCCAAACACCGAAATCGGCAGGCCCTTCTCGGCACGCTCGGCAAAAATGCTGATCACGCCTGAGTAGGGCGACGACGGGTCTTGCCGCGGCCCGAAAATATTGAAGAAACGAAAGATCACCGGCTCCAGCGCGTGCTGACGGCGGTAGAAATCCAGGTAGTACTCGCTGGCCAACTTGTCCGAAGCGTAGGGGGTCAACGGCGCTTTCGGGGTGTCTTCGGTGATGGCCTGGCCTTCGCCGTTATTGCCATACACCGCTGCGCTGGACGCAAACACCACGCGTTTGATCCCCGCCTGACGCATCGCTTCACAGACATTCAACGTGCCGATGAAATTGCTCTGATGCGTCTTGACCGGGTCGTCCACCGACGCCTGCACCGAGGCCACAGCCGCCAGATGCGCGACCGCCTGACATCCCGCTGCCGCATGCGCCACCAGCGCAGCGTCCGCAACGTCACCCACAATCAACTCGACCCGAGGATTGTCCAGAGGCAGGTTGCTGCGTTTACCGGCGGACAGATCATCGAGTACGCGCACCGCGTAACCCTTGGCGAGCAGTGCGTCGACCAGGTGCGAGCCGATGAAACCGGCACCGCCGGTGATGAGGACAGGAGCATCAGACATGACGGTAATAGCGGTCCAATAAGCTGGGCAAACCGGCACGCCATGCGCGGGGCTTGATACCAAAGGTGTGAAGGATTTTCTTGCACGTGAGCACGGCGTTCTGTGGCTCATCGGCAGCATCAGGGCTCGCGGCATGGGCCTGAGCGGTGGGCGCTTCGATCGCCAGTTGCCGCATCAGCCGTGCTTCGGTCAACACCGCCTGCCCCAGCGCCAGCGGCGTGGTGGCTTCGTGACCGGCGTAATGATACGTGCCCCACAGCGGAGCGGCGCAATCGAGCTGTTTGAGTACCGAAATGATCACCCGCGCCGCGTCATCGACCGGCGTCGGATTGCCACGGCGGTCATCCGCCAGAAACAGCTCTCCCGCTGTTTCAGCACGAGTGAGGAAACGCCCGAGCACGCCATCGGCGCTGTCATCGAGCAGCCAACCGAAGCGCACCAGCACATGCTGCGGGCACGTTGCACGCACGCTTTGCTCGATGCGCCACAGCGCCTGACCACGTACGCCCAGCGGCACAGGCTCGTCTTTTTCACTGTACGCAGTGGCCCGCGAGCCATCGAACACGCGATAGCTGGAAGGTTGAACCAGAATGATGTTGTGGTGCTGGCACAGCTCAGCCAGACGCTCGACAGAGCGTTCCTGGGCATCCAGCCGCTCTGCGCTCACGCTCTGCGACTGAAACCAGTCGTAGTAATAAGCAAGGTTGATCAAAGCATCCGGGCGGGTGTCATCGAGCAGTTGCGTCAGGCTTGCCGCATCCCAACCGTCTTGCGGTGGACGCGGTGCGAGGAAACCAATGTCCTCCTCGGCACCCAGACGGATCAACGCCTGCCCAAGGGCATTCCCGCCGCCCAACAGCATAAGGCGCATTCGCATAGAGTCAGCAGGCTCGGTCTTGGATTCAATTAGAAAAACAGGTGAAAAACGGTCGCAAACATAACACGTCCTGTGGATAAGCCCCAAGGGGTGTACGGGTACGGCTTGCCGATCACCGGGCCTTGCATCTGCTGCGCAGCGCCCGCATAAATTCAGTCATGAACCTTCCCCAGACTCCAGACCCGGTGCTTGACGCCTTTCACCCAGCCGTCAGCGCCTGGTTCAACGCCACGTTCCCGGCTGTGACCACCGCTCAAGCTCAAGCGTGGCCGCTGATCAAGCAGCGTCAATCCACGCTGATCGCTGCCCCCACCGGTTCGGGCAAGACCCTCACAGCGTTTCTGGCAGTGATCGACGACTTGGTGCACCAAGGCCTGGAAATGGGTGGGCAACTCCCCGATCAGACCTTTGTGGTCTACGTTTCGCCTCTCAAGGCGCTGTCCAATGACATCCAGATCAACCTTCAAAACCCACTGACCGGGATTACGGAACAGCTTGAAAACCGCGGCCTGCCAGGGCTGCACATCACCACCGCCGTGCGCACCGGCGACACCCTGCAGAAAGACCGTAACGCGATGCGCAAAACCGCGCCGCATATTCTGGTCACCACGCCCGAATCGCTGTACGTGCTGCTGGGTTCTGACTCAGGCCGACGCATGCTGTCGAACACGCACACCGTCATCGTGGATGAAATCCACGCCATCGCCGCCAGCAAACGCGGCAGCCATCTGGCCTTGAGCCTGGAGCGCCTGCAAGCATTGTGTGGCCAGCCGCTACTGCGGATTGGCCTTTCGGCAACGCAGAAACCCATCGAGCAGGTTTCACGCTTTCTGGCAGGCAGCGATCCGGTCAGTCGGCCCTGCGCCATCGTCGACATCGGCCATGCTCGCCCTCGCGATCTGACGATTGAAGTACCGCCCGTGCCGCTGACCGCCGTGATGGCCAATGATGTCTGGCAATTGGTCTACGACCGCCTCGCTGAACTGGCGCGGGAACATCGGACCACGCTGATTTTTGTCAACACGCGCCGCCTGGCCGAACGCATGGCGCGGCACCTGAGTGAGCGACTGGGCAAAGAGGCGGTCGCTGCCCATCACGGCAGTCTGGCCAAGGAACAGCGGCTGGACGCCGAGCAACGGCTCAAGCGGGGCGAATTGCAGGTGCTGATTGCCACGGCGTCGCTGGAACTGGGGATTGATATCGGCGATGTCGACCTGGTGTGTCAGATCAGTTCCCCACGCTCTATCGCCGCTTTTCTGCAACGTGTCGGACGCTCAGGCCACTACGTGGGCGGCACCCCGAAAGGCCGGTTGTTTGCCACCTCCCGGGACGACCTGATCGAGTGCGCCGCGCTGCTGGATTGCGTGCGTCGGGGCGAACTCGACACGTTGCTGATCCCCAAGGCTCCGCTGGACGTACTCGCCCAGCAGATCATCGCCGAGGTCAGTTGCCAGGAGTGGGAAGAGCAGGCGCTGCTGGACATGTTTCGCAAAGCTTCGCCCTACGCTGACGTGCACGAAAAGCACTATCACGCCTTGCTGGCCATGCTCGCCGAAGGCTACAGCGGACGACAGGGCGTGCGCGCCGCGTATCTACACCGCGATGCAGTCACGCGCACCCTGCGCGGGCGACGAGGCAGCAAGCTCACAGCGGTTACCAGCGGCGGGACGATTCCCGACAACGCCGACTACAGCGTGATCCTCGAACCTCAAGCGCTGAACATCGGGACAGTGAACGAAGACTTTGCGGTGGAAAGCATCGCGGGGGATATCTTTCAATTGGGCAATACGTCGTATCGAATTCTGCGCATCGAATCCGGCCGCGTGCGCGTGGAAGACGCCCAAGGCGCGCCGCCAAATATCCCGTTCTGGCTCGGCGAAGCGCCTGGGCGCAGCAACGAGTTGTCATTCGCGGTGGCGCGCTTGCAGGCTGACATCAGTCAGCGTTTAGACGAGCACCCCGGCCAGCTCAGGCCCTGTATTGATTGGCTGATGGACACACTGGGATTGGGGGCCGATAGCGCGGAACAGCTGGTGGAATACCTGGCGCGGGCGCACTCGGCTCTGGGGGCTTTGCCCTCTCAAGACACGCTCGTCATGGAGCGCTTTTTTGACGAATCCGGCGGCACGCAACTGGTCATCCACACCCCGTTCGGCAGCCGCATCAATCGCGCCTGGGGCCTGGCGCTGCGCAAACGCTTCTGCCGTACCTTCAACTTCGAATTGCAGGCGGCGGCCAGTGAAGATGCCATCGTCCTGTCGCTGTCCACCACCCACAGCTTCGCACTGGAGGAGGTCTGGCGTTATCTGCACGCCAACAGCGCTGAGCACATTTTGATTCAGGCGGTGCTCGATGCCCCATTGTTCGGCGTGCGCTGGCGCTGGAACGCAGGCGTGGCGCTTGCCCTGCCGCGTTATGCCGGAGGCCGCAAAGTCGCGCCCCAATTGCAGCGCATGAAGAGCGAAGACTTGATCGCCACGGTGTTCCCGGACCAAATCGCGTGCCTGGAAAATCTGGTCGGCGAGCGAGAAGTTCCCGACCATCCCCTCGTCGAGCAGACCCTTGACGATTGCCTGCACGAAGCCATGGACGCCGAAGGTTGGCTGACCTTGCTGCGGCGCATGGAAAAAGGCGAGGTACGCCTGATCAGCCGCGATTTGCCTGCCCCCTCTCCTCTGGCCGCCGAGATTCTCAACGCCAAGCCCTACAGTTTTCTAGACGATGCACCTTTGGAGGAACGACGCACACAAGCGGTCCTCAACCGTCGTTGGAGCGACCCGGAGTCGTCCGCTGATTTGGGCGCATTGGATGCCGAAGCCATTCTTGCGGTCGCCGAAGAGGCCTGGCCGCAACCACAGAGCCTGGACGAAATGCACGAAGCGTTGATGAGTCTGGGCTGCGTCAGCGGATTTGAAGCGCGCGATCAGAAAGGCTGGATGCAATGGCTGGAAAGCCTGGCCCGCTCGGGCCGCGCCACGCGGTTGCAGGTCTCGCCAGATCAGGCAATCTGGATCGCCCTTGAGCGCTTGTCCTGTCTACAGGCAATTTATCCCAGCGCGGAAATGCATCCACCGCTGACGGCGCTTCCAGGCTTCGACGAACAATGGAATGAAGAAGAAGCGCGAGTCGAACTGGTGCGTGCGCGTCTGAGCGGCTTTGGCCCGTTGACGGTCTCGGCTGTCGCTGAGCCGTTGGCCTTGTCGCCAACCGACATTGCACAAGCGCTGGCACAGCTGGAAAGCGAAGGCTACGTGCTCCGTGGCCGCTTCAGCCCCGGCGCCAGCGAAGAGCAATGGTGCGAACGACATTTGCTGTCACGCATTCATCGCTACACCGTCAAACGGCTGCGCAGGGAAATCGAGCCGGTATCGCTGCAGGACTTCGTGCGCTTCTTGTTCGATTGGCAACACCTGTCTGCGTCGACACAAAGTCAGGGCAAGGCCGCATTGCCCGAAGTGGTCGATCAACTGGAAGGCTACTCCGCGGCTGCGAGCGCGTGGGACAGCGAGATTCTTCCGGCGCGATTGAAGGACTATTCCTCACACTGGCTTGATGAGCTGTGTCGGTCTGGCAAAGTCGTGTGGATGCGCCTGACCAGCCGTAACAAAGTGAGCAATGCCGCGCTGAAGAGCACACCCATCGTGCTGTTGCCTCGTCCGCAGGTAAAACGATGGAGCGGCCTGACTGAACAGCCTGCGCCGACCGAGCTGTCGTTGCGTGCACAGCGGGTGCATGAGGTGCTGTCGACTCAGGGCGCGATGTTCTTCGATGAACTGACCAGCGAAGCGCACCTGTTGCGCACCGAACTGGAAAACGCACTACAGGAACTGGTCGGCGCCGGTCTGGTGAATGCCGACAGTTTTGCGGGATTACGTGCGTTGATCACTCCGGCCAGCAAGCGCGCCGCTCACACCAGTCGACGCAACCGAGGGGCGTTCATCGGCGGAATGGACGATGCGGGACGTTGGGCCTTGCTGCGTCGCGCCCCTGCCAATCCCTCTTCAAGACCCGATAGCGATACCCTGGAGCATGTCGCGATGGCCCTGTTGCGTCGTTACGGCGTAGTGTTCTGGCGCCTGCTGGAGCGCGAAGCGGACTGGCTGCCAAACTGGCGCGAATTGCTGCGAACGTTCCATCGGCTGGAAGCGCGTGGGGACATTCGAGGAGGAAGATTCATTGCAGGGTTGGCGGGCGAGCAATTCGCCTTGCCGGAGGCGATCCCGTTGCTGCGTGAAGTTCGCAAACGGCCGCTGGACGGGAGTCTGACAGGGGTCAGCGGCGTCGATCCCCTGAACCTGGCAGGCACATTGCTGCCCGGCGCAAAGGTCCCGGCAGTGGTCGGCAATCGGTTGGTATATCGCGACGGTGTGCCCATCGCAGCCATCATTGCGGGAAAACCGCAGTACTGGGGTGAGCTGGAAGCCGGTGTGATGTTGCAGGTGCGCGACCGGTTATTCAGATGACACTGATCGAATTTGTAGGAGCGCGCTTGCTCGCGAATACGTCGGCACATCCTGCATCGTTGGCGTCTGATGCGCCGTCATCGCGGGCAAGCGCGCTCCTACAAAGGGATTACCTAAACCGGGCTTTCCGAGCCGTCCTTGTTCACCACCGTCGTCTTGCCCGGCAACGAATGCTGCTCGTCCCCCTCCTCCATCTGCGAAAACTGTCCACTGTGCGGACTCATCACCAGTTGTGGATAAGTTTGCGCAAAGCGTACGTCCGTGGACTTATCCACAAGTCGCTTGAGTTTGTCGTTGAACGCACGGCTTACCGCGTACTGACCACCTGACGACGTGCGGAACTGCGCCGTGATGACGATGCCGTTCATGTCCATGCGATCCAGACCGAACACCTCCAGCGGCCCTTGCAGCTTGCTCGCCAGCAGAAAGTCGTCGGTGATGGCCTGCCCGGCTTCGCGAATCAGCGAGGTCGCTGAATCCACATCCGAGTCGTAAGTGAACTGGAACGAGAAGAACGCATAGGCGAACTGGCGCGATTGGTTGGTGACGGCCTTGATCTGGCCGAACGGCACCGAATGCACAAACCCCTTGCCGTCGCGCAGGCGCAACGTGCGGATGGTCAGGCTCTCGACCGTTCCCGCGTGGCCAGAATCCAGCACTACCCAGTCGCCGATGGAAATGGTGTCTTCGATGATGATGAACAGGCCAGTGATCACGTCCTGCACCAGTTGCTGCGAACCGAAACCGATGGCCAGCCCCACCACCCCGGCCCCCGCCAGCAACGGCGCGACGTTGATCCCCAGATTGGCCATCGTCGTGATCGTGCAGATGACCACCAGAATGATTTTGATCGCGTTGCGCAACAGCGGCAGGATGGTTTTCACCCGCGTACTGGGCTGGCGGGATGAGCGGGAATTGGTAGGCGGTTTTAGGGCTTCCTGAATTGCCGTGTCCATCACGACCCAAAGTAGCCAGGTCACCAGGAAGATCAGGCCAATGCTGCTCAACGAATCGCTGATCACCTTGCCGAGCGCGTTGCGCTGGGCGAATTCAAATAACGAAAAGCCCCAGATCCGCCCCAGCAGCTCAATAAATCCTACCGCCAATGCGATACGCAGCACGGCATGCAAAAGGCTCAACAAACGCTCTTTGTAGACCCGGCCTGTGCGCGCCTCAGCAGGTTTGAACATGTGCTGGAACAGCGTGCTGAGAAACACCGTCCCGATCAACAGCACTGTGGTCAGCACGGCACAGCGCAACGCTTCCTGGCTGTCCTCGCCCGCGCCGATCAGGTTGACCGCCGAAACCAGAATCATCAACAGAATGGGCAAATGCCACAGACTGGAAAAAATCTTCAGCGTCTGTTGCAAGGCCGGTTGCGAAAGGCGCGCGTTCAAAGGGCGATTTCGGATCAAGTGCGCCACAGGACGACGCATGCGAATCACCACAATGCAGAACATCACCGAGGCCATCAGCCCGGTGAACGCCGCGACGCTGGTCGTCACGTTGCCGCCGAATTGTCGGGAAATCTGCGGGCTGGTCAACGCGTCGCTCAGGGCCGCAAAAAAACCGACGATGAACAGCGGATGCGGCGCATATTCGCGAATGATCCGAACCGCCGGGCGTTTATGCCCGGAGTTGAACAGCACGATCACCGACATCAGCACCGACGTCGAAAAGATACCGCTGCTGGTGGAATACGCCAGACACAGCGCCAGCGCCCGGCCAATGGACAGCGGCATGAAATGGCTGACGTAGAGCGTCAGCGGCAGGCAGATCAGCGCGGGAACGGTGAAGGGCAAAACGTAGCTCAGCACGCCCTCTACGCGTTCGCGCTTTTTCATCAGCCTGTGCCGTGTGATCCGGTTGGCGATAAAGCGGCCGATTCGGTTCAACAGTAGAAAAGACCCGATCCACACCACCGACAGAATCAGGAAGTCACCCACCATCGCCCAAGGCGAACGAGTGGATGGCTTGTTGACCAGCGCCCCCAACTCATCGGCCGCTCGGTCGGCGCGCAAACGCCAAGAGTCGAGCAGGTGGTCGTCCAGATCCAGCTTGTCCTGCACGCTGTCGATGCTGGAACTGATAGCGCCGAGCAAACCGCCTTTGACCAGAATCTCTGGCTTGGCGGGCTCTCCTGTTGAATCAGAATTGGCAGGTGCGCTTGACTGAGCGGTACTCGCGGCAGGCGCATCGGCTGCCTGAGCGTTAAAGCTGCCGACACCGAGCATCAGATACAGCAGCAAGACGGTTTTGAAATTCGACAAAACGCAGGTCACTCCCTTTCAGTCATGAAGGACGGCGAAATCAAGGCCCAACTGAACTGATCGAAATTTGCCGCGCAAGTTCGGCCCTTTCGGCAGACGTCATAAGCGCGCCCCCTGCACCGAACCCAGAAAAGACGTTTTTTTGAAAAGCGCCTTGACTACGGAGAACGATCGTTCTACCTTAAATCCCATGAACATACCGACAACCGATACACGCGAGAAAATTCTCGCAACCGCCGAGCAACTCATCTATCAGAACGGAATTCATGCCACCGGCATGGACCTTTTGGTGAAGACTTCCGGCGTCGCCCGAAAAAGCATCTACCGTTACTTCGCCACCAAGGATGAAGTGGCCGCCGCCGCGCTTAACGCTCGCGATGTGCGCTGGATGAATTGGTTCAGAACCGAATCCGACAAGGCAGAAACGCCCGAAGCGCGCATTCTCAATATGTTTTCGGTACTCAAAGGCTGGTTCGAATCCGATGGATTTCACGGCTGTGCGTTCATCAACACCGCCGGGGAAGTAGGCGATCCGAATGACCCAATTCGCCTGATCGCCAAGCTGCACAAACAGAAGTTGCTCGACTACACGCAGGGATTGACCGAACAACTGAACATCGAGCAACCGTCGGCGTTGGCCAGACAGTTGCTGATTCTCATGGAAGGCGCGATCACCACCGCCCGCGTCATGGGCGATTACAGTGCCGCCGACAGCGCAAGGGATGTTGCGCAGCTGCTGCTGAAACAGGCCACCTCACCGTAACGGCCTGCGCTTCAAGAACGCTCTACTCACTGCCGTATCCAATTGTCCTGGAGGCCTCGCCATGTCCAACGCTCAGACTCGCCCGCCACTTCCCCCGTTTACCCGTGAATCGGCCATCGAAAAAGTCCGCCTGGCGGAAGATGGCTGGAACAGTCGCGACGCAGAGAAGGTATCGCTGGCCTACACCCTCGATACGAAATGGCGCAACCGCGCCGAGTTCGCCACTAATCGCGAAGAAGCGAAAGACTTCCTGACCCGCAAATGGAAGAAAGAACTCGATTACCGCTTGATCAAAGAATTGTGGGCCTTCACCGACAACCGTATCGCCGTGCGTTATGCCTACGAATGGCACGATGACTCAGGCAACTGGTTCCGCTCCTACGGCAACGAAAACTGGGAATTCAACGAAGACGGCCTGATGCACCGTCGCTTCGCCTGCATCAACGACATGCCGATCAAAGAATCGGAGCGCAAATTTCACTGGCCGCTGGGACGTCGTCCTGATGATCACCCGGGGCTGACGGAGTTGGGGTTGTAATCGTCCCCGTCGCACCTGACCTTGTAACAATCCGGCCTGTCGACGGTGGCTGACTCGAAATCTCCACCGCCGAAAAAAGCCGGACTGTTACAGATCCCATTCAGGTATTCGTTTTTTCAAACACCCTCACTCAATCACTCGTCAGTCTACATCCGCGCACCATAGCCCCCCAGATTCAGCCGCACGTGACTCGACTGACCGGGCTCCTCCAGTCTGAGCCCCCACCGTGCATAGGTCGCTTCCTCGATAGCGCGTAAGCGCTCTACTGGAAACCGGCCAACGCTTGGAAATACAGACAGCCAATCCGCGAAAGCACAGCATTTTCTTCGGGACGGAGAGGAGTAGTTGAAGGCTGCGCCTTGAGGTGTTGGCTGGAAAAATCCAAAAAGCGTACATCGACAAACGCCTGGCGGATGGCGCGGATCGTTTTGCATAAGGCTTCGCCCAAACAAGAAAGCCCTCGACAGCCAGGCTGCCGAGGGCTTAGTTCAACACTTATGACGCCTGGTTCTTATCAGAACGGGATATCGTCATCAAAGCTGTCGAAATCAGGAGCCGGTTGTGGCGCCTGTTGCGGAGCCGGACGCGATTCACGCTGAGGCTGCGGCGCTGGCTGAGGGCGCGACTGTTGTGGGCGAGGTGCGGAATTCTGATAACCGCCACCACCTTGACCTTGTTGAGCGTCACCCTGTGGACGGCCGCCCAGCAATTGCATGGTGCCTTGCATGTCGACGACGATCTCGGTGGTGTAACGCTTGATGCCGTCCTTTTCCCACTCACGCGTCTGCAATTTACCTTCGATGTAGACTTGCGAGCCTTTACGCAGGTATTCGCCAGCGATCTCAGCGACCTTGCCGAACATCGAAACGCGGTGCCACTCGGTCTTCTCGACCTTCTGGCCCGTCTGCTTGTCGGTCCACTGTTCGCTAGTTGCCAGACTCAGATTGGTCACGGCATTACCGTTAGGCAGGTAGCGAACTTCGGGATCCTGGCCGCAAGTACCTACCAATATGACTTTGTTAACCCCACGGGCCATAACGTTCTCCTAGGCTTCACACGTTTCCGACGCTGGATTGACCACTTCGTCGAAAGACGCCCGATCCAACAGTTCTTTGTCAAATTTGATATAGATGGCGCCCTCATCGGCCACCACCACTGCATCTGTGACTCCACGTACGGCCAGCACACGATCGGCCAGGCCAGTGTCGCGTTGAGCCTCGGGCGACAACGGCAGGCGAAGGCTGGTCACGTACGGAGGTTCGCGCATGGTAACAGCAAATGCCAGCCAGATGGCGGCCAGTGCCGCACCGCCGAGGAACACCACATCCAGCCCGCCGTGCTGAAACAGCCAGCCGCCGAGGATGCCACCCGCCGCGGAGCCGAGGAACTGGCTAGTGGAGTAGATCCCCATCGCCGTGCCCTTGCCGCCTGCCGGGGACACCTTGCTGATCAATGAAGGCAACGACGCTTCCAGCAGGTTGAAGGCCGTAAAGAAGACGACCGTACCGATAACGAGTGCCCGAAGCGTATTACCGAACTCCCAGAAAAACAGCTCGGTGAGCATCAACACCAGCACAGCGCCGAGCAGGATACGCTTCATCTGGCGTTTCTTTTCGCCATAAATGATGAACGGAATCATCGCGAAGAAAGAGATCAGCAAAGCAGTCAGATAGACCCACCAATGCTGTTCTTTTGGCAGGCCAGCCTTTTCGACCAGTGCCAGTGGCAACGCAACGAAGCTGGACATGAGCATGGCGTGCAACGCGAAAATGCCCAGATCCAGACGCAACAGGTCTGGATGACGAAGCGTCGCCCCCAACGCCTGCTTTGCCAGGCCGGATTCGCGGTGCTGCAACGTCACGGTGGATTTGGGCACGACGAACGCGATGATCAGGATGCCGATCAGTGCCATGCCACCGGTGGCGAGGAACAGACCGGACAGACCGAACGCGCTGGTCAGGATTGGACCGACAACCATCGCAACGGCGAAAGACACGCCAATGGTCATACCGATCATGGCCATCGCTTTCGTCCGGTGCTGTTCGCGGGTCAGGTCAGACAACAACGCCATCACCGCTGCGGAAATCGCACCAGCGCCTTGCAGAATGCGCCCCGCTATGACACCCCAGATCGAGGTCGACTGCGCGGCCAACACACTGCCCAAAGCGAATATCACCAGCCCAAGGTAAATCACCGGTCGACGGCCGATACGATCGGAAATGATGCCGAACGGAATTTGCAGAACGGCTTGAGTCAGGCCGTATGCGCCAATGGCCAGGCCAATCAGTGCAGGGCTTGCGCCAGCCAGGTCCATGCCGTAGGTGGCCAGAACCGGCAGCACCATGAACATGCCCAGCATACGGAACGCGAACACCAGCGCCAGACCGCCCGCCGCGCGGGTTTCGCTGCCACTCATGCGCTCGCTGTGAGAATCGTGCATGGAAGAACCTCATGTGAACCGGCGGCGATTCTACCAGTCCCATCGATGTACAGCACATACGACGCTTTGCCGCGTATCGCAGGAATTTTCTTTTTCCCCGGTGAGGCATCGTACATCTCAATAGTGTGCATCCATCCAGTATTTGGCCGTATACTCCTGCGTTTTACGCCCGCCGTGCGAGGCCACCTTGGACAAGATCCTGATTCGTGGGGCTCGAACCCACAACCTTAAGAACATTGACCTTACCCTGCCACGCGACAAGCTGATCGTGATTACCGGGCTTTCCGGGTCCGGCAAATCCTCGCTGGCGTTCGACACTCTGTACGCCGAAGGTCAGCGCCGCTATGTCGAATCTCTTTCGGCGTACGCCCGGCAGTTTCTGTCGATGATGGAAAAGCCGGACGTTGACACCATCGAAGGCTTGTCGCCTGCTATCTCCATCGAGCAGAAATCGACATCGCACAACCCGCGCTCGACGGTCGGAACGATCACTGAGATCTATGACTACCTGCGTCTGCTGTATGCCCGCGTGGGTACACCCCGCTGCCCGGATCATGACATCCCGTTGGAGGCTCAGACCGTCAGTCAGATGGTCGATCTGGTGTTGGCCGAACCCGAAGGTCGCAAACTGATGCTGCTGGCGCCCGTGGTGCGCGAACGCAAAGGTGAACATCTGGCCGTGTTTGAGGAACTGCGCGCTCAAGGTTTCGTCCGCGCACGGGTCGACGGCACACTCTGCGAACTGGACGAGCTGCCAAAACTCGATAAACAGAAGAAGCACTCGATCGACGTTGTGGTCGACCGTTTCAAGGTGCGTGGCGATTTGCAGCAGCGTCTGGCCGAGTCCTTCGAAACTGCCCTGAAACTGGCCGATGGCATTGCGCTGGTCGCGCCGATGGACGACGAACCGGGCGAAGAGATGATTTTCTCGGCGCGCTTCGCGTGCCCGATCTGCGGCCACGCGATCAGTGAGTTGGAGCCGAAGCTGTTCTCGTTCAACAACCCGGCAGGTGCCTGCCCGACGTGCGACGGCTTGGGTGTGAAGCAGTTCTTCGATGCCAAACGGCTCGTCAATGCGGATCTGACGCTGGCTGAAGGCGCAATACGTGGCTGGGATCGGCGCAACGTGTACTACTTTCAGATGTTGGGCTCGCTGGCCCAGCATTATGGCTTCAGCCTGGAAGTACCGTTCAAGGAGCTACCAGCCGAGCAGCAGAAAATTCTGCTCAACGGCAGCGGCAATCAGAACGTCGACTTCCGCTACCTGAACGATCGTGGCGATATCGTGAAGCGGGCTCACCCCTTCGAAGGCATCGTGCCGAATCTGGAGCGCCGTTATCGCGAAACCGAGTCAGCGACCGTTCGTGAAGAATTGGCCAAATTCCTCAGCACCCAGCCATGCCCTGATTGCCGCGGCACTCGCCTGCGGCGCGAGGCACGCCACGTGTGGGTCGGCGACAAGACGCTACCCGCCGTAACCAGCCTGCCCATTGGCGATGCCACGGATTATTTCGGTGATCTCAAGCTCACCGGTCGACGCGGTGAGATTGCCGACAAGATTCTCAAGGAAATCCGCGAGCGCTTGCAGTTCCTGGTCAATGTGGGCCTGGATTACCTGACGCTGGATCGCAGCGCGGACACGCTGTCCGGCGGTGAAGCGCAACGCATCCGCCTGGCCAGCCAGATCGGTGCTGGTCTGGTCGGTGTGATGTACATTCTCGACGAACCCTCCATCGGCCTGCACCAGCGCGACAACGACCGACTGCTCGACACCCTTCGTCACCTGCGCGACATCGGCAACACGGTAATCGTGGTCGAGCACGACGAGGATGCAATTCGTCTGGCGGACTACGTGGTCGACATCGGGCCAGGCGCTGGCGTCCATGGGGGCAGCATCGTTGCCGAGGGGACACCGCAGGAAGTCATGGCACATCCAGAGTCACTGACGGGCAAATACCTGTCTGGTCGCGTGAAGATCGAGGTGCCCGCCAACCGCACCCCACGCAATAAGAAACTCTCGCTAAAACTCAAAGGCGCCCGCGGAAACAACTTGCGCAACGTGGATCTGGAAATTCCAATTGGCCTGTTGACGTGCGTTACAGGCGTCTCGGGCTCTGGCAAATCGACACTGATCAACAACACGTTGTTCCCGCTCAGCGCAACGGCACTGAACGGCGCAACGACACTTGAAGCCGCAACTCACGACAGCATCGACGGCCTGCAGCACCTGGACAAAGTCGTTGATATCGACCAAAGCCCAATTGGCCGCACACCCCGCTCGAACCCAGCGACCTATACCGGACTGTTCACGCCTATCCGCGAGCTGTTCTCAGGTGTGCCTGAATCGCGATCTCGGGGTTACGGCCCAGGTCGGTTCTCGTTCAACGTAAAGGGCGGGCGCTGCGAAGCATGCCAAGGCGACGGTCTGATCAAGGTCGAAATGCACTTCCTGCCAGACATTTACGTGCCTTGCGACGTGTGCAAGAGCAAACGCTATAACCGGGAAACTCTGGAGATCAAATACAAAGGCAAGAGCATCCATGAGGTGCTGGAGATGACGATTGAAGAGGCGCGCGCCTTCTTCGATGCAGTACCAGCTTTGGCACGTAAGCTTCAGACACTCATGGATGTAGGGCTTTCCTACATCAAGCTGGGGCAATCGGCGACAACACTGTCAGGCGGCGAGGCTCAACGGGTAAAACTCTCCCGTGAACTCTCGAAACGGGATACTGGCAAGACGCTGTATATTCTCGATGAACCCACCACCGGTTTGCACTTTGCCGATATTCAGCAATTGCTGGACGTGTTGCATCGCTTGCGTGATCACGGCAATACCGTGGTCGTCATCGAGCACAATCTAGACGTGATCAAGACGGCTGACTGGCTGGTAGACCTAGGGCCGGAAGGCGGCTCAAAGGGCGGTCAGATCATCGCCACTGGGACGCCAGAGCAGGTCGCGGAAATGAAACAGTCCTACACTGGGCATTACCTTAAACCGCTGCTGGAGCGTGATCGAGCCTAATGGCGTGATCATGACTTAGATAATAAAAAGCCCCTGCCATAACGGAAATGACAGGGGCTTTTTATTAAGTCGAAATCAGAACTGCGATTGCAGGTAGTTTTCCAGGCCAACGGACTTGATCAGACCCATCTGCTTTTCGAGCCAATAGGTGTGATCTTCCTCGGTGTCGGCCAACTGCAGGCGCAGAATGTCGCGACTGATGTAATCCTTGTGCTGCTCGCAAAGCGCGATGCCTTTACAGAGCGCTGCGCGAACCTTGTATTCAAGGCGAAGATCACTGGCAAGCATCTCGGGAACCGTTGTGCCCACATCCAGATCGTCCGGACGCATACGGGGCGTGCCCTCAAGCATCAGAATCCGGCGCATCAGTGCATCGGCGTGCTGCGCCTCTTCTTCCATCTCGTGGTTGATACGCTCATACAGTTTGCTGAAACCCCAATCTTCATACATCCGAGAGTGGATGAAATATTGGTCGCGCGCAGCCAGCTCGCCGGTCAGCAGCGTGTTGAGGTAATCGATGACGTCCGGGTGGCCTTGCATCGCCGTGAATCTCCTTCGTGAAAGACAATAGTTTGAACCAACATCTGCTTGAGGTCATCTTCTCAGAGGCAGAAAAACGAAGAAAAACCGCTATTTTCTGACATCTTATATCGAAAATGCTGCTAAATGAGGAGAGTTCTGTTTATCACTCGCGATCAGCGCAATGTTCACGTAGTTCAATTGATAACGTGTTGTATTCAGCAAAATGCCAAAAACAAAAAACCGGGCACTAGGCCCGGTTTTTTGTAAAGACTGACGTCTTATTCAGCAGCTTCTACCGAGCCACCGACTGGACGATCAACCAGTTCGACGTACGCCATTGGCGCGTTGTCGCCAGCGCGGAAACCGCACTTCAGGATACGCAGGTAGCCACCTTCACGGGTTGCATAACGCTTGCCCAGATCGTTGAACAGCTTACCAACGGCTTCTTTCGAACGAGTACGGTCGAAAGCCAGACGGCGGTTAGCAACGCTGTCGTTTTTAGCCAGAGTGATCAGCGGCTCGGCGACGCGGCGCAGTTCTTTGGCTTTCGGCAGAGTAGTTTTGATCAGCTCGTGCTCGAACAGCGACACCGCCATGTTTTGGAACATGGCCTTACGGTGAGAGCTGGTACGGCTCAGGTGACGTCCACTTTTACGATGACGCATGGTTCATTCTTAAGACTTGCAGGCGGCCAGTTGTCGAGGCGCATGCCGAGGGAGAGACCACGAGAAGCCAGAACGTCCTTGATTTCAGTCAAGGATTTCTTGCCCAGGTTCGGAGTCTTCAACAGTTCCACTTCAGTGCGCTGAATCAGATCACCGATGTAGTAAATGTTCTCCGCCTTAAGGCAGTTGGCCGAACGTACGGTCAGTTCCAAATCGTCAACCGGACGAAGCAGGATTGGATCAATCTCGTCTTCCTGCTCGACCACCACAGGTTCGCTATCACCTTTGAGGTCGACGAACGCAGCCAACTGCTGTTGCAGGATGGTTGCAGCGCGGCGGATAGCCTCTTCAGGATCCAGAGTACCGTTGGTTTCCAGATCGATAACCAGTTTGTCCAGGTTGGTACGCTGTTCGACACGGGCGTTTTCCACCACGTAGGCGATACGGCGAACCGGGCTGAACGAAGAATCCAGCTGCAAGCGACCAATGCTGCGGCTTTCATCTTCATCGCTTTGACGCGAGTCTGCTGGTTCATAACCGCGACCACGAGCTACAACGAGCTTCATGTTCAGGGCGCCATTCGACGCCAGGTTAGCGATTACGTGATCGGGGTTAACGATCTCGACATCATGATCCAGCTGAATATCGGCAGCGGTAACCACCCCCGAACCCTTCTTCGACAAGGTCAGCGTAACTTCGTCTCGACCGTGCAGTTTGATAGCCAGGCCTTTCAGGTTCAACAGGATTTCAATGACGTCTTCCTGTACACCTTCGATTGCACTGTACTCATGGAGTACACCGTCAATCTCGGCCTCGACTACTGCACAGCCAGGCATGGAGGACAACAGGATGCGGCGCAGCGCGTTGCCCAGGGTATGGCCAAAACCACGCTCGAGAGGCTCGAGAGTGATCTTGGCGCGGGTTGGACTGACTACCTGCACATCAATGTGACGAGGTGTCAGAAACTCATTTACCGAAATCTGCATGGATGCACCTATTTTCTAGCCCTTACTTGGAGTAGAGCTCGACAATCAGGCTTTCGTTGATGTCGGCGGACAGATCACTGCGAGCTGGAACGCTTTTGAACACGCCAGATTTTTTCTCAGTGTCTACTTCTACCCATTCTACGCGGCCACGTTGGGCACACAGATCGAGTGCCTGGACAATACGCAGTTGGTTCTTCGCTTTTTCGCGAATAGCAACGACGTCACCAGCACGAACCTGGTAAGACGGAACGTTAACGGTTTTGCCGTTCACGCTAACCGACTTGTGCGATACCAGCTGGCGCGATTCGGCACGAGTCGAACCAAAGCCCATGCGGTATACAACGTTGTCCAGACGGCATTCGAGCAATTGCAGCAGGTTCTCACCAGTAGCGCCTTTCTTGCTGGCAGCTTGCTTGTAGTAACCGCTGAACTGACGCTCAAGAACACCATAAATACGACGGACCTTTTGCTTTTCACGCAATTGAGTACCGTAGTCGGACTGGCGGCCGCGGCGCTGACCGTGGATACCAGGTGCTGCTTCAATGTTGCACTTCGATTCGATAGCGCGCACGCCGCTCTTCAGGAAGAGATCGGTGCCTTCGCGACGAGCGAGTTTCCC